>CAYOJR010000065.1:0-11860 GCA_964404335.1 uncultured Aquabacterium sp.
TCGGCTTCGCGTCCGCACCACTTCCTGTCTGTCGCCAAGAATGGCCAGGTCGCCATCGTCGAAACCGCCGGTAACCCGGATTGCCACGTGATCCTGCGCGGCGGCAAGGCTCCGAACTACGACGCCGACAGCGTGGCCGCCGCCTGCAAGGACCTGGAAGCCGCCAAGCTGCATCCTTCGCTGATGGTCGATTTCTCGCACGCCAACAGCTCGAAGCAGCACGAGCGTCAGGTCGTGGTGGCCAAGGACATTGCCGAGCAGGTGGCGGGTGGTTCGAAGAAGGTATTTGGCGTCATGGTGGAGAGCCATTTGTGCGCAGGTGCCCAGAAGTTCACGCCGGGCAAGGACGACGCATCCAAGCTGACCTACGGCCAGTCCATCACCGATGCCTGCATCGGCTGGGACGACTCCGAAGAGGTGTTGCAGGTGCTGTCCGAGGCCGTGAAGGCGCGCCGCGCCCGCTGAGATCGGCACTCTTTGGCAGGGGGGCTTCCCTCTGATGGGGGTAAACAGGCCTGTTCGTGAGAGCAGGTCTGTTCGACGCTGCTGAGGCGAGAGATACTTGACGCTGGTCAAACGCTCATGCGCCATGAATTCGCGTCCCCCCTGTTTTCTGCTGGTTGACGATCACGCTCTGTTTCGCACGGGGCTGGGGATGATGCTGGCCGAGCATTGGCCGGATGCCGTGTTCCGTCATGCCGGCAGTTGGGCGCAGGCCTTGGCGTGTGCGCGTGAACCAGAACCGCTGCCGCAGTTGGTGCTGCTGGACATTCAGTTGCCCGATGGGCATGGGCTCGACAATCTGGCGCAGTTGCAGGGCCTGTTGCCCGGATGTCCGATTCTGTTGATGTCCGCGCAGGTGGACGAGGACCGGTTACTGCAAGCGCGCCAACAGGGCGCAGCCGGCTTGGTGGCCAAGGTGGCCTCGGCACGCGAAATCGTGGATGCTGTGCGGGGTGCGCTGGCAGGGCGGCGCACGTTTGAGATGTCCACGCCTGTGCCACATCCAGAAGTGATCCGGCGAGCCGGGGTCACCTCCGATGTGGAGGGAGAGACCGAACTCAGTGCGCGCCAGCGAGCCATCCTGTCTTACCTTGGGCGGGGAACGCCCAATCGTGCCATTGCCAGGCAACTGGGTTTGAGTGAGGACCAGGTGAGAGCGGAGGTCTCCAGCCTCACGGAGCGTCTCAATGCCACCAGTCGGCAGCAGGCCTATGCCGAAGCGCTCTCGCGAGGGTGGGTAACGCCATGAATGGTGCGGCCTGGCTGCGTGGCCCGGCCACCTGGACGCCGACGACATCACGTGTGCTGGCGGCTCAACTGGCACTGCTGGATGCGAATGTTGGCACCGCGTTGCGCGCGTCGATTCTGGCCGCCTGGCTCACGACGGTGGCTTTCTGGTACGCGCTCGATGATCTGATGGTTGCGCGGTGGGCCATGTGCGTGACGCTGGTCTGTACGGTCAGCTTGGTGTTGCACCGACGCTTGCCACGGCCCGAGGGGCCACGGGGTGAGGTGACGGCCGGACATTATCAACGGGTGATGACTTGGTTGTGCCTGGGCTTGGGTTCGGTCTTGGGTGCGTTGCCCTTGTTTTTCATGGACCCGGCACGGCCGGCGTCACTGCACATCGTGGTGGGGATGATGGCGGGCCTGAGCACGGCGGGCTTGCTCGCGTTTTCACCCGTGTGGCGCCTGGCAAAGGTGTTCTGGCTGAGTTGCATGGTGCCGTTGTGTGTGGCGCTGCTGAGGGTGAAGGATCCGGTGACGATGTCGCTGGGGGTGGGGGGGATGCTCTACCTCCTGGTGATGGCTTTGTACGCCCGTCATACGGGCGCGGCCATGGGGCGGGCGCTGGCGCTGCGGATGGACAATGAGGACTTGGTGCGTCGTCTGCGGGAGCAAACGATGCAGGCTCAGCACGCGCGGGCGCTGGCAGAAACGGCGCAGCAGGCCGCCGAGGAGGCTGACCGTGCCAAGACCTTGTTCCTGGCTTCGGCGAGCCATGACTTGCGTCAGCCGTTGCATGCGGCCGGTCTGTTTCTGGGCTCACTGGCGCGCTCGGGCTTGACGGCGCGTCAGGCGCTGTTGCTGGAGCATGTTCAGGCATCCAATGCCGCAGCCAGCGAGATGCTCAACACCTTGCTGGATTTCTCCAAGGTCGAGACGGGCATGGTGCAGCCACGGCCGCGCAGCTTTGCCCTGCAGCCCTTGTTTCACAAGATGGAGCGTGAACTCGCCCCCTGGGCCGCCGACAAGGGCTTGAGTCTGCGCATGCGGGATACCTTGCTGGTGCCGTTTGCGGACCCTGGCCTGGTGGAACTCATTTTGCGCAACTTGCTGCTCAATGCGATCCGTTACACCGAGCGCGGTGGCGTGCTGTTGACAGGGCGTCAGCGTGGCGGCCGGGCTGTGATCGAGGTGTGGGACACAGGGATCGGCATTCCCTCCGAGTCGCATGGGGTGATTTTTCGGGCCTTTCAGCAACTGGGCAATCCGCAACGAGATCGGCGCAATGGGCTGGGGTTGGGTTTGGCGATTGTGCAGGGCTTGACCGAAGCCATGGGGGGGGCGGTCACCTTGTCCTCGCTTCCGGGGCGGGGAACGGTATTCCGCGTGAGCCTGCCGCTGGGCTTGAAGCCCCTGGTTGAGGCGCCGACGGAACCGGTGGGTGAAGAGGATTTGCGTGGCTTGCGGGTGTTGCTCATCGATGACGATGAGGGTGTGCGTCAGGCCATGTGCGAGCTGATGGAAATTTGGGGTGTCCAGTGCCAGGCGGTGGCCTCGACCGAGGCCGCCTTGCAGTGTGTGTCGCATTTCGTGCCCGATGTGGTGCTGGCCGACTATCGTTTGCACAGTCTGCAAAATGGCACACAGGCCGTGGCCGCTGTGCGTGCGCGTCTCGGGGTGACGGTGCCGGGGGCCTTGGTGACGGGCGATACGGCCAGCGAGCGCCTGCAGGAGGCGCATGCCCAGGGATTGGCCTTGCTGCACAAACCCGTGCCGGCCAGCTTGTTGCAGAGTCTGTTGCGCGATCTGAAGCGGGCGGGAAAGCGGATCGGCGATCTGGCCTCGGAGCAGGGCTGAGCTGGGATGTGCGCGTGTATGCGCTCAGGCTGCTGAAGGCGGACGACGCTGGAGCCACCACAAGCTCATGGCCAACAGCGTCAACCAGGCACCTTGCCCTGCCACCCCGACATGGTCGAAGGCCCAGCCGCTGACCAGCGGGCCGAGGGAGCCGCCCACGGTGTAGCCCGCGATCATGGCAGAGGTGCCGGCCAGCGCGGAGGAGTCGGCAAAGTCGTGCGCCACGCGGATCATGCTCAGGGTGTAGAGCGCGCCGCCCATCGCGCCCCACAAGGCCGCACAGAGCCAGATCAGTGCGGGCCATTGGGTGGCGAAGGCAAAGGTCACGCCACTGGCTGCCAGTACCCCGGCCCCCAGAGTGAACAATCGGCGCGAGGTTACCTGGTCGGCCAACCAACCCAGTGGGTATTGCAGTGCAAAGCTGCCCATGCCCAGAGCCCCGGCAATCGAGGTGGCGGCCGCCAGCTTCAGTCCGATCTCGGAGCCGTAGGCCGTGGTGATGGTGCCCAGGCCGACTTCGAAGACCCCGCCGACCACGGCGGCCCACACCAGCGCGGGTCGAAAGCGCCAGGCGGCCAGCAGGCTCATCGGTTGTCGGTCCTCGTGCATGGCTTTGAGTTGCCCCACGGCCGGCACCAGGGTCAGGCTCAGGCTCAGCGCCAGGCCAGCGGCGGCCAGGGCATTGGCCTGCAAGGGGCCCAGGCCCAGCAGGCCCGGCAGAAAGGGACCAACGGCCATGCCGGCGCCCAAGATGGCCTGATAGAAGCCGGTCAGGCGTCCGCGATGGCTGGCGGGCACGTTGTGCGCAATCAGGGCTTCGGTGGCGTTCCACGCGGCGGCGGCGCCCATCCCGCTCATCAGACCCAGTGCGCACCACAGCACATAGCTGTCGGTCAGCAGGTAGCCCAGGCAGGCGATCAACTCCAAACCCAGCCCCAGACGGTAGGCTCGGCCCACGCCCACCTTGGCAAACAGATGCGGCACCACCGGGATCAGCAAGGCCACGCTCACGAAGGACAGCATGGCAAAGCCGCCGATGGCCGTGTTGCTGACGCCTGCTGTTTGCAGCCGCACGGCCAGCACGGGGTTGAGCAGGCTGAAGCTCAGCACCACCAGCGCGGTGCCCATCATCACCCGCCACAGGCCGGCGGGCAGAGGCGGCAATCCCAGCCGATGCACCTTACTTCAACCAGCCTTTGCGACGGAAGAACCAGAACGGCGTCACGATGGACAGCAGCATCAGGCACAGCGCCAACGGGTAGCCCCACTTCTGGCTCAGCTCGGGCATGTGCTGGAAGTTCATCCCGTAGATGCTGGCGATCAGCGTGGGCGGCAGCAAGGCCACCGAGGCCACCGAGAAGATCTTGATGATCTTGTTCTGGTTGATGTTGATGAAACCGACGGTGGCGTCCATCAGGAAGTTGATCTTGTCGAACAGGAAGGCCGTGTGGCTGTCGAGCGAGTCGATGTCGCGCAGGATCTGGCGGGCTTCCTCGAACTGGTCGGCGTTGAGCATGCGCGCGCGCATCATGAAACTCACGGCGCGGCGCGTGTCCATCACGTTGCGACGGATGCGGCCATTCAAGTCTTCCTGACGCGCGATGGCGGCCAGCGCTTCACCGGCGGCCTGGTCGTTGACCTCGTCTTTCAGCACGCGGCGGCTGACCTTTTCCAGATCGTCGTAGATGCCTTCGAGCGTATCGGCCGAGTACTCCGCATCGGCGTCGTACAGCTTGAGCAGCACGTCCTTGGCGTCTTCGATCAGGGCGGGGATGCGGCGTGCACGCATGCGCAGCAGGCGGAACACCGGCAGGTCTTCGCGGTGCACCGAAAACAGCACGTTGTCGTGCAGGATGAAGGCCACGCGCACGTTGCGTGGGGCTTCGTCATCGTCGATCAAAAAGTCGGAACGGATGTGGATCGCGCCGTCTTCTTCATAGAAACGCGCCGATTCTTCCAGGTCGTCGTCGATGATGTCAGCGGGGAGCACGAGGCCGAACTTCACGGCGATCCAGCTCTTTTCTTCCGGCGACGGATCTTCCAGATCGACCCAGACCGGACGGGCGGTGGTCAGCCCGTCGAGGCTGTCGATTTCTTCCTGAAACAGGCGGCCGTTGGCCAGCGTGAACACGTTGAGCATGGGAACTCCAGCACAGGGGCGGCACGGCGCTCAAGGGCGTGCACGCTCGCAGGTCGAGGGATGGGGGTTTCAAGGTTGCCGCCCCCTCCCGCGAGGTTCGCGCCCGGAGGCTGCCTGAGGCAGGCCGGCGAACCGCACCCGACGTTGCACCCTCATCCAGGAAGGGCTGCCAGGTGGCTGGAGTGGGCGGTCACCGTTGGGGACTGTCCAAGGTGGTTGCTCCGAAGCGCCGATGAAATCGGCCATGACGCCATTATCGCGCGCGGTTCAGGCTTGAGTGTGTTGCATTGCGCCAAAAAAGGCGCTGAGCTGCGAGCTGTGGCGGCGGTGTATGGTCACGCTCATGGCCCTTCCTTTCTCTCGCCTCGACCTCAATCTGTTCCGCGTCATGGACGCCGTGTATGAGCACGGCGGCATCTCGGGCGCGGCCCGCCACCTCCACCTCAGCCAGCCGGCGGTCAGTCACGCGCTGGCCCGGTTGCGTCGATTGTGGGGTGACCCGCTCTTCGTGCGCCAAGGCAACAGCATGGTGCCCACCGAGCTGACGCGGCGCGTGATCGGCGAGGTGCAGGCCCACCTGCGCGGCCTGCAGTCCCTCATGGCCCAGGCCGACAGCTTCGAGCCCGCCACCCTTGACATGACCCTGCGCGTGGGCATGCGCGACGTGCTCGAAGCCATCGCCTTGCCCCCATTGATCGCGCGGTTGGCTCTGGAAGCGCCCCGCGTGAACCTGACCAGTGTGCGTGTGCCCCGCGACGCGCTGGAGCGCACCCTCACGCTGGGCGAGGTGGACCTGGTGATCGACCGCCAGCGCCGTGTCGGCGCGCGCATCCGGGGTGAGCACCTGGCCGATGAAACCCTGGCCGTGCTGATGCACGCCGATCACCCGCTGGCCGCCGGCCCTGTCAGTCTGGACGACTACTTCGCCTGTCAGCATGTGATGGTGGCGCTGCAACCCGAGCGCCCCGACCCGCTGCAACCGGTGTGGGCGGGCCTGGGCCGAGGTCCCCGTGAGGTCATCCTGCGATGCCAGCATTACTTCGCCGCCGCCAATGTCGTCGCTCACAGCAGTGCCTTGCTGACCCTGCCGCGCACCTATGCCGACGGGCTGACGCGTGGCCTGCCACTGGTGCTGCGCGAGTTGCAGGCACCCATTCCGCCCATGGGCATCTGGATGTACTGGCATGCCGACCGCGAGGATGACCCCGTGCACCGCTGGATGCGCACCTGCGTGGGCGAAGCCGCCTGTCAGTCCATGCGCGCTGTGCATGACTTGCGATGAAAATTCATCATTTGATGCACAGCCTGGGGCGGCGTAGCATCGTTTCACAGACATACGGAGACAGCCATGGACTTTCAGCCCAGTGAACGCGCCGCCCAGACCGCCCAACGCGTGCGGTCCTTCATCGACACCCACATCGCGCCCATCGAGGCCGAGCATTGGGGTGGGATCTTGCAGCAGCGCCATGGCGGCGAGTGGGCCGCATGGCAGATCCCGCCGCGCGTCGAAGCGCTCAAGGCCAAGGCTCGCGAAGAAGGTCTGTGGAACCTTTTCCTGCCCGATGCCGAACTGGGCGCCGGCCTGAGCGTGCTCGACTACGCTTTCAGCGCCGAGCAGACCGGCCGCTCCATGATGGCCCCCGAGATCTTCAACTGCAACGCTCCCGACTCCGGCAACATGGAGGTGATCTGGAAGTACGGCAACGCCGAGCAGAAAGAGAAATGGCTCAAGCCCCTGCTGGCCGGTGAGATCCGCTCCGTCTTCTTCATGACCGAACCCGATGTGGCCTCGTCCGATGCCACCAACATGGCCGCCACCGCCGTGATCGACGGTGACCACATCGTCCTGAACGGCAAGAAGTGGTGGTCGTCCGGCGTGGGCGACCCGCGCTGCAAGATCGGCATCTTCATGGCCCTGACGCCCGACGAGAGCAAGGACCGCCACCACCAGCACTCCATGGTGCTCGTGCCCATGGACACCCCGGGCGTCGAGATCAAGCGCATGCTGCCCGTGTTCGGCGAGTACGACGAACCGCACGGTCACGGCGAGGTGCACTTCCACAATGTGCGCGTGCCCATCGGCAACTTCATCTCGGGTCCTGGTCGCGGTTTCGAGATTGCCCAGGGCCGCCTGGGCCCCGGCCGCATCCACCACTGCATGCGCTGCATCGGCGCCGCTGAAAAGTCGCTGGAGCTGGCGATCAAACGGGGTCTGGAGCGCACCGCTTTCCGCAAGCCCCTGATCGACCTGGGTGGCAACCGCGAGCGCATCGCCGAGTGCCGTGTCGCCATCGACCAGGCTCGCCTGTTGACACTGCAAGCGGCCTGGAAGATCGACACCCTGGGCGTGATGAGCGCGCTGACCGATGTGTCGGCCATCAAGGTGGTTGCGCCGACGATGCTGCAAAACGTCGTGGACTTCGCCATCCAGATCCACGGTGGTGCCGGTGTCTCGCACGACACGCCGCTGACGATGTTCTTCAACCAGGCCCGTTCACTGCGTCTGGCCGACGGCCCGGACGAGGTCCACAAGGGCATGATCGCCCGCCTGGAGTTGATGAAGTACGGGGTCAAGCGCTGAGATGGGCGTCATCTACCTCGTGCGCCACGGCCAGGCCTCCTTTGGCAGTGACAACTACGATGCGCTGTCGCCGCTGGGTCACCAGCAGTCCGATGTGGTCGGTCGGGCGCTGCAGGCGCGTGGGGTGCAGCCCGATGCCGTCTTCAGCGGCACCATGCAGCGCCACCGCGAAACCGCTGCCGGGGCCTTGGCCGCGCTGGGGGTGAGTCTGCCGGTGGAGATCCTGCCTGGGGTCAACGAGTTCGACCACGAAAACGTCATCCAGGTCGCCGAGCCGCGCTACGCCAGCAAGGCTGTGATGATGGCCGACATGGCGGCGGGGGGTGACCCACGCCGCGCCTTCCAGAAGTTCTTTCAGGACGCGGTGAGCCGCTGGGTGGGCGGTAACCACGACGACGAGTACGCCGAGCCCTGGTCCGTCTTCAAGCTGCGCTGCGTCACGGCGCTGGACGAGCTGGTGCAGGCCACACCGCCGAAAGGCCAGTCCGTGGTCTTCACCTCGGGCGGTACCATCAGCGTCATGTGCGCGCACCTGCTGGGTCTGAGCGATGCCCAGGCCTTCACGATCAACTGGACGTTGGCCAACACCGGCATCACCAAGATCGTCAGCGGCCGTGACGGCTTGCACCTGGTGTCGGTCAACGAGCACGCACATCTGGAAGGTGGCGAGCCGGGCCTGCTGACCTACCGTTGAGCCGATCGCTGAATCGCCCCTGATTCGTGGGGTGGCCCTGCACCGTCGGTCGGTGAGAGGGCGACGCGGGAAGTGATGCATGTCAAGATGTCCCTTCACAACAGGGAGCAATGAGATGCGTGCAGGCAAGATCGCAGCCGGGGTGCTGCTGGCGCTGGTGGCCGCCACGGGCGTGGGCGTGGCCTTGAGTTGGGCCCCTGACCGCCCGGTCGAGACCCTCACCACACGCTGGGCTCCATCGCCCTCGCAGTTCGTGCCGCTGCAAGGCATGCAGGTCCACCTGCGCGACGAAGGCCCCCGCAACGACCCACAGCCCATCGTGCTGCTGCACGGCACCTCGGCCAGCCTGCACACCTGGGATGGCTGGGCCGACACGCTCAAAGGCCAGCGCCGCGTCATCCGCATGGACCTGCCCGGCTTCGGCCTCACCGGCCCGATGCCCGATGGCGACTACCGCCTCACCCGCTACGTGAGCTTTGTCATCGCCTTGCTTGATCAGTTGGGTGTGCAGCAGGCCGTGCTGGCAGGCAACTCCTTCGGCGGCAACCTGGCCTGGAAAGTTGCGGTGGACCATCCGCAGCGCGTCAGCAAGCTGGTTCTGGTCGATGCGGCCGGCTACCCCTTCGATCCGGCTTCCATGCCCATCGGCTTCAAGATCGCGCAGATTCCGGCCCTGCGGCCCATGATGGAGCACACCCTGCCGCGCAGCATGATCGAATCCAGCGTGCGCAACGTCTATGGCGATCCGTCGAAGGTCACGCCTGAACTGGTGGATCGCTACCATGAGTTGACTTTGCGTTCCGGCAACCGAGGCGCGCTGGTCGAGCGCTTCCGCCAGAGCCCGAGCGGCGAATTCACCGCGCAGATCCCGCAGGTGCATCAACCCACGCTCATCCTTTGGGGCGGGCAAGATCGCTTGATTCCTCCGGACAATGCCCAGAGGTTCCTGCGTGACATCGCAGGCAGTCGTCTCGTCATGTTCGACGCGCTGGGGCACGTGCCCCATGAGGAAGACCCGGCGCAGACCGTGGCGGCCGTGCAGGCCTTTCTGACCCCGTGACGGTAAGCAGGCTCATGCAGTGAGCCCCATGAAAAATGGCGCCCCGAGGGGCGCCGTCGTCATGTCGGTTGAAGGACAGCGCCAGGGCGCCTCTCCAACCTGTTCCTCAATGGCCGCCATCCTTGCCGTACAGCGGTGATCGAGGCCCGTAGAGCAAACCGCTGGGCGTGCCAGCCGACAGCAGTCGCATGCTGGTGATGCCCGCCACGTTGTGAGACGCGTCGGTGACGTTGTTCATGATCTGCTTGACGACAGCCGTGACCAGCATGCCGACCAGGCCGCCGCTGTTGTTGTTGCCCTCATCGTTCGACGCAGTGGCGCGACCGCTCCAGAGCAAGGTCCCTGTGGACAAATCCACCAGGCGTGCCTCGGCGCTCACGATCGCCGCACTGCTCAGCACAGCGTAAGTGCTGCCGTAGCGGGTCACCTTCATGTAGAGAGCTGCGTCCGCACCAAAGATTTCCTTGAGCTTGGCTGCGGGCACCTCGTGCATGTCAGCAGGCATGGTCAAGCCGTTCTGATGGAACGTTTCGTTCACCAGGGTCACGGGCATCACGTAATAGCCGCCTTCTGCCAGAGGGTAAGTGGACTGCGCCAGCATGCTGAACGTGGCATTGACGTCGGTGCTGTCGTTCAGAGGAGGCAGCACCAGAATCGAGGCCGGTTTGGCAGCGCGGAAGGCGCTGTAGTCGGTCTTGGCGGGCGCAGCGCAGCCGGTCAGCAAGACCGTTGCTGCGGCCACAGTACCCAGCACCGTGCGTTGAATGAGAGTGGCACCCATGATCAGCTCCGATTCTTTTTCATGTTGTTGATCAGGAAATCGATGTACTTCGCTGACTCAGGGAACAAGGCCTTTTCCTGGTTCCAGGCGGCCAGCGCCTGGTCCGTGCGTCCTGTGTTCAGGTAGAGCAAGCCCAGGTGCGCGTGGTAGCCAGGCGGCACCTTGGCGCCTTTGGCGCTTGCTTCCTGAATGCCTTTCTCCATATCCAGAATCTGCTCTTCTGGCGACGATTTGCCGTCGTTCTTCAGGTGGGCGTAAACCTGGGGCTGGTAGCCATTCCAGCTGTACAGCTGCTTGGGGCCGGCGCAGCCAGCCAGCGTGGCCAGCAGGCAAAGCGCGGCCAACCCCTTGATGAGGGGACGTTGCATCATGACCATCCTTTCGCCGCGTCTCAGCGTCCAGCGCCGGGTTTGAAGGCGCCAGCGTCTATGCCTTCACCCAAACGATCCACGGCTTCACGAATGGCCAGGTCCAACACCTTGCCGTTCAAGGTGGAGTCATAGCTGGCGGTGCTGCCGAAACCCACCACTTCGCGGTTTGACAACTGGTATTCGCCGGCACCCTGCACCGAGTAAACGACTTCGGAGGTGCGGGTGTTGACCACGTTGAGCGTGACCTTGGCGTACGCCACCTGGGTCTTGCCCTTGCCCAAAATGCCGAACAATTGATGATCGCCGACTTCCTTGCGACCGAACTCCGTCACATCGCCGGTGACCACGAAATCAGCGCCCTTGAGTTGCTGTGTGGCGCCTTGGATGGTGGCTTCCTGCTTGATCTCGGCCATGTTGTCGCGGTCCAGCACGTTGAAGCGGTTGGTCTGCTGCAGGTGGCTGATCAGAATGGTTTTGGCTTGGCTGCCGAGGCGATCGGTGCCGTCCGAGAACACGCCACGCATGAAGCTGGAACGGTTGTCGAACTTGCCGACGGCGATGGGTGCGCGAGCGCCCACGTAGGTGCGCGTGGCAGATTGTGTTTTCTGCACGGCCAAGGCCTGCGAAGATTCGGTGGCGCAGCCGCTGAGCAGCATGGGGGCGGAGATGACAGCGGTGAGCGCTGCAAGGCGCAATGATGACTTCATGTGATATCCCTAGGTTGTTCAACCCTCTGATGTGAAGAGGGGCATGGAAGGATACTGCATCCGTACTGGTGTTGATCAGATGGGTGAGTACACAGTAAAACGGCGCCCCTCGGGGCGCCGTCGTCACATCAGCTCAGGCTGAAGTCAGGACCGATCAGCCCTGTGCCTTCTTCTTCTGACGCCAGGCGTGCAGCAGCGGCTCGGTGTAGCCCGAAGGCTGTTCCTTGCCCTTGAAGACCAGGTCCAGTGCCGCCTGGAACGCAGCACCGTTGGGGTTCGCCACCAGCGACTGGTACAGCGGGTCACCGGCGTTTTGCTTGTCCACGACCGCAGCCATGCGGGTGTAGGTTTCGCGCACCTGGGCTTCGGTCACCACACCGTGGTGCAGCCAGTTGGCCACGTGCTGGCTGGAGATGCGCAGCGTGGCGCGGTCTTCCAT
>CAYOJR010000066.1:0-11721 GCA_964404335.1 uncultured Aquabacterium sp.
CGCGGGGTGAAGGCGCGCAGCGCGTGCTGCACGCGGTTGCCCAGCTGGCCCAGCACGCTGTCGGGGATGTCCAGCGGGTTCTGGGTCACGAAGTACACGCCCACGCCCTTGGAGCGCACCAGGCGCACGACCAGCTCGATGCGCTCGACCAGCGCGGCGGGCGCGTCCTTGAACAGCAGGTGAGCCTCGTCAAAGAAGAACACCAGCTTGGGCTTGTCGAGGTCGCCCACCTCGGGCAGGGTCTCGAACAGCTCCGAGAGCATCCACAGCAGGAAGGTGGCGTACAGGCGCGGCGAGTGCATCAGCTTGTCGGCCGCCAGGATGTTGACCACGCCCTTGCCATCGACCGTCTGCATGAAGTCGCTGATGTTGAGCATGGGCTCACCGAAGAAACGGTCGCCGCCTTGCTCTTCGATTTGCAGCAGGCCGCGCTGGATGGCGCCGATGCTGGCTGGGCTGATGTTGCCGTAGCTGGTGGTGAACTGGCTGGCGTTGTCGCCCACATGCTGCAGCATGGCGCGCAGGTCTTTGAGGTCGAGCAGCAGCAGGCCGTTGTCGTCGGCCACCTTGAAGACCAGTTGCAGCACGCCAGCCTGGGTATCGTTCAGATTCAGCATGCGGCCCAGCAGCAGCGGGCCCATGTCCGAGATGGTGGCGCGCACCGGGTGGCCTTGCTCGCCGAACACATCCCACAGCGTGGTGGGGCAGGATTGCGCGGTTGGCGGCTCGATGCCGCGCTCGGCCAGCACCCCGGCCAGCTTGGGCGACACGCTGCCGACCTGCGAAATGCCGGTGAGGTCCCCCTTGATGTCAGCCAGGAAGACCGGCACACCCAGGTTGGACAGGCCTTCTGCCAGCGCCTGAAGCGTGATGGTCTTGCCCGTGCCGGTGGCGCCCGTGATCAGGCCGTGCCGGTTCGCCAGGGCGGGCAGCAAGTGGCATTCGGTGTCACCGTGACGGGCGATCAGGATGGGATTGGCCATGGCGCAGGGACTCCACAACAATCAAAAAGGTCAGTTTGCTGTCTGGTTGACAGGTTCGACGGCTGGCCTGATCAGGATCAAGCTCGCCGACGGCTAAAATCGCAGTATCGCCCAGCTTGTGCTGGGGTCTG
The DNA here is from genome assembly GCA_964404335.1 of uncultured Aquabacterium sp. Lineage (GTDB taxonomy): Bacteria > Pseudomonadota > Gammaproteobacteria > Burkholderiales > Burkholderiaceae_C > Aquabacterium. The sequence goes on from CAYOJR010000066.1 coordinate 1,115, forward strand.
TTTTCATGCGCGCGCCGGTGTCTCGCCGGGGCGCGTTCTGTCGTTCACATCGCACATTCTCATCCGGAGCAACACGCCATGGCCGGTCATTCCAAGTGGGCCAATATCCAGCATCGCAAAGGCCGTCAGGACGAAAAGCGCGGCAAGATCTGGACCCGCATCACCCGTGAAATCATCGTGGCGGCCCGCGCTGGGGGCGCCGACATCAACATGAACCCGCGCCTGCGCCTGGCCATTGAAAAGGCCAAAGCGGCCAACATGCCGGCCGACAACATCAAGCGCAACGTGGACAAGGCCACGGGCAACCTTGATGGCGTCACCTACGAAGAAATCCGCTACGAAGGCTACGGCATCGGCGGCGCCGCCATCATGGTCGACTGCATGACCGACAACCGTGTGCGCACGGTGGCCGAGGTGCGCCACGCGTTCAGCAAGCACGGCGGCAATCTGGGCACCGAGGGCTCAGTGGCCTTCCAGTTCAAGCACGTGGGCCAGTTCCTGTTTGCGCCGGGCGTGAGCGAAGACAAGGTCATGGAAGTGGCCCTGGAGGCCGGTGCCGAAGACGTGCTCACCCACGAAGACGGCTCCATCGAGGTGCTGAGCGCCCCGGCCGACTTTGAAACGGTCAAGGCCGCGTTGGAAGGCGCCGGTTTGAATGCCGAAATGGCCGAGGTGACCATGCGTGCCGAGAACTCGGTCGAACTGGTGGGTGACGATGCGGCCCGCATGCAGAAGCTGCTGGATGTGCTGGAAGACCTGGACGATGTCCAGGAGGTCTATCACAACGCCGAATTGAATTGAGTGAATTGAGAGAACAGGTCCCGGTATGAACATCCTCGTCATTGGCTCTGGTGGCCGTGAACACGCGCTGGCCTGGAAGCTGGCGCAGTCGCCCAAAGCCTCCAAGGTCTATGTGGCCCCCGGCAATGGCGGCACGGCGCGCGATGCGCGCCTGGTCAATGTGCCCATCACCGACGTGAAGGCCTTGGCCGACTTCGCCCAGGCCAACAAGATCGTGCTGACCGTGGTGGGCCCCGAGGCCCCTCTGGCGGCGGGCGTCGTGGACGAGTTCCGTGCCCGTGGCCTGCGCATCTTCGGCCCCACGCAGAAGGCCGCCCAGCTGGAAAGCTCCAAGGCCTTCGCCAAGGACTTCATGAAGCGCCACGGCATCCCCACGGCCTTCTACGACACCTTCACCGACACCGAGGCGGCCCACGCCTACGTGGACAAGCACGGTGCGCCCATCGTCATCAAGGCCGATGGCCTGGCGGCGGGCAAGGGCGTGGTCGTGGCCATGACGCTGGAAGAGGCGCACCAGGCCGTGGACTGGATGCTGCTGGACAACAAGCTGGGCGTGCAGCACAACGCGGGCGGCGCCCGTGTGGTGATCGAAGAATTCCTGGCCGGAGAAGAGGCCAGCTTCATCGTCATGTCCGACGGCAAGAACGTGTCGGTGCTGGCCACCAGCCAGGACCACAAGCGCCTGCTCGATGGCGACGAAGGCCCCAACACTGGTGGCATGGGCGCGTACTCGCCCGCCCCGGTGGTCACGCCCAATGTGTACGCCAAGGCCATGCAGGACATCATCCAGCCGACGCTGGCGGGCATGGCCAAGGACGGCATCCCCTTCACCGGCTTCCTGTATGCCGGCCTGATGATCGACGCGCAGGGCAATCCCAAGACGCTGGAGTTCAACTGCCGCATGGGCGACCCGGAAACCCAGCCCATCATGATGCGCCTCAAGAGCGATCTGATCGACGTGTTCCTGCATGCCACCGATGGCACGCTGGACCAGATCGAGCTGGACTGGGATCGTCGCGTGGCGCTGGGGGTGGTGCTGGCCGCCGCCGACTACCCGCTCAACCCGCGCAAGGGCGATGTCATCACCGGCTTGCCGGTCGATGCGGATGACGCGATGGTCTTCCATGCGGGCACCACCATGGGCGACGACGGTCAGGTCCGCACCAGCGGTGGCCGTGTCCTGTGCGTGACGGCCCTGGGCGACTCGGTGAAACAGGCACAGCAGCGAGCCTACGACTACATGCGCGGCATCCAGTTCGACGGCATGCAGTTCCGTACCGACATCGGCTGGCGCGCCATCAAGGCGCGCTGATCCGCCTCTCGTCTGCCTCAAATCATGAGCACCAACTTCAACACCGACGCCGTTCGCACCTACCTGCTCGGCCTGCAAGACCGCATCGTATCGGCCTTCGAGGCCGAGGACGGCACGCCCTTCCTGCGCGATGCCTGGACGCGCGCGCCGGGTGAACGCCTGCAGGGCGACGGTTGCTCTCGCCTGGTCGAAGAGGGCCAGGTGCTGGAGCGCGGCGGCTGCAACTTCTCGCACGTGAAGGGGCCGCAACTGCCGCCTTCGGCCACGCAGCACCGACCCGAGCTGGCCGGTTGCCCCTTCGAGGCCATGGGCGTGTCCCTGGTGTTCCACCCCCGCAACCCCTACGCGCCCACGGTGCACATGAACGTGCGCATGCTGGCGGCACACAAGCCCGATGGCAGCGTGGTGGCCTGGTTCGGTGGCGGCATGGACCTCACCCCCAGCTACGGCTTTGCCGAAGATGCCGTGCACTTCCATCAGGTGTGCAAGGACGCACTTGCACCGTTTGGCGACGACAAGTACCCGCGCTTCAAGGCCTGGTGCGACGAGTACTTCTTCCTCAAGCACCGCAACGAGGCCCGCGGCATCGGTGGCATCTTCTTCGATGACTTTTCCGAGCTGGGCTTCGATGGTGGCTTTGCCATGATCCGCTCGGTGGGCGATGCCTTCACCGAGGCCTATCTGCCCATCCTGCAGCGCCGCCGCGAGACGCCCTATGGCGAGCGCGAACGCGACTTCCAGGCCTACCGCCGGGGCCGCTATGTCGAGTTCAACCTCGTGTGGGACCGGGGCACCCTGTTCGGCCTGCAATCGGGGGGGCGCACCGAAAGCATCCTGATGTCGATGCCGCCCATCGTGAAGTGGCGCTACGACTGGCACCCGCAGCCGGGCACGCCCGAGGCCGCGCTGTACACCGACTTCCTGCCTGCGCGGGACTGGGTCTGAGCCTTTGACGAACGCTGCGCGTGTGACCGAGCCGGATGCCCCTGCAAACGCCCGCCCTGCGGCGCGTCGCGTTGGGCTGATGGGCGGGAGTTTCGACCCCGTTCATGTCGCGCACCTTGCCCTGGCCGAAACCGCCCTGGCGCACCTGCAACTCGACGAGGTGCGCTGGATCCCGGTGGGGCAGGCCTGGCAGAAGCAACGCACCCTGGCCGATGGCGTTCACCGCATCGCCATGGTGCAGGCAGCCACCGCCCACGAGCCCCGGTTCGTGGTCGACCCGATCGAAGTGCAGCGTGCCGGCCCGTCGTACACGCTGGACACGGTGCGGGCGCTGCAAGCGGCGCAGGGCGCCGAGCCCGATACCGCGTGGTTCCTGATCATGGGCCAGGATCAGTACGCCAATCTGAGCACCTGGCGCGACTGGCCCGAGCTGCTGGCCCGCGTCACGGTCGCGGTGGCCTGTCGGGGCGACGAGCCCCCTCGGCCCTCGGCGGAGCTGGCGACCCATCCGCACCGGGTGGTGACCCTGCCTTTGCCCCCGCTACACGTTTCATCTACCGAAATCCGGACACGTCTGGGTCGCGGAGACGATCCTTTCTCTCTCGTGCCCGCTCTGGTGTCCCTGCCAGTGGCGCGCTATATTGCCAACCATCAACTCTACGCCTTCGGGCCCCCCCCACTGAATGGACATCCGTAAACTGCAAGGCGCCATCGTCGATGGCCTGGAAGATGTCAAAGCCCAAGACATCGCCGTGTTCAACACCGAACACCTGTCGCCGCTCTTTGAGCGCGTGATCATCGCGACGGGCTCTTCCAACCGTCAGACCAAGTCGCTGGCCTCCAGCGTGCGCACGTCGGTCAAGGATGCCGGGTTCCCGGTGCCCCGTGTCGAAGGCGAAGAAAACGGCGAGTGGATCATCGTCGACTGCGGCGCGGCCGTGGTGCACATCATGCAACCGGCCATCCGCCAGTACTACCAGCTCGAAGAGATCTGGGGCGAGAAGCCTGTGGCCATCAAGACCAAGGCCAAGACCGGCCTGGTGAAGGCTTCCGAGCCGATGGACGAAGGGGCGCCTGCCAAGGCCAAGAAGGCTGCTGGCAAGACCACCGCCGCGCGCAAGGCCGCCACCTCGACGCCGGCCGCCAAGAAGGCTGCGGCGAAGAAGGCCACCGTGAAGACCGCTGCCGCCAAGCCTGTGGCTGCGAAGAAGGTCGCTGCCAAGAAGGCAGCCACCAAGACCACGGCAGCTAAGCCGGTCGCTGTCAAGAAGGTCGCCAGCAAGACCGTGGCCGTCAAGAAAGTGGCCGCCAAGAAGGCCGCGACCAAGACCGCTGCCACGGTGAAGAAGCTGGTCATTAACGCGCCTGAGAAGAAGCCGGTCGCCAAGAAGGCCCCGGCCCGCAAGGTCGCGGTCAAGAAGGTGGCTGCCAAGAAAGTCGCCGCCAAGCCGGTGGCCGTGAAGAAGGTGGCCGCCAAGAAGACCGCTGCCAAGAAGACTGCCCGCTGATGAAGCTGACGGTGGTCACCATTGGCCACCGCCTGCCTGACTGGGCGAACGAAGCGTGCGAGGACTACCTCAAGCGCTTCCCGCCCGACTGGAAGGTGGAGGTCAAGGCCCTCAAGGCCGAACCCCGCGAAGGCAAGCCCGTGCCCGCCATCATGCAGGCCGAGGCGGCCCGCATGGAAGCGGCGATCGACCGGGGCGTGCGCCGCGTCATCCTCGATGAACGCGGTTCGCGTTTGACCAGCGTGCAGTTGGCCGAGCGCACCGAAGCCTGGCTGCACGACGGCCGCGATGTCGCGCTCATCATCGGTGGGGCCGACGGCATCGACCCGGCGTTCAAGCAAACCGCCGACGAGGCCATTCGCCTCTCGGACATGACCTTGCCGCACGCCCTGGCGCGTGTGCTGCTGCTCGAGCAGCTCTACCGCGCCTGGTCCCTGCGCAACAACCATCCCTATCACCGTGCCTGAGATGCCCGATCACGCCGCGCCTCCCTGGCTGTATCTGGCCTCGCAAAGCCCGCGTCGCCGCCAGCTGCTCGATCAGCTGGGGGTGAGCCACCGTTTGCTCCTGCCCGATGCGCACGAAGACGCCGAGGCGCTCGAAGCCGAGCGCGCTGGCGAGTCGCCGGAAGACTATGTGCAGCGCGTGACTTTCGCCAAGTGGGAAGCCGCGCGCGAGCGTCTGGTGCGCCGCCGGGCCGAGGTGGGCCACGACTGGTTGGATGCGCCCATCCTGTGTGCCGACACCACGGTGGCCCTGGGCGACCAGATCCTCGCCAAACCGGTCGATGATGCCGACGCGGCCCGCATGCTGGGCCTGCTGTCCGGCCGCACCCATCGGGTGTTGACCGCAGTGGTCGTGCATGGGCAACTGCGCCTGAGCACCTCACATGTGACCTGGCGTCCGCTGGATGCCGACGAGATCCGTCGTTATGTGGCCAGCGGGGAGCCCATGGGCAAGGCCGGGGCCTACGCCATCCAGGGCCGCTCCGGTGTCTGGACGCAGCATATCGATGGCAGCTACAGTGGCATCATGGGCCTGCCCTTGTACGAGACGGCCGAATTGCTCAAGCCGCTGGGCTGGATCTTCTAGTTTTTGCCACGTCGGGCTGCGTCATGATCATGTCTGAGTCCGCTCCTGCGTCTCACCTGCCGTCTGCCACGTCGCGGCGAGTTCTGCTCGCTGGCGCCACCGGACTGGTGGGCCGGGAGTTGCTGCGCCAATTGTTGGAAGATGCCACGGTGGGTGAAGTGAGGGCGCTCACGCGGCGGCCCCTGTCGCGGGGTGACTTGTTGGGGCGTGCCGGACATCGGGCGGGCGATGAACGTCTGCAGGTGTGCGAGGTGGACTTCGACCGGCTCGACCGCCATGTGGAGCTCTTTGATGTCGACTGGATGTGCTGCGCCATGGGTACGACCATCCGCAAGGCCGGCTCAAAAGCTGCTTTCCGTCAGGTCGATTTTGACTATCCCTTCAAGCTGGCCCAATTGGCCCGTGCGCAAGGTGCGCATCAGTTGATGCTGGTGAGCGCCCTGGGCGCCAACGCCGACGCCCGCATTTTCTACAACCGCATCAAGGGTGAACTGGAGGATGCGCTGGCGGAACTTGGCTACCGCAGCGTGTGCGTGGCCCGGCCTTCTCTGCTGGCCGGCGAGCGCGGCGAGTTCAGATTGGCTGAGCGCCTGGGGCTGGCGCTGGGCTGGCTGATGCCCGATCACTACAAACCCGTACACGCAGCGCAGGTGGCGGCGGGATTGCTGTCTGCGGCACGCGACGAGCGCCCCGGCTGGCATGTGCTGAGCAACGTCCATCTGCGTGGCATGCGGTAAATTGCCGCTCATGCCCCAATCACAAGACATCCTCATCAACTGGACGCCCCAGGAAACCCGCGTCGCCATCATCGAGAGCGGGGCCGTGCAGGAGTTGCACGTCGAGCGCACGCTGGAGCGAGGCCTGGTCGGCAACGTCTACACCGGCAAGGTGGTGCGCGTGCTGCCCGGCATGCAGTCAGCCTTCATCGACATCGGTCTGGAGCGCGCCGCCTTCCTGCACGTGGCCGACCTGCACCGCGAAGACGGCGCGGCTCGCACGCATCCCCGCTCGGCCGAGGTGCAGGTGCCCATCGAAAAGCGTGTGCACGAGGGCCAGACCCTGATGGTGCAGGTCATCAAGGACCCGATCGGCAGCAAGGGCGCGCGCCTGTCCACCCAGATCAGTGTGGCGGGGCGATTGCTGGTGTTCCTGCCACAGGACGACCATCTGGGCATCTCGCAGAAGATCGACTCACCCGAGCTGCGCGATCAGTTGCGTGAACGCATGCTGCGTCTGCTGGGTGAGGCCGACAGCCGCGAGGGCCGCACCCGCTCGGGTGGTTTCATCCTGCGCACCAATGCCGAAGACGCCAGCGACGACGAACTGGCCGTGGACATTGCCTACCTGCGCAAGACCTGGGCCACCACCCGCGAGCATGGCCTGAAGGCACCGGCTGGAACGCTGCTGTACCAGGAGCTGAATCTGGCGCAGCGGGTGCTGCGCGACCTGGTCAACGAGCAGGTACAGAGCATCCGCATTGACTCGTTGATTCAGTTCGATGCGCTCAAAAGCTTTGGCAACGAGTTCACCCCCACCGCGGTCGAGAAGCTGCAGCACTACAAGGGCGAGCGCCCCATCTTCGATCTGTACAACATCGACACCGAAATCGAACGGGCGTTGGCGCGGCGCGTGGAGCTCAAGTCAGGCGGCTACCTCATCATCGACCAGACCGAGGCCCTGACCACGGTGGACGTCAACACGGGCGGCTATGTGGGCGCCCGCAACTTCGACGAAACCATCTTCAAGACCAATCTGGAGGCAGCGCAGGCCATTGCGCGCCAGCTGCGCCTGCGCAACCTGGGCGGCATCATCATCGTCGACTTCATCGACATGCTGCGCGAAGACCACCGCGAGGCGGTGCTGGCGGAGTTCCGCAAGCAACTCTCGCGTGACCGCACCAAGCTGACCGTGAGCGGCTTCTCGCCCTTGGGATTGGTGGAGATGACCCGTAAGCGCACCCGCGAGTCGCTGGCGCACATGCTGTGCGAGCCGTGCCCGACCTGTGACGGTCGTGGTCAGGTCAAGACTGCGCGCACCGTTTGCTACAACATCCTGCGCGAGATCCTGCGCGAGGCCCGCCAGTTCAGCCCCAAGGAGTTCCGCGTGGTGGCGAGCGCCGCCGTGGTCGAGATGCTGCTCGATGAAGAAAGTCAGCATCTGGCTGGTTTGAGTGACTTCATCGGCAAGCCCGTTTCCCTGCAGACCGAGCCGTCCATGTCACCCGAGCAGTACGACATTGTGTTGCTGTGAGGGAACTTCATGTCTTCACGCGGCACAATGGGAAGTGTTTTCATTCCACTCAGGTAACGGACCCATGACGCAATTCCCCTCGCGCCGTGCCGCCGCCCAGCGCCTGTTGGGTGGTGTGGCGCTGCTCACTGGCAGTGCATTGTGGCCTTGGCAAGTGGCCCAGGCCCAGTTCCGAGTCGAAATTGCCGGGGTGGGCGCCACCCAGATCCCCATCGCGATCGGTGCTTTCCGTGACGAAGGCCGGGTGCCGCAACCCGTCTCGCGCATCATCAAGGCCGACCTGGAGCGCAGCGGCCTGTTTCGACTCCTCGATGCCTCGGCCGATCGGCTTGACGACACCAGCCGCCCTCCGTTGCCCGAGTGGCGCAACAAGGGGGTCGACGCCTTGCTGACCGGTTCGGCCACGCCGCTGGTCGATGGCCGCTTCGACATCCGCTACCAGTTGTGGGACGTGCTCAAAGGCCAAGGCAGCGGCATCACCAGTCTGGTCGTGACCGCCGGTGACCTGCGCCAGGCCGCGCACCGCATTGCCGATGACATCTACCAGCGCCTGACCGGCGACATGGGTGTGTTCTCGACCCGCATCGCTTACGTCAGCAAAGCCGGCGCACGCCACACCCTGGTCGTGGCCGATGCCGACGGCGAGGGCGCGCAGGCCCCCTTGACGATCTCGCAACCCATCATCTCGCCCGCCTGGTCGCCTGACGGCCAGCGTCTGGCCTATGTCTCCTTTGAAGGCGGCAAACCGGTGGTGGTGGTACAGGAGGTGAGCACGGGGCGGCGCCGTGTGGTGGCGGGCTTCAAGGGCTCAAACAGTGCGCCCGCCTGGTCTCCCGATGGGCGGCAGCTGGCCGTCACCCTCAGCCGCGACGGCGGCTCGCAGCTGTACCTGATCGGCGCCGATGGTCAGGGGCCGCAGCGCGTCACCCAAAGTGCTTCCATCGACACCGAAGCAGCCTGGTCGCCAGACGGCCGCACGCTGTACTTCGTCAGTGACCGAGGCGGTGCGCCGCAGATCTACACGGTGCCGGCTTCGGGTGGTCAGCCGCGTCGCGTCACGTTCCAGGGCAGCTACAACATCAGCCCGGCCATCAGCCCCGACGGCCGCTACATGGCCTACATCAGCCAGGTGGACGCGGGCTATCGCCTGCACCTGATGGAGCTGACCACCGGCAAGATCACCGCGCTGACCGACACCCGCGACGATGAAAGCCCGAGCTTTGCGCCCAACAGCAAGCTCATCATTTATGCCACCCGCGCCCAAGGCCGCGACGTGCTGATGACCACCTCGCTCGACGGCCGCATCAAGGCACGTCTGGCCACCACCCAGGTCGATGTACGTGAGCCGGTCTGGGGGCCTTTGCTCAATCCCCCGCGTCGTTGAACCTGGCTTTGCCTTCCGCTGTTCTGACCAACCACTCAAACTGGAGAACCAAGCATGAAACTCTCTCGCACCCTGTTCGCCTCGGCCCTGAGCGCCGCTGTTTTGACGCTGACGGCCTGTGGTTCTTCCGTCAAGCTCGACGACACGTCTGCTGCGGACGCTGCCCCGATCACCACCGCCACGACCGGTGCCGATGCCAATGCTGCATCGTCGAACAACGTGGCTTCGGTGGTGGTGCCTGACCAGCCCGTCACTGCGGATGCTTCGAATCTGCCCCGCGTCATCTACTTCGACTTTGACAGCTTTGTGGTCAAGCCCGAGTTCACCGGTGCCATCGACGGCCACGCCAAGCGCCTGAACGCCGCCAAGGGCGCCAAGATCGTCATCGAAGGTCACACCGACGAGCGTGGTGGTCGGGAGTACAACCTGGCCCTGGGTCAAAAGCGTGCCGAGGCCGTGCAGAAGTCGCTGACGCTGCTGGGCGTGTCGGGCGAGCAGATCGAGGCCGTGAGCTTCGGTGAAGAGCGTCCTGCGGCACAAGGCTCGGGTGAAGCGGCCTGGTCGCAGAATCGCCGTGCCGAAATCAAAGACCGTTGATACCTGAAGGACACGCCATGCCTGCTGTGGAGCCTTTGCTGGGGCGCTTGCGACCCTGGGTGTTCGTGATGACGGCGGCACTCGGATCGGTCAGTGCCCACGCGGCCCTGTTCGGTGATGATGAGGCCCGTCGCGCCATCCTGGAATTGCGTCAGTTGCGAGCGCAGGACAAAGAGGTGCAAGCCACCTTGTCGGCCCAAGTGGACCAGCTCCGCCGCAGCCTGTTGGAGATGAACGCCCAGGTTGAGCAGTTGCGTGCCGACCTGGCCCGCCAGCGTGGGCAGGAGGAGGTGCTGCTGCGTGATGTGGCCGAGTTGCAGCGCCGCCTGAAGGATGCGCAGGCTGCTCAGGAAGAGCGCCTGCGCCAACTGGAGCCGCAGACCGTGGCCGTGGACGGCAAGACTTTCAAGGTGATGCCTGACGAGAAGCGCGTGTTCGAAGAAGCCCTGGCCCAGCTGCGCGCCGCTGAGTTCGCGGCGGGTGCGGCGGGCTTGAACAAGCTGCTGCAAACTTATCCGCAAACCGGCTACCGGGAGTCGGCGTGGTACTGGTTGGGCAATGCCCATTACGGTCTGCGTGCCTACAAGCCTGCCATCCAGGCTTTCAAGCAGCTCGCCGATCAGGCGCCCAATCATGCCCGTGCGCCCGAGGCCTTGCTGTCGATGGGCAACTGCCACCTGGAGCTGAAAGACAACGCCAGTGCCCGCAAGGTGCTGGA
>CAYOJR010000067.1:0-2703 GCA_964404335.1 uncultured Aquabacterium sp.
AACTCCGCCTGCCGCGCCAGTGCCTGATCCGAACTGGCCATCAGCCCCGCATGGGCCTGGAACACATGCCAGCGCTTCAGGTAAATCTCCAGCTCACTGCGTGAGCCTGCTTGCGTTGCCGCATGGTTGTACCAGACGGCGTTGTCAAACAGCACTTCGTCATCGCCCACCTGCACCAAAGCTGGCGGCAAGCCGCGCAGATCCTGTTGCATCGGGTCGCCCAATGGATGCTCATGCGGTACGCGCAGGGCACGCTCAACGTCCAAAGCCCAACCCTGGCGAATCATGGGGTCGCGTGGCTCGCGCTCGTATGCCGTCGTGTTGGGCAAGGGCTGCAGACTGAACGCTGGCGACATCATCACCATGGCGGCAGGCAAAGGCAGTCCTGCGGCACGCAGGGCCACCGTCACCATCAACGTGAGTTGCCCACCAGCCGAATCGCCCACGATGGCCAGCCGCTCTGCCGGGTAGCCTTCGGCAAGCAACTGCTTGTAGGCCAGCACCCCGTCTTCGATCTGCGCCGGAAACGGGTGCTCGGGTGCCAGGCGGTAATGTGGCACCAGCACCTCGGCACCGGTCAGAGCGCACAGGCGCCGCGTGATGCTGCGGTGCGTGCGCGGGCTGCCGGCCACAAAGGCACCACCGTGCATGTACAGAACCGCATGCCGGGGGCGCTGGCCCACACGAGGGCGAATCCGCTCCACCGGAATGTGTGCAATGCGGTCCACCTCCACCTGAGCACGGCCGTCCTGGGGCATCACGCTGGAGCCGATCGCCAGCGATGCACGCTGAACGGCAAAAGGCCAGGGCGGCCCCAGGAAGGGCTTGAGGGTCACACGCAGGGCGCCTCGCAGCAAAGCGGCAGGCACCGCCTCACGCCAGCCTGTGGGGGGCGTGTAATGCCGCACCACCCCTTGTGCGCTGCTGGAAGCAACGTGCGGATCCATGGTCAGGCTGGTGACACTCATGCAGAGTCTCCTGTCAGATGTGTTCGCGGCCGCTCAACCGAGCATGCCCTTTTTGGCGAAGTAAGTGGTGAGCGGCTGATACCAGCTGCCGCACAAACGCACGACCTTGTCGAGGAACTTGGCGTCCGGCCCCACCAGCACGCGACGCTGGTTGCGCTCCACAGCCTTGAGAATCTGCCTGGCGGCGCTCTCGGCCGTGGTGGTGTTGAGCAGCTTGTCAAAACGCTCCTTGGCCGCCTGCGCACTGCTGCCGGTGCGCGCCTCAATGCTGTGGTCCATCTTGGCATCACGGGCAATGTTGGTGCGAATGCCTCCGGGGTGAACGCAGGTGGCGCTCACGCCGCACTTCTCCAGGTCCAGTTCCTGGCGCAGCGCTTCGGTGAAGCCGCGCACCGCAAACTTGCTCGAGTTGTAGGTGCCCTGGGTCGGCAGCGCCAGCAGGCCGAACAGACTGGACGTGTTGATGACATGCCCCTCGCCCGTGCGCTTGATGTGCGGCAAGAAGGCCTGCGTGCCCCACACCACGCCCCAGAAGTTGATGCCCATGATCCACTCGAAATCCTCGGGCTTGACCGTCTCCAAAAACGCACCGAGCGCCACGCCCGCGTTGTTGAAGATCAGGTTGACCTTGCCGTGGTCACTCACCACCTGCTCGGCCCAGGCGAACATGGCCTCGCGGTCGGCCACGTTCAACTTGACCGTGGTCACCTTCACGCCATGCTGGCGAACCAGTTGCGCCGTCTCGGCCAAACCCGCCTCATTGACATCGCTCAATGCCAGATGGCAGCCGCGCTGGGCCAGTTGCACAGCCAGGGTGCGCCCCATGCCGGAAGCGGCACCCGTGATGGCGGCCACCTTGTTGCGGAATTCTTTCATCTGTCTCTCTTGCTCAGGTTGATGTGGGCGCTTCTCGTTGTTACGCCCCTCAAGTGGAGGTGGATGACGCTCGCATGGCACTCAACGCATTGGCATCCCCGCCCAAGTGGGGCAAGATGCGTCCTGCTGAAGGTGATGCCTGTCATCGACTTTATTTGACAACGATCAGTTTCAAAAATACTATTTGACAATGTCCGTTTCCAAAAACCGGGAAAACCCTGCGCCCCCCGTCACTGCGGGGTCCACAGGGCGACGCTATGGCGGGGTGGACCCGCAAGAGCGCCAGCGTCAGCGCCATGCCAAGCTGATCGAAGCCGGCCTCGCGGTCTTCGGGGATCAGGGCTACCACCACTCCACGGTGCGGGATGTGTGCGGGCAAGCCCAACTCACCTCACGCTATTTTTACGAGTCCTTCGAGAGCATGGAGGCCCTGTTTCGGGCGGTCTACATTGCCGTCAATCGGGAGCTGATGCAGGCCACCATCCTGGCTTTGGCGCAATGCCAGCCCGACCCCGAGAAACTGGCCGAAGCGGCCCTGCGCACCTTCCTCACCTTTATCCGCGACGATCCGCGCCGCGCCCGCGTGGCCCTGGTCGATGCGCCCACGGTGGGCGAGGGCATGACCGCCGTCACCGACCAGGCCACGCAGGACTTTGCGCACCTGATCACCGGCTTCATGCAACAGATGTTCCCCAACCTGGACCGCCATCGCCTGGATCACCGCATTCTCGCCAGCGCACTGGTGGGCGCCTGCACGCGACTGGCAACCCAATGGGTGATCGACCGCTGCAAGACGCCCATGGAAGACCTGCTGCACAACAATCTGGCCATCTTCAAGGCGCTGATTCAGTACGCCAAC
>CAYOJR010000067.1:2803-7552 GCA_964404335.1 uncultured Aquabacterium sp.
CCCCCGCCGACGCTGGACAACAAAGCCTTCATCGTGATGGACTTTGACTCCGGCCGGGTCCTGGCGGAATCCAATGCCGACACCCCGCTGCCGCCGGCCTCGATGACCAAGATGATGACGAGCTACCTCGTCGAACAGGCCTTGAAGTCGGGACGGCTCAAACCCACCGACATGGTGCGGGTCAGCGAGTACGCCTGGTGTCGCGGCACCAACACCGAGTCCTGCATGTACCTGCCCTTGAATGGCTCGGCCTCGGTGCTGGACATGCTGCGCGGCATCATCATCCAGTCCGGCAACGATGCCTCCAAGGCCGTGGCCGAGCACCTCGCCGGCAACGAACCCGCGTTCGCCGCCATGATGAACAACGAGGCCAAGCGCTTGGGCATGAAGAACACAAACTTCATGAACGCCACCGGCCTGCCCGACCCGGCACACAAGGCCTCGGCCCGCGACCTCGCCATCCTGGCGCGCGCCATCATCCACGACAGCTCCGAGTACTACAGCCTGTACGCCGAGAAGGACTTCACCTACAACGGCATCAAGCAAGGAAATCGCAATGCCCTGCTCTACACCGACCCCACCGTGGACGGGCTCAAAACCGGTCACACCAACGAAGCGGGTTTTTGCCTGACAGCTTCGTCCAACCGCAATGGCCAGCGTCTGATCACGGTGGTGATGGGCACCCCGAGCATGCAGGCCCGCGCCGACCAGACCCGCGCCTTGTTCAACTGGGGCTTTGCCAGCTACGAGAACATCCGTCCCGTGCAAGGCGGCGCCACGCTGCAAAGCGTGCCGGTGCGCTTCGGCAAGGTGGACCAAGTCAACATCGGGCCCCTGGAAGATGTCGTCATGACGGTGCCACGCGGTCAGGCCGCCCAGGTCAAGACCGAAGTGCAAGTGAACCCTGAGATCACGGCGCCCATTGCCAAGGGCGACGTCCTGGGCAAGATCGTCGTGACCCTCGACGGCAAGCCTCAAGGCGAGCATCCGCTGGTGGCACAGGAGCCCGTGGACGAGGCCGGCTTCTTCAAGAAGCTGTGGCAACGCATCCTGGCGCTCTTCAGCTGAGCCGCCACCCCTCCGCCCATTACTCACACCATCTGATCGGGCCTGACCCACGCGTCGAACTGATCGGCCGTGAGCAGGCCCAAGGCCAGCGCCGCCTCGCGCAGTGAACATCCGTGGGCATGTGCATGCTTGGCAATGCGGGCCGCGTTGTCATAGCCGATGTGCGGGTTCAGCGCTGTCACCAGCATGAGCGACTGTGCCATCAGGCTGGCAATGCGGGCGCGATCAGGCTCAATGCCCCGCACGCAATGGTGCTCAAAGCTGCGCATGCCATCGGCCAGCAGTCGCACACTTTGCAAGAAGTTGTGGGCGATCAGCGGCTTGAACACATTGAGTTCAAAGTTGCCTGAGGCCCCACCCACACTGAGCGCCACGTCGTTGCCCATGACCTGGGCACACAACATGGTCAGCGCCTCGCACTGGGTGGGGTTGACCTTGCCCGGCATGATGGAGCTGCCCGGCTCGTTCTCGGGCAACTGCAATTCCCCCAGGCCACAACGCGGGCCGGAAGCCAGCCAGCGCACATCGTTGGCGATTTTCATGAGTGCCACCGCCAGGGTCTTGAGCGCCCCGTGGGTGCTCACCAGGGTATCGTGCGCGGCAAGTGCGGCAAAACGGTTGGCGGCCACCCCGAACGGCAGACCCGTCTCGGTCGCCAGCTCAGCGGCCACGCGTTCGCCAAACTGGCCGTGCGTGTTCAAGCCTGTGCCCACGGCCGTTCCGCCCACCGCCAGTTCGTGCAACGGCGGCAGGCTCTGCAAGATGGTTTGCCGCGCATGCGCCAACTGCGCCGCCCAGCCTGAGGCTTCCTGCCCCAAGGTCAGCGGCGTGGCGTCCTGCAAATGGGTCCGTCCAATCTTGACGATGTCGGCCCAGGCCTGCGCCTTGTCCTGCACCGTGGCGTGTAAAGCATCCAGCGCCGGCAGCAGTGTGCCGCTCACGCTCGCGCAGGCCGCCACATGCATCGCCGTCGGGAAGATGTCGTTAGACGACTGGCCCAGGTTGACGTGGTCGTTGGGGTGCACCCGGCGGCACTCGCCCCGCGTCCCGCCCAGCAACTCGGAGGCGCGATTGGCCAGCACCTCGTTCAGGTTCATGTTGGTCTGAGTGCCAGAGCCGGTCTGCCACACCGACAAGGGAAACGCTGCGGGATGGGCGCCCGCCAGCACCTCGTCGGCCGCCTGCACGATGGCCGCCGCCAACGGAGCCTCCAACAACCCCAGGTCCGCATTGACCCGCGCGGCGACACGCTTGATGCGTGCCAAGGCCATCAGCAGCGCATCGGGCATGCGCTCGGTCGAGATCGCAAAGTGTTCGAGCGAGCGCTGGGTCTGCGCGCCCCACAGGGCCTCGCAGGGCACAGCGATCTCGCCCATCGAGTCGCGTTCCATCCGGGTGGCAGAGCTCATGATCGCTCCTGCCCCGCCTCGCAGCGGGTGAGTGCCCCAGCGCCCGGCCTGCAGCCTGACGAGGAGGCTTAGGCGGCGCCAGTCCCTGTCACGCCGGCGCCCATGGCCTGCTGGTCGGCATGGTACGAACTGCGCACCATCGCGCCCACGGCCGCGTGGGTGAAGCCCATCTTGCGGGCCTCCTCCTCAAACATCTTGAACGTGTCGGGATGCACATAACGGCGCACCGGCAGGTGGTGGCCGGATGGCGCCAGATACTGACCGATGGTGATCATGTCGATGTTGTGCGCGCGCATGTCACGCATCACCTGCAGCACCTCTTCGTCGGTTTCACCCAAGCCCACCATGATGCCGCTCTTGGTGGGGATGTGCGGGAACAAGGCCTTGAACTTCTTGAGCAGGTTCAGACTGAACTGGTAGTCGGAGCCGGGGCGCGCTTCCTTGTACAGGCGTGGCGCGGTTTCCAGGTTGTGGTTCATCACATCGGGCGGGGTGGCCCTGAGGATCTCCAAGGCACGCTCGTCACGGCCCCGGAAGTCGGGCACCAGAATCTCGATGCGGGTCTGCGGCGACAGCGCGCGAATCTGGCGAATGCATTCCGCGAAATGCCCTGCCCCACCGTCACGCAGATCATCGCGGTCCACCGAGGTGATCACCACATACTTGAGCTTGAGCGCGGCAATGGTCTTGGCCAGGTTGGCCGGCTCATTCACATCCAGCGGGTCGGGGCGACCATGGCCCACGTCGCAGAAGGGGCAGCGCCGCGTGCACTTGTCGCCCATGATCATGAAGGTGGCCGTGCCATGGCCAAAGCACTCGCCGATGTTGGGGCAGGAGGCCTCTTCGCACACCGTGTTGAGCTTGTGCTCACGCAAAATACTCTTGATTTCGTAAAAGCGCGTGCTGGGTGAGCCCGCCTTGACGCGAATCCACTCGGGTTTCTTGAGCACCTCACCGGCAGGCACCACCTTGATGGGAATGCGCGCTGTCTTGGCCTGCGCCTTCTGCTTGACCGTTGGATCGTAGGCGGCGGGCGGCTCGGCAGGCTGCGCCGGGGTGGTGGGTTCGGTGCTCATGGCATCATTTTGCCCGATCCTGCCAAACAGCGCGAACCACCACGCCCCTCAGGGCATCTCAAGGGGCCAGGCGCGCGTCCAGTTGGCTCGCCAGCACGGCCCCGATCTCCCAGGGGTCCACCTGCACCCCTAACGAGGCCAGATCCACCGTGGCCAGGCCTGCATAGCCACAAGGGTTGATACGCTGAAACGGGCGCAGGTCCATCGCCACATTCAGCGACACCCCGTGGTAGGTGCAATGTCGGCTCACCTTGATGCCCAGCGCCGCCACCTTGCCCAGCCCGCGAAACGGGTCATCTGGACGCAGCGGTGTACTCAGGGCCGCGTGAGAAAACGGATCGCTCAGACGCACATAGATGCCTGGCGCACCCGCCACCCGGTGCCCCGTCACCCCCACGTGCATCAGGGTGCGGATCACCGCCTCTTCCAGCCGATAGACGTATTCCTTGACGAAGTAGCCACGTCGGCGCAGATCCATCAGCGGGTAGGCCACGATCTGCCCGGGGCCGTGATAGGTCACCTGCCCGCCCCGGTTGGTCTGCACCACCGGGATGTGGTCGGGCCCCTCTGGGTTGAACAGCACATGGTCGGCCTTGCCAGCCAGACCCTGCGTGAACACCGGCGGGTGCTGGCACACCCAGATCTCATCCGGCGTGTCGTCTGTGCGTTGCTCGGTGAAGGCCTGCATGGCCTGCATCGTGGGCTCGTAGGGCACCAGGCCCAGGTTCTGGATGATCGTCACGCCACCATTATCGCAAGCCCTGGGCACCACCCCAGGCACATGGCGACAGTCAAGCCGCCGCCACCCGCTGGAACAACTGCCCAGGCAGACGCGCCACCTGCCCCATCAACTCCAACTCCAGCAAGCGCGCGCCCAACTCGGCCGGCCCCCAGCCTGTGCGCGCCGACAGGGCCTCTTGGCTGACCGGGTCGTAGCCCATGGCCGCCAGCACAGGGTCGCTCGACAGCCCGTCATCGCCCTGCGACCATGCCATCTCGGTCTGAGCAAGGGTGGCTGCGGCGGCCATCGGGGCGTGCACGTGCAACTCTTCGAGCACGTCCTGTGCGGTCTCGACCAGTTTGGCGCCCTGGCGAATCAGCGCATGGCACCCCCGTGACTGCGGTGAATGGATGGAGCCCGGAATGGCGAGCACCTCACGCCCCATCTCCAGCGCCAAGCGCGCCGTGATGAGCGA
>CAYOJR010000067.1:7652-10072 GCA_964404335.1 uncultured Aquabacterium sp.
CGCCCCTGCGCGAACAGCAGCAAGGGCGGATTGGCCACATCGAGCAGGCGCGCGGGGTAGCGCGGGTCGGCCAACGTGAGCAGATGGTGCCCTGCCTCCCCGTCGGGTGTGGCGGGAGCCGATGCCAGCCAGGCCAGCGTGGCCGCGCATTGCGCGTCCAGATCAGGCGGCACCTGGGCCAGCGACGCCGCCTCGCGTGCCGGCACCAGTTGCGCCCAGCCCTGGGGGCCAGCCTCCCAGACCGCCTGGGGTGAGCCCAGACTGCGCAACAGATGGCGCGCGGTCACCGGGCCAACGTGTGGCGTGAGCACCAAGCGCAGCCAGGCGCGCAACTCTTCCCTCTCCATGTGCCTCTTTCTGAATGTGACAACGCCGGGCCACTGCGTCTTGCAACGCAATGCCACCCGGCGCTGGGTGAGGCCCTGTCCATTCGGCAGGTGCCTCATGCGGGCTCAATGCCCGCAGTCATCGCCCCTGTCGGGGCGCGCCATCAAGGCTGTGTGAAACGATCACCGCGCTTGACCGGCTCCTGCGCCGACAGGATCAAGGCGTACGACATGCGGTTAAACACACGGAACACGAACAGCAGACCATGACGCTCGTCAGGGAGCTTGATTTCCTCACGCGACTCGGTCGTGGTGTCGCGGATCACGCGACCGTCGTGCCACAGCGCCATCACATGACCACGCTCGATGCCATCCTGGCTGCCACGGTTGAGCGCCACGATCTGGTTCTGGCCAGCGGTGATCGCTTCGCCGTAGATCGACACGATCTGCCCCGCCATCGGTTGCACAGGTGCGTGCGGCACGAGGTTGTCGAAATCACGCGGAGGCACCGGTGCCAGGCGGTCGCCCACCCCGGCTTCCTGGCGAATGCTGGTGACCGTGACCGTGGACGGGATGACGGTGGTGTTGCCATCAGCCCCCGTGCCCTCAGTGCCTTCACGCGTCACCGACACCGTGCCCACATACTGGGCCTCGTAGCCGAGCACCTCGTTCGTTGACGGATCACGCAAGGGCTTGGGTTCGCGGAACAGGCGCCAGTCACGCAAGTCACCCACCTCACCGCGCACATAAGCGGTTTCGTTGCGCGACAGCAGCACACGCCCTTCCTGGGTGGCCACGACACGCGGGGCGTTGAGCAGCTCATCGCTGTTCTCGAAAATCACGGCCTCGTTGAAGTACGGCTCGATCAGATGCAAAGGCACGGTCGAAATCGCGTCATACAGACCGCCTTCACGCACACGCGGCGACAGCTTGACATCACCACCCACCGGCTGGCCCACGCGCAGACGGGCGCGGCCATTGCTCTTGTCCAAGTACAGATACTGCCCCGGGAAAATAAGGTGCGGGTTGCGGATTTGCTGCAGGTTCATGCCCCACAGCTCGGGCCAGCGCCAGGGCGACTTGAGGAACAACTTGGAAATGTCCCACAGCGTGTCGCCGCGCTTGACGGTGTAGGAGTCAGGGGCATTGGGCGCCAACTCGGACAGCGGCACACCCGCCTCGGCCACCTTCTGGGCGGTGGCTCTTTGCTGCGACGTGATTGGGTAGTTGGGGAAAGCTTGCGCCTGCGTCACGCCGAAGGTCAGACCCAGGGCAGTCCAGAGCGCCAGGCTCAGAGCTCGGGGGGTGCGCACAGCACGCAACACACTTGCGGGGCCTTGGTACAGCGATCGCTGGGTCATGAAAACAGTCTCCAATTACCTGCCAAAGGGCATTTTCCGTACACGGATACCCGAGTTTCGGCAAAATCTGGTCAATGATCGCCTGATTCTGCACGGAAATCCTCCGCCATCGCAATGAGAATTGCCCGGAGTTACCTGCAGGTCCCCGCAACGGACGCCCCGCGTCGTTGCGATCCATCCACAATTTTCCAGTTCACGTCCCGTTTGCCATGGCTCTGCTGCCCATCCTCCAATATCCCGACCCGCGCCTGCACACGGTGGCCAAACCCGTGGCTCAGGTGGATGACCGCATCCGTCAACTGGTCGACGACATGCTGGAAACCATGTACGACGCCAAGGGCGTCGGCTTGGCGGCCACCCAGATCAATGTGCATGAGCGCGTGGTCGTGATCGACACCAGCGAAGAGCGCAACGACCCGCTGGTGTTGATCAACCCGGAGATCATCTGGGCCAGCGACGAGATGATCGTGTGGGAAGAGGGCTGCCTGTCCGTGCCCACCATCTACGACAAGGTCGATCGCCACGCCAAGGTGCGCGTGCGCGCCCTCAATCGCGACGGCGAGACCTACGAGTTCGAAGGCGAAGAGCTGCTGGCCGTGTGCGTGCAGCACGAGCTCGACCACCTCTCCGGCAAGGTGTTCGTTGAATACCTCTCGCCGCTCAAGCGCAACCGCATCAAGACCAAGCTGGTCAAGCGCCAGCGCGAAGAGCAAGGCGCCTGATGGCCGCGCGC
>CAYOJR010000067.1:10172-11717 GCA_964404335.1 uncultured Aquabacterium sp.
GGCCGAACGCGGCACGCCCGGTCAGGTGCTGCAGGCGCACGGCGACACCCTGGTGGTGGCCTGCGGCGAAGGCGCGCTGGCTTTGCATATGCTGCAAAAGCCGGGCGGCAAGCGGGTTTGCGCTCGTGAATTTTTGCAAAGCACCACCCTGCCGCCCCTGCTGGCTTGAACCTCGTGGTTTGATCCACATCTAAACAGGACATGTGGCCGAGTGCACACGCCCCTGCAATCTGATCAAGACTGGAGCACCCTCACCATGTTCAACATGATGAAAACCGCCATCCTGATGGCCGCCATCACCGCCCTTTTCATGGCCATTGGCGCCATGATCGGCGGGCGCAGCGGCATGATGCTGGCCCTGGTTGTGGCCCTGGGCATGAACTTCTTCAGCTACTGGTTCTCGGACAAGATGGTGCTGAAGATGTACAACGCCCGCGAAGTGGACGAAACCTCGGCGCCGCGTTTCTACGCCATGGTGCGCGATCTGGCCCAGCGCGCCGAGATCCCGATGCCCAAGGTCTATCTGATCGACGAGCAAGCGCCCAATGCCTTCGCCACCGGCCGCAGTCCGGAACACGCCGCCGTCGCCGCCACCACCGGCATCGTCAACGTGCTGACCGAGCGCGAATTGCGCGGCGTGATGGCGCATGAACTCGCCCACGTCAAACACCGCGACATCCTGATCAGCACCATCAGCGCCACCATGGCCGGGGCCATCTCGATGCTGGCCAACTTCGCCATGTTCTTCGGCGGCCGCGATTCGGAAGGGCGTCCGGCCAATCCGATCGCCGGCATCGCCGTCGCCATCCTGGCCCCCCTGGCCGCCAGCGTGATCCAGATGGCCATCAGCCGCGCCCGCGAGTTCGAAGCCGACCGCGGCGGCGCCGAAATCAGCGGCGACCCGGCCGCGCTCGCCAGCGCGCTCGACAAGATCCACCGCTACGCCCAGGGCATCCCGCTGCACGCCGCCGAGGCCCACCCGGAAACAGCTCAGATGATGATCATGAACCCGCTGTCCGGCGGTGGTCTGCGCGGCCTGTTCTCCACCCACCCCGCCACCGAAGACCGCATCGCGCGTTTGATGGAGATGGCGCGACGCATGTGACATTTGCCACAGAAACAGCATTGGTTACCCGCTGTTTCTTGTGTCAATTTGTATCAAATCCGCCTTTCTTGTCGTTTCCTTGCTGCGGGTCGCTGACATCAGACATTCCCGGAATGTAAGCTGATGTACCAAGCAGGAAACCACCGCATGCGGATCGAGATCACGAGAACCGAAAAGGAATCACGCCGCCTGCGCCGCTGCGCCTGGGTCGCGCTGGCAGGCGGCTTGCTGCTCAGTGTCGTCGCATGGTGGCAGGCCGCCACGCCCGAGGACACGGTCTTGCAGCCCTCTGCCACCGCCCTGCTGCTGAGTGGCGCGGTAGGCTCCATCGTTTTGTGGACCTTCTTGCTGCGTTGTGCGCGCCGACATCAGCGCACCGCCGCCCTGACCGACGCCTTGCATCAGAAGGTTGCCGACAGTGAGGCGCGTCTGCGCGCCGT
>CAYOJR010000068.1:0-432 GCA_964404335.1 uncultured Aquabacterium sp.
ATGCATGCACCTTCATCACAAGCAGACTCAAAGTGTGCACGAAATCACCTGAGCGCAGCCGGCCAAGCCGAATGACCGGGACTTGTCACCATGTCCACGTCGGATACCTGCCACAATGTCCCGATTATTTGTCGGGAGATCCGGATGCGAGTGCCCTTGCGCGCCCTGTCACTGCCTGTGCTGAGTCTGCTGCTGAGTGCCTGCGCCAATCCTGTCACCCCGGTGGGGGGCCATCGCACCGAAACCGTCTATGCCGTCAACGACCGCGCAGAACTGATCCGCTTCAAGGCCGGGCAGCCCGAGCGCCTCATGGCCCGCTTGCCGCTGCAGGGCTTGCCGACGGGTGAACGCCTGGTGGGCATGGATTTCCGCGTCGCACGGGGGGTGCTGTATGCCCTGTCCAGCCGTGGCTGGCTTTACACCCTCAACCCA
>CAYOJR010000068.1:442-11579 GCA_964404335.1 uncultured Aquabacterium sp.
GGGGCAGGCACCGGCCGTGACCTTGCAGGGACAACGTTTCGGCGTGGACTTCAACCCCGCCGCCGACCGCGTGCGCGTGGTGAGCGATTCCGGCCAGAACTTGCGACTGCACCCTGATACCGGCACCCTGGTGGCCACCGACCCGCCGCTGACCTACGACCCGCATGATGCGGCTGCCGCACGCCCACCTCTGGTCACCGCAGCGGGCTACACCTACAACCCGAACGACAACAAACTGACCACCAACTACGCCATCGACCTGAACAACGGCACGCTGGTGATGCAAGGTTCACGCGAAGGACGGGTGCCAGCGGTGTCGCCCAACACCGGCCAGTTGCGCACGGTCGGCAGCCTGGGCTTGCCCGGGCCCCTGGAAGATGCCTCACTGGACATCAGCGATGTGCGCAACACACCGCTGGCCGCGCTGCGCATCAAGGGTCAGACCCGACTGTATCTGCTGGATCTGCCCACCGGCCAAGCGCGCCTGCTCGGCACCGTGGGTGATGGACAGGGCTTGTGGGGCATGGCCATCGAGCCCTGATCGGGGTTTGAGCAGACATTGACCGGAAAAGCCAACTCTGCCACCCCAAACGCCGGACGCGGGTGACAATCACCGCTCGTTCATCGCGCTGCGACATGAAGACCACCCATCCCTACATTCGCCTGGTTCTGGAGATTGCACTGGCAGCGGCCCTGATCGAGGTGCTGACCATGCGACTGTTGCCGTGGAGCCTGCCCGAGGTCAGCGGGTGGTGGGAGGTCATGGCTCACACCATGTTGCTGATGCTGGGCCTCGCCCCAGTGGTGTGGTGGCGCAGCGTGCGGGCCTTTCAGCGCCACGCCCGCCACAGCGACCGTCCCACGGTGGCGCTCGACGCAGCTGGCAGTCTGGGCTTGAGCTCGCTGGTGCTGATTGGCGGCGTGTTGCTGAGCCTGTGGGCCGGACAACGCATCGGGGAGGCCATCGAGGCCCAGGCCCGAGACCGCTTCGAACGGCTCACCTTGCGGGTGGACAACAGCATCCGACAGCGCTTTGCCATGCCCCTGTTCGGACTGCGGGGCGCGCACGGCATCCACAACGCCAGCGAGAAGATCGACCGCACCGAGTTTCGCAACTACGTTCAGGCGATCAGCATCGACGAGCAGTTCCCCGGCGTGCGCGGGTTTGGCTACATCGTCAAGGTGGCCCGCACTGATCTGCCCGATTTTGTGCAGGCGGAACGTGCCGACAATGCCGCGTCCTTCGAGGTGCGCACCTCGGGCAACGCCGCCGACCTGTACGTGATCAAGATGCTGGAGCCCGCTGAGGTCAATGCGCAGGCCCTGGGGCTGGACGTGGGCTCTGAACCGGTGCGCCGTGCCGGCGTGCTGCGCGCCATCGACACCGGGGAGCCGACCCTCACCGGGCCGATCAAACTGTTGCAGGACCGTCGTCAACGCCCCGGTGTGCTCTACCTGCTGCCCCTGTACCAGGGCTCCCCCCCGCCCCAGAGCGCCGCACAGCGCCGCGCCAGGCTGGTGGGCATTTACTACGCTCCCATCGTGATCGAAGAACTGATGCAGGGGCTGCCAGACATCGTCGACCGGCAACTGAACATCGATCTGCGAGATGAAACCGGAGGCCAGTCTGTGGCGGTATTCACCGCGACAGGTGGCGAGGCCAGTGAAGACGTGCGCCGCTTCGCGGGCGAGCGCACCCTGTCCATCGCCGGCCGCCAGTATGTGCTGCGCACCCAAGCCAACGCGGCTTTTGGACAGATCCTCGACCGCACGACCCCCAGCGGTGTGGTGCTGGGCGGCGCGCTGCTGAGCGTCCTGCTGGCCCTGGCCACCTGGATGCTGGCGAGCGCCCGGGCGCGCACCGAAGCCCATGCCGCACGCCTGACCGAAGACCTGGAGCGTCTGGCCCAGGTCGCCCGGCTCACGTCCAACGCGGTGAACATCACCACCCCCGACCTGCGAATCACCTGGGTGAACGAGGGCTTCACCCGCCTGTATGGCTACACCCTCGAAGAAGCACGCGGGCGCACCATGCGCGAACTCGTCGGCACCGAGGAGTGCCCTGCGGAAAATCTGGCCACACTCGAAGCCACCCAGGCGAAAGGCGAGACCTGTCAGGTCGAGCTGTTCAACCGCAACAAGCAGGGTCAGACCCTCTGGATCGACACGGAAATCCAGCCCCGCCGCAATGCCCAAGGTCAGCTGCTGGGCTACATCGAGATTTCACAGAACGTGTCGGCACTGAAAGAAGCGACACGCCGCCAGGAGGCTGCGCAGCGCGAAACCGACGCCTTGCTGCAGATTCTCAACGCACACGCCATCATCTCGATCACCGATCGCAGCGGGCGCCTGATTGAAGTCAACGATGCCTTCTGCGCGCTGACCGGCTACACGCGGGCCGAGTTGCTCGGTGGCAACTCGAAGCTCAACACCTCTGGTGTCC
Organism: uncultured Aquabacterium sp.; assembly: GCA_964404335.1. Taxonomy (GTDB): domain Bacteria; phylum Pseudomonadota; class Gammaproteobacteria; order Burkholderiales; family Burkholderiaceae_C; genus Aquabacterium. Next base: position 2,886 of record CAYOJR010000068.1, read on the forward strand.
ACAGCCCCGATTTCTGGGCCGAGTTGTGGCAGACGATCACCGCCGGGCGAATCTGGCACGGCGAAATCTGCAACCGCGCCAAAAGCGGCGCCCTCTACTGGGTGGACACCATCATCGTCCCATGGTTCGATGCGCACGGTGAGATCGAGAAGTTCCTCGCCATCCGCCACGACGTGACCTCGCGCAAGCTCACCGAGCAACAGCTGCGCTCCAGCGAAGCGTTTTTGGAGCGCGTCAGCCGCGTGGCCGGGGTGGGTGGTTGGGAGGTGAGCCTGGCGACGCTGGAGATGACCTGGTCAGATCAATCCTGCGCCATTTTTGACCTGCCACGCGACCATCGCTGCCCGGCCTCAGATGGCTTGAAACTGATCGATCCGGCCTGGCGAGCGCGCCTGGTCGATGTGCTGCAAGAAGCACAGCACCATCACAAGGTCGTTGACATGGAGTTGCCCGTGTTCAAGACCCCCGGTCAACCCATGTGGGTGCGCCTGGTGGCCGACTTCGAGTGGGAGGGCGACCAGCCGATGCGCCTGGTGGGTGCGGTGCAGGACATCACTGCGCAACGGGCCGATCAGATGCGCCTGCGCGAGACCACCTCCTTGTTGACGAGCGTGCTGCACGCGGCCTCCGGAGTCGGGGTGATTGCCACCGACGCAGACCTGGTGATCCGCGTCTTCAACACCGGCGCCGAAAGCCTGTTGCAGTACCGCGCCAGCGAAGTCGTGGGACAGGCCACCCCCTTGCTGTTCCGCGACCCCGCTCTGGTGGCTGGCCGGCTTGAACAGCTGCGCCTGCAGCACGGCGAGGTCGAACCGACGCCGCGTCAACTGCTGATTGATCACGCCGTGCTGGGCCAGGTCCGTCACATTGACTATCGGCGCCGCGATGGCAGCCTGGTGCCGGTGTCCATCGTGGTCACGGAGATCCGCGATGAAGATGGTCACGTCACCGGTTATCTCGGCATCGTGCAAGACCGCACTGAAAGCCTGGCCTACGAAACCTCGCTGCAACAGGCCAAGCTGGTCGCCGAGCAGGCCAGTGCCGCCAAGGGACAGTTCGTGGCCAACATGAGCCACGAGATCCGCACGCCCATGAACGCGATTCTGGGCATGCTGCGCCTGCTGCAAAAGACCGATCTGAACGAACGCCAGCTCGACTACGCCAGCAAGGCCGAACGGGCGGCGCGCTCCCTGCTGAGCCTGGTCAACGACATCCTCGACTTCTCCAAGATCGAGGCGGACAAGATGAGCCTGCACCCGCGCCCCTTCGCGGTCACGCGCTTGCTCGACGACCTCCATGTGGTGCTGTCGGCCAATCTGATTGGCAAGCCGGTCGCTCTGAATCTGGTGCTGGATCCGGCCTTGCCGACCTACCTCATGGGTGACGATCTGCGCCTGCTGCAGGTGCTCATCAACCTGGGAGGCAACGCCATCAAGTTCACACACCAGGGACAGGTGAACGTGACCGTACAGGCACTGTCGCAAGACGACGAAGCCGTGCGACTGCGCATCTCGGTGCGTGACACCGGCATCGGCATCTCCGCGCAAGCCCTGACGACCATTTTCGAGGGCTTCACGCAGGCCGAAGGTTCGACCACGCGTCAATACGGTGGCACCGGTCTGGGTCTGGCCATCAGCCACAGTCTGGTCGAACTGATGGGCGGTGAGTTGCGGGTGCACAGCACACTGGGTCAGGGCAGCACATTCTGGTTCGACATCACCTTGCCGCGTGTCGGGGCCGAAGACACCCTGCCCAGCAGCACCCTCATGCCGCTGGACGACCTCGCCCCGACGCGACGCCTAGCAGGCTGGCGACTGCTGCTGGTCGAGGACAACCCCAACAACCGCCAGGTGGCCAATGAGCTGCTGACCGACGAAGGCGCGGAAGTGAGCATGGCCCACAACGGTGAGGAGGGCGTGCAGGCGGTGCTGAACGCCCCGGACCTGATCGATGCCGTGCTGATGGACGTGCAGATGCCGGTGATGGACGGACTGGCCGCCACACGGATGCTGCGCGACGTGCTGGGCGACGACGCCCCGCCGGTCATCGCCATGACGGCCAACGCACTGCCCGCCGACCTCGCCGCCTGCGAGGAAGCCGGCATGGTGGCGCATGTGGGCAAGCCCTTTGACCTGGAAACGCTCATCGCCACCTTGCTCGCCCATGGGCGCCGCAACCGGACCATGCTCACGCCGCATGCGGCAGCCCGCCCGGCAGGCGTCCCCCTGCCGACAGGCGTGTTGCCCGTGGCGCAGGCCCAGGGTGTGGCGCTGGACGAAGCGCTGGCCCGGTTGGGGCAACGTCAAGACGTGTACCTGCGCCTGCTCGAGCAGTTCTGCCACGACCTGCCTGGCGCCGCCGTCGAACTCCGCGAGGCCTGGCGCCGGGGCAATGCACCGGCCTTGAAGGCCTGGCTCCACAGCTTCAAGGGCCTGGCGGGCACCCTCGGTCTGCGCACACTGCAAACCCTGGCGGCCGAAGCCGAGCAGGTCTGCCCGACCGGCCTGGCTGGTCAGGACACGCACCAGAACGCTGGCGAGAGCGAACCGGCCTGGCTGCAGTCACTGGTGGACGCCATGGCACAGGCCCGCGCCAGCCTGCCCGCCTTGCAGGCGGCGCTGGCGCCTGCCGCATCGGCGCCCCCCCTCCAGCACACGCCAGCCTCCCTGAACACGGCGGCACTGCACCAAGAACTGCAAGATCTGATTAAACTGCTGGGGCGCTCTGACATGGGCGCCCTGGATGCCTGGGCCCGGATGCAGGCAGTGCATGGCGCCGCCCTGGCACCCGACACCCTGACGCCCCTCAACAAGGCGATGGACCGGCTGGACTTTGCCGCTGCCATTGCACACTGCCAGCAACTGCTGACACGCTGGTCTCTGGAGTGATGTGGATGTTGCCTGTCGATCCCAGTCTCGCCGACCTGCTTGAAGCGCCCGGGCACAAGCCCAGGCTGCTGCTGGTGGACGACCAGCCCACCAACATCCAGGTGCTCTACCGCGTCTTTGCCGAAGACTGCCAGGTCTTCATGGCCACCTCCGGCGCACAGGCGCTGCAAACCGCGCGTCTGGAGCAACCCGACGTCATCCTGCTCGACGTGATGATGCCCGACATGGACGGCTACGAGGTCTGTCAGCAGCTCAAACAAGACAGCGCCACGCGCGACATTCCCGTGCTCTTTGTGACCGCCCACCACGAGGCCCAGGAAGAGACCCGCGCGCTGGACATGGGCGCCGTCGATTTCATCACCAAACCCATCAACCCGGCCGTGGTGCGTGCCCGGGTGCGCACCCACCTGACGCTCAAGCGCCAGACCGATGCGCTCAGGCGTCTGGTGTTCATCGACGCGCTCACCCGTGCCTTCAACCGCCGCTATTTCGACGAGCACCTGCCCGAAGAGTGGGGCCGCGCCCAGCGCAGCCAGACCCCGCTGTGCCTGTTGATGATCGATGTGGACCACTTCAAGCCGTACAACGATGTGTATGGCCACCAGCAGGGGGACGAAGCCTTGCGCCAGGTGGCCGGCGCCCTGCAGCGTGCCGTGCTGCGGCCCGGCGACATGGTGTGCCGCTACGGTGGCGAAGAATTTGCCTGCCTGCTGCCCGGTGCCGATCTGGACGGCGCCATGCAGGTGGCGCAGCGCATGATTGAGGAAGTGGCCCAACTGGCCCTGCCGCACAGCGGCTCCCCGGTGTCCAAATGCGTGAGCATCAGTGTGGGCGTGGCCATGCGTCGGTCTGACGCCAAAGGCGATGCCCAGGCGCTGCTGACCCTGGCCGACGCCCAGCTGTACCGTGCCAAGAGCGAAGGTCGCGCGCGGGTCTGCGCGGCCTCGCTCGACTGAGCCCGGCGCCCCCCCTGCATCGTTTCAGTGCGCCTTGCGCGCCTGCGCCAGCATGAACTCGATGAAGGTGGACGCCGCCCGCGTGTGGTGGCGGTTGGGCATGTACAGCATGTACATCTGCGTGCCAAAGATGCTGAGCTTCCAGTTGTCGAGCGCGGTCACCATCTCGCCTCGGCTGACCAGGTCCTGCACCACGTAGTCGGGCACCAGGCCCACGCCCAGGCCGGCCACGATGGCCTCGCGCAGGAACAGGAAGTTCTCGCTGGTGAGCGTGGGCGTCAACGGCACCTCGTGGCGCTCCCCCTCCAGGTAGGCTGCCAGACGCAACTGCCGCCCCACCACGGCCGAGGTGATCAGCGGCGCGCGTGACAGGTCTTCCAGGGTGGCCGGCATGCCCTGCGCCTGGACATAACCGGGGGTGGCACAGGCCACGTAACGCACCGGCCCCATGTCGCGCGCCACCAGGTTGTCGGGCGGGTCGGACATCACGCGCACGGCGATGTCCACCTCGTCACGCATCAGGTCCACCACCCGGTTTTCAAACACCACGTCGAGCACGATGCCGGGATAGGCCCGCTTGAAGTCGATCAGCCAGGGCGCCATCACCAGTTGGCCGTAGCCGCTGGGCACGCTCAGGCGCACCCGCCCCTGCAGGGTCTGGCCCAAGGTGGTGACGGTTTCGCGGGCCGCTTCCAGCTCGTTGCGGATCTGGCGGCCGTGTTCGTACAGGCGCAGGCCGATCTCGGTGGGCTCGATGCGACGGGTGGTGCGGCGCACCAGTTGCTGCCCCACGGCGCGTTCGAACTGGTTGAGGTGGTAGCTCACATTCGCGCGACTCATCTTCAGACGCCGGGCGGCCTCGGAGAGGTTGCCAGCGTCGAGGATTTCGACCAACATGGACAGGGACTGCAGTTCCATAGCGCAAAACGATCACCCACCAAACGGGCTTACTGTCAAAATTTCCTTGACAGTCTGTCAACGCCTGATGGGATTGTCAAGACAGCAGCGCTGTCCAACAATCCCGGTGAACCTGCTGGCCATCCGGCCCGGGTCTTTTTTCTGCCCCAAGAGAGAGACGCCCCATGGACTCCACCGCTGCCGCGCCCGCCACACCCCGCTCCGCCAGCGAACACCTTCAGTTCGCCGAGCAGGCCGTGACCCAGTCTCCCGAGACCCGCTCGGCCACACCCCGCCCCTTCCAGAAGGTGGGCGTGATCGGTGGCGGCACGATGGGCGCCGGCATCGCCGTGTCCCTGCTGGACGCCGGCTTGAGCGTGACCATGATCGAGCGCGATGACGCCGCCCTGGCCCTGGGCCAGTCGCGCGTCGCCAAGGTGTACGACGGGTCCATCGCCAAGGGTCGCCTGAGCGAAGAAGGCAAGGCCGCCATCCTGGCGCGCTTCCACGGTTCGACGAGCTACGACGCGCTCGCCGATGCCGACATCGTCATCGAAGCCGTGTTCGAGGACATGGGCGTCAAGAAGGCCGTGTTCGCCGAACTCGACCGCGTCTGCAAGCGCGGCGCCGTGCTGGCCACCAACACCTCCTACCTGGACATCAACGAGATCGCAGCCAGTGTCTCGCGTCCGCAGGATGTCGTCGGCCTGCACTTCTTCTCGCCGGCCAACATCATGAAGTTGCTGGAGATCGTGGTGCCCGCCCAGGTGAGCGCCGACGTGGTCGCTACCGGCTTTGCGCTGGCCCAGAAGCTCAAGAAGGTGCCGGTGCGCGCCGGCGTGTGCGACGGCTTCATCGGCAACCGCATCCTGGCCGTGTACCGCCAGGCCGCCGACTACATGATGGAAGACGGCGCCTCGCCGTTCGAGATCGACGCCATGGTGCGCGCCTTCGGCTACCCGATGGGCCCGTACGAGATGAGCGACCTGGCCGGTGGCGACATCGGCTGGGCGACGCGCAAGCGCCGTGCCGCCACGCGTGACCCCAAGGCCCGCTATGTGCACATCGCCGACAAGCTGTGCGAACGCGGCTGGTTTGGCCAGAAAACCGGCCAGGGCTGGTATGTGTACGAGGCCGGCAGCCGCAGCGGCAAGCCCAATCCGGCGGTCGAGCCCATCATCGCCGAAGAGCGCACCAAGGCCGGCGTGACCCCGCGCCGCTTCAGCCCCGACGAATTGCAGCGCCGCTACCTGGCCGCCATGATCAACGAGGGCGCGAAGGTGGTGGCCGAGGGCATCGCCCTGCGTCCGCTGGACGTGGACGTGGCCCTGGTCTATGGCTACGGCTTCCCGCGTGACAAGGGCGGCCCGATGAAATACGCCGACACGGTCGGCTTGCCGCAGGTTCTCGCCGACATCCAGTCCTTCGCCCAGGAAGATCCGCTGTTCTGGCAACCCGCCCCACTGCTGGTCAAGCTGGTCGCCGAAGGCCGGAACTTCGACAGCCTCAATCTGGCCTGAGCGCCACTCACCGCAGCATCACCAGGAGAGCATCACCATGCGTGAAGCCGTCATCGTGTCCACCGCACGAACCCCCATGACCAAAGCCCACCGGGGCGAATTCAACGTCACCCCGGGCACCTCGTTGACCGCCTTCGCCGTCAAGGCCGCCGTGGCGCGCGCCGGCGTGGACCCGGCCCTGATCGAAGACATCATCATCGGTTGCGGCTATCCCGAAGGCCGCAGCGGCCGCAACCTGGGCCGCACCAGCGCCCTGCGCGCCGGCCTGCCGCTCACCATCGCCGGGGCCACGGTCAGCCGCTTCTGCGCCTCGGGCCTGATGGCCGTGGCCAGCGCGGCCAGCCGCATCATCGTGGACGGCGCCCCCGTCATGGTTGCCGGCGGCATGGAGAGCATCTCCGGCCTGCGCCGCCCCGAAGGCACGGGCCTGGAAACCGGCATCGACCCCTGGCTGCTCGAACGCAAGCCCGATCTCTACATGACCATGATCGAGACGGCCGATGTGGTGGCGCAGCGATATGGCATCAGCCGTGAAGCGCAGGACCGCTTCTCGCTGGCCAGTCAGCAAAAGACCGCCGCCGCCCAGGCCGCCGGCGTCTTCCAGGACGAGATCATCTCGGTGACGACCACCATGGGCGTGACCGACAAGGAAACCAAAGAGGTGTCCTACCAAGAGGTCTCGATCGACCACGACACCTGCAACCGCGCCGACACCAGCTACGAAGGCCTGGCCAAGCTGGCCCCGGTGCGTGGCCCCGACCAGTTCATCACGGCGGGCAACGCCTCGCAGCTGTCGGACGGCGCCTCGGCCTGCGTGCTGATGGACAGCCAGGAAGCCGAGCGCCTGGGCCTGCAGCCGCTGGGCGCCTTCCGTGGCTTTGCGGTGGCCGGCTGCGAACCCGATGAAATGGGCATTGGCCCGGTGTTCGCCGTGCCCAAGCTGCTGGCCCGTCACGGCCTGAAGGTCGAAGACATCGACCTGTGGGAAGTCAACGAAGCCTTCGCCTCGCAGTCGATCTACTGCCAGCAACAGCTCGGCATCCCCGAAGAACGCCTCAACGTCAACGGCGGCGCCATCTCGATCGGCCATCCCTTCGGCATGAGCGGCGCCCGCATGGTCGGCCATGTGCTGCTGGAAGGCCGTCGCCGCAAGGCCCAGGACCCCAAGGTCAAGTGGGCCGTGGTGACCATGTGTGTGGCCGGTGGCATGGGCGCTGCCGGTCTGTTTGAAATCTATTGAATGAACTGAGGAGCCGAGATGGACCTGAGCCTGACCCCCGCAGAACAGGCGTTCCGCGCCGAGGTGCAACGCTTTCTGAACGACGAGGTGCCCGCACGCCTGAAGAACAAGGTGCGCGATGGCAAGCACCTGAGCAAGGCCGACCTGGAACAATGGCACGCCCTGCTCAACGCACGCGGCTGGCTGGCCAACCACTGGCCCAAGCAATACGGCGGCCCGGGCTGGACAGCGGTCGAGAAATTCATCTTCGACCACGAGTGCGCCCTGGCCTACGCCCCCCGCACCATCCCGTTCGGCGTCAACATGCTGGGCCCGGTGCTGATCAAGTACGGCAACGAGGCACAGAAACAATACTGGCTGCCGCGCATCCTCAGCGGTGAGGACTGGTGGTGCCAGGGCTACTCCGAGCCCGGCGCCGGCTCCGACCTGGCCTCGGTGAAGACCACCGCCGTGCGCGATGGCGACCACTACATCGTCAACGGCCAGAAGACCTGGACGACCCTGGGCCACCACGCCAACATGATCTTCTGCCTGGTGCGCACCAACCGCGACGTCAAGCCGCAAGAAGGCATCAGCTTCCTGCTGGTGGACATGAACACGCCGGGCGTGGAAGTGCGCCCCATCATCACCCTGGACGGTGAGCACGAAGTCAACGAGGTGTTCTTCACCGATGTGAAGGTGCCCGTTGACAACCTCGTGGGCGAAGAAAACAAGGGCTGGACCTGCGCCAAGTACCTGCTGACCTATGAGCGCACCAACATCGCTGGCGTGGGCTTCTCGGTGGCCGCACTCGAGCGTCTGAAGCTGATCGCCAGCCGCATCCGCAAGAACGGCCAGCCTCTGCTGCAAGACCCCTTGTTTGCGGCGCGTGTGGCCAAGGTCGAGATCGACCTGGAGAACATGAAGACCACCAACAACCGCGTGATCGCCGCCGTCGCCGGTGGTGGTGTGCCGGGTGCGGAAAGCTCCATGCTCAAGATCAAGGGCACCGAGATCCGCCAGGAGCTCAACTCCCTGACCCGTCGCGCCATGGGGGCGTACGCCCTGCCCTTCATCGAAGAGGCGCTGGACGAGGGCTACGCCGGCGACCACGTCGGGCCGCCCGAGGCCTCCTACGCGGCAGCGCAGTACTTCAACAACCGCAAGCTGTCGATCTTCGGCGGCTCCAACGAAATCCAGAAGAACATCATCTC
>CAYOJR010000069.1:0-11463 GCA_964404335.1 uncultured Aquabacterium sp.
CTGCTGGACTGGCGGGTGTTCAAGGACCCGGCCGCCCACCCGATCGCTGAAGCCATCCTGGCCGGCCGCCTGCGCTGGCTGGCCTGCCCTTCGATGGAAAAGGAATGGCACCAGGTGTGGCCGCGCAGCTACCTCAAGCCCTGGCAGCCCGACCCGATGCGGACGCTGACGGTGTTCCAGCACGCCACCTTCGTGGACGAGCCCCCGCCCTGCGGCCTGCGCTGCAAGGACCCGGACGACCAGGTTTTCATCGACCTGGCCATGCAGGTGGGCGCGCGCTGGCTGTTCAGCAAGGACGCGGCGCTGCTCAAGCTGAACAAGCGCGCGTTCCGTCTCAAAGGGGTGCAGGTGCTGCGCCTGACGGACTGGACGGGCCTGAGCGAGACCACCCCCGAACTGTCAGCTTGACGACGGTTGTCCGCAATGCTGGGCAGCGCTCGAACAGGTCATCTCCCGCCCCCGATGCACGCCAGGCGCATGAGAGCGACAATCACGCCTTCCGCGCATTTCGACGGTTTGTGACCATGAGCATCTTCAGCAGCGATTCCCGCACCAACTGGGCCCAGGCCTTCATCTCCGGCATCCCTTATGCCGCCTTTTCGGGCATGCAGGTGGTGGACATCGGCCAGGGCTTCGTCACCCTGTTGCTGCCCGCCCGCGCCACGTGGACAGGCGACACCAAACGCAACCTGATCCATGCCGGCTGCCTGAGCGTGCTGGCCGACACGGCCTGCGGCCTCGCCGTGGGCAGCGCGATGGACGAGATGGAGCCCTTTGCCACGCTGGACCTGCGCATGGACTACCTACGCCCGCCGGTGGCCAATGTGAACGTGACCTGTCGCGCCACCTGCCACCGCCTGTCACGCAGCGTGGCCTTTGTGCGTGGCGAGCTGTATCAGTTGGGGCAGGCCGAGCCGGTGGCCACGGTGAACGCCACCTTCATGCGCGGCACTGCCGCCACCCGCAAGACCCCAGCCGCCGCCAAGCCTACGCCCGCCGAGGCGGCGTCGCACCTGGTCTCCCCCACCAGCCTGGACACCAGCCACCACATCCGCAGCACCCCGGCCAACACCCCGGAAACCCAAGCCCGCACGGGCGGGCGCTCGCCCTATGTGGACTTCCTGTCCATCCACCAGCAGGCCCAGGTGGACGCCGGCCCGGTCTTCCGCCTGCCCTTCAAGCCAGAGCTGATCGGCAACCCCATCTTGCCGGCGCTGCATGGCGGTGTGCTGGCCGGGTTTGGCGAAACCGCCATGATCCTGCACCTGATGGACACCGTGCCCGGCATCCCGGACGCGCCGCGCAGCGTGGACTTTGCGATCGCCTACCTGCGTTCGGCCAAACCAGTGGACACGTTCGCGCAATGCACCACGATCCGCCAGGGCAACCGCGTGGCGCTGGCCCAGGTTTCGATCTGGCAGGACGACCCGCAGCGACCGGTGGCCAATGCGCGCGGCCACTTCCTGATGCCACGCGAAGAAGGCTGACCCGCCTGGGTCAACCTTGCGCCCGAGCGAGCAGCCAGTCGGCCACAGCCTGGCGCTGAGCCGGGGTGTAGTGCAGGCCCAGCTTGCTGCGTCGCCACAGAACGTCGTCGGCAGTTTGCGCCCATTCATGCCGGCGCAGGTAAAACAACTCGACTTCGTACAGGTCTGGCGCCACCTCGGCCCCCAGGTCCTCGCGGCTGTCAACGCCCTCGAGCATCTGGGCCACGCGGCTGCCGTAAGCCCGGCTCCAGCGCTGCACCAGCCCCAGATCCATCCAGGGATGCTGCTGACGCAGGCGCGCCTGAAAGGCTCGCAACTGGGCCACCGGGGAGCTTGGAATCATGTTCGCATCGCTGTCCACTTGCAGCAGGCCGCCGGGCAGGAAGGCCTCGGTGGTCCAGCGTGAACGAGGATCGCCCAACAGGGCCCCCACCTGGTCGGACGCCTGCTCGGCCAGCACCCGGAAAGTGGTGAGCTTGCCACCCCACACGGTCAGCCAGGGGGCGGGCTGCATCTGCGCGTCGAGACGGTAGTCACGCGTGACCGCAGCGGCCGCGCCATGCGCATCATCGAGCAGAGGCCGCACACCGGCAAAGCGCCAGACCACGTCGTCGGGCGAAACCGGTCGACGCAGATAGCGCCCCACGGCTGCACACAGGTAGCGCACCTCGTCATCGCTCACCTGCACCTGCCCCGGGTCGCCCGGATGGTCCACATCGGTGGTGCCCACAAGGGTGAAGCGCCGCTCATAGGGAATGGCGAACACGACGCGACGGTCTTCACCTTGAAAGAGGTAGGCGTGGTCGTGTTCGAAGAGGCGAGGCACAACAATGTGACTGCCCTTGACCAGGCGCAGATGCGGCACCGCCGCTGCCCCACGTCGACCGTCAGGCTCAGGGGGCGCCACACCCATGGTGCCGCGCAGCAACTGCTCGGCCCAGGGACCGGCGGCATTGACCACGGCACGGGCCTGCACGTTCAGGGTGCGGGTGATCGCGTCGGTGAAAGCGTCGCGGCGCACCAGGGTGGCGCGCCAGCCGCCGCCGTAAGCGTGCAGCTGTTCGCAGCGCGTGCGCGGCAGAATGTGGGCGCCTTGGTCTGCGGCATCGAGTGCGCACAGCAGCACGAGACGGGCGTCGTCCACCCAGCCATCGGTGTAGACGAAACCCTGACGCCACTGGCGGTGCAACGGTTGGCCCAAGGGACTCTGGCTCAGGTCCACGGCCGCGCTGCCCGAAAGAAAATCGCGGGGCGCCAGATGGTCGTAGCACCACAGGCCGAGGCGGATCATCCAGGCGGGGCGCGTGCCCGGATCATGCGGCAACACAAAGGACAGCGGCCGCATGATGTGCGGGGCCGAGCGCAACAGGCGCTCACGCTCCATCAAGGCCTTGCGCACCAGGCCGAACGCGCCATGCTCCAGGTAGCGCAGGCCACCGTGGATCAGTTTGGTAGACGCCGACGACGTGTGGCTGCCCAGATCGTCTTGCTCGCAGAGGAGCACACGCCAGCCTCGCCCGGCCAGATCGCGGGCGATGCCCGCCCCGTTGATGCCGCCCCCCACCACGAGCACATCGCAGTGGTGATCGGCCTCGGGCAAAAGCTCGGCTGCAACCGGCGTCATCAGGTGGTCGCTCAACGCTCGGACTCGGACCACCAGGCGCGCGCCTGTTCCTGACGGCGCAGGCGCCAGATGAGGTAGGCACTGAGCATGAGCGAAGCCCCGGCCACCGCCGAGACGATCACCAGCCAGGCCGGATGCCCACCGTCGGCCAGACCTGCAGGACGACTCAGCCCCACGCCGGAGGCGGCGGCCTTGGCCTGTGCGGCATCCTGGCGCAACTGCGTGATCAGCTTTTCCATCTCGTCAAGGCGCTGACGATCCTGGGCAAGCTGGGCCTGCAGGCGCTCGATGTCGGTGCCTGCCTGCGAGGTGACCAGATCAGGCTGCACTGCCGAGGCCACACCGCTGGCACCGGCACCGGGCATCGTGGCCGCCATCGGCACGACCGGATCCAGCATCAGACGCGACACGGGCGCAGGCTTGGGTGCGGGTGACGGCTTGCCCAGCACCACAGAGGATGCCTTGGGTGCAGGTGCTGGCGCAGCCGCCGACGCAGCTTTGTCCGCAGGCGCCGGAACAGGCACGGCGGCCGGAACGGGTGCGGGCGAGGGGGCCACCACCGGCTCAGGCACGGGTGCCGGGACCGGTGCAGCGGGCGGCGGAGGTGCTTTGGGACGTGGCGCTGCCACCTTGGCCGGGCGGCGCACCGGCACCGGCTGAACGGCTCTGGGCATGGCGGGCGCATCACCGGTGGCGCTGGCTGTGGCCACACGCGTGCCACTGCCCGATGTCTCACCGCCGTCACGGCCATCCACCTGGGCGCTGCCTACCTGCTCGGACAGGGTGGGCGGGCGCAACACCACAGTGGGCACGAACTCGGGTGGGTTGGCGAAAATCGTGAACTTGCGCGACAGGGGCGCACCACAGCCGTAACTGAGGTTCACCTCGATCAGCGGCTCATTGATGGGCTGAATGGCGCGCACGGTCAGGACACGCTGGCGCCCGGTTTGCGGCGAGATCCCCAGGATCACCTTGCCTGCGTCCACGCGGCTGTCGCCGTAGTAAACCTCGGCCTGAGGGCAGCCATCATCCGTGTCCTCGCCGTCGGCCAACTCCAGCGGCACAGACACCCGCAAGGACTCTCCCAAGATGGCCCGGCTGTTGGGCACCCCGAGTCCCAGCGCCTGCGCGCCGCCCGAGGCCAGTGCCATGGCCGCAGCGGCCACGGCGGAAACCTGCTTCCACTGCTTCATCGTGTCTTGGACCTTCCTGTAAGAAGATGTGCGTTTTGACTCTAGCACGAAGGGAAGAGTGGTGACAGTCGCGCATGTCCGGTGATCACATGGGAGCGAAAACTCGCGCACTTGGGCGCTTTTGTGTTGCAATCTGTTCGCTGATGGTGCAAGCCTCTGCCCTGTTGCCCCCTGTTTGCGGAGAACCTGTCATGACCCCTGCCCTGCCCTGGAGCCCCAATCCGCGTCAGCAGGCCCTGCTCGATGAAGTGCGAGCACGGGGCGCCGTGTCGGTCGAGCGCCTGGCCCAGCGTCTGGACGTGACGATGCAGACGGTGCGCCGCGATGTGCAACGTCTGGCTGACGCCGGCCTGCTGCTGCGCTTTCACGGGGGGGTCAGTCTGCCGCGCGAAGCGCCCAAGGCAGCCGCCTGGAAAGAACGCCAGGCCGTGCAAGCCGATGCCAAGGCCCGCATCGCCCGCTCGGTGGCCGCCGCCATCCCCGACGGCAGCAGCCTGATGATGGGCGTGGGCACCACGGTCGAGGCCGTGGCGCGCGAGCTGCTGAAAAAATCCGGCCTGCAGGTCATCACCGACAACCTGCACGTGGCCAGCCTGCTCAGCGAACATCCCGACTGCAAGGTGCATGTGACCGGGGGCATGCTGCGTGGCCGCGACAGCGCCCTGGAAGGCGACAGCACGGTGGCCTACCTGCAGCAGTTCAAGGTGGACATCTGCATCATGACCGCCCTGGGCATCGACGCCGATGGCACCTTGCGCGACCGCGACCTGCGCGAGCAACCCGCAGCGCAAGCCATGGTGGAGCAGGCCAGAGAAACCTGGCTGGTGGCCGACGTCAGCAAGTTCAACCATCCGGCCCTGGCGAAAGTGGGGCACCTGCAAGACATGAAGCGGGTGTTCACCGAAGCCCTGCCCCCGGCCCCCTTCCCACAGCTGCTGCACGAATGGAGTGTGGCCCTGACCATCGCCCCCTGAACCATGGCCCTCCTCCTCGCCCTGGACCAGGGCACCTCCAGCTCGCGCAGCATCGTGTTCGACGAGCACGGCCACATCCTGGCCAGTGCCCAATTGGAAACCCGCCAGCACTACCCGCACCCCGGTTGGGTCGAGCACGACCCGCTCGAGCTGTGGACCTCGCAGCGCGACACCGCGCACGCCGCCCTGGCCCAGTTGCGCAGCTTGGGCCATGAGCTCAGCGAGGTCCATGCACTGGGCATCACCAATCAGCGTGAAACCACCGTGCTGTGGCGCCGCGACACGGGCCAACCGGTAGGCCCTGCCATCGTCTGGCAGGACCGTCGCACCGAGGCGCAGTGCGCGCGCTGGCGCGAACAAGGTCTGGCCGATCTGATCCGGGCCAAGACCGGCCTGGTCATCGACCCCTACTTTTCGGGCAGCAAGCTGCAATGGCTGCTCGACCACATCGACGGCGCACGCGCGGCCGCCCAACGCGGCGAGCTGGCTTTTGGCACCGTGGACAGCTGGTTGCTGTGGAACCTGACCGGCGGCACGGTGCATGCCACCGACGTGAGCAATGCATCGCGCACCATGCTCTTCAACATCCACACGCAGGACTGGGATGAGGAACTGCTGCGCCTGATGAACATCCCGCGCGAGGTGCTGCCCGCCGTGCGGCCCTCCAGTCATGTGTATGGCGAGGCACAACCCGACATCTGGGGCAGCGGCGACTTCCTCTCCGGACTGGGTGCCCTGCCGATCGGCGGCATCGCCGGAGACCAGCAGGCGGCCCTGTTCGGCCAGGCGGGTTTTCAGGCCGGCATGGCGAAGAACACCTACGGCACCGGCTGCTTCATGCTGATGCACACCGGCGCCCAGACCCAGCCCTCGGCCAACGGCCTGCTGAGCACGGTGGCGGCGCAACTGCCCGGGCAGCGGGCCTATGCGCTCGAAGGCAGCGTGTTCATCGGTGGGGCGGTGGTGCAATGGCTGCGCGACGGCCTGCATGTGGTGCGCACCGCCAGCGAGGTCCAGGATCTGGCCGAGAGCGTGCCCGACAGCGGCGGCGTGATGTTCGTGCCCGCCTTCACCGGCTTGGGCGCCCCCTACTGGGACAGCGAGGCGCGTGGCGCCATTGTCGGGTTGACGCGTGGCAGCACCGTGGCCCACATTGCGCGGGCCGCTCTGGAGTCGATCGCGTTCCAGAGTGCGGCGCTGCTGCAGGCGATGAGCCGTGATGCGGTGGCCTCGGGCTGCTGCGCGCTGCGCGAGCTGCGGGTGGACGGCGGCGCCTGCGTCAACGACCTGCTGATGCAGTTCCAGGCCGACCTGCTGGGCATTCCGGTGGTGCGACCCAAGGTGGTGGAAACCACCGCCCTGGGCGCCTCCTACCTGGCAGGCCTGAGCACCGGGGTCTATGCCGACACGGCCGTGATCGGCCGCCAATGGGGCGCCGAGCGCACCTTCGAGCCCCACCTCTCGCGCGATGAAGCCGACGCCCGCATGGCGCACTGGGAACGCGCCGTACGCCAGGCCTGCACGCGCTGAAGCCATGCATCAGCAGACTTGACGCACGCATCAGCCAAGGGCCTCTCGCGTTAACCCCAAGCCCGCACACCCCCCATGAATCCGGGGGGTGCACGCGAAATGCTCCCCACCAACGGGTTTCACGCAGGGCAACCCCATCCCGACGCTCCCCCGTCCATCCCTACAGTGAAGACACGCCACCAAGGTCTTTGATGAGTGGCGATGCTCTCGCAACACACCAACTTTCTATGGAGTCCTTATGCGCACCCTGAACCAACAAGAAATCGCCGCTGTCAACGGTGGCCTGTCCATCGGCCAGGTGATCGACGCCCTCAACGGCAAGCCCGCCACCGGCCTGTTCGTCTCGTCACAGGACAAGACCATCACCAAAGTGATCGCCTCCCTGTCGCCGTACCTCAAGCCCCTGATCGAAAGCGCGATCAACAAGCTGATCAGCTCGATCTACAAGCCGAAGGCCGCCTGAGGCGTCTTCACCTGATGTCGCAGGCCGCTTTGGCCTGCGCGTCTGAGGGCCGCGCTTGCGGCCTTTTGTCATTGGGTGTGGGAACATTGGCAGCATGCCGCCTTTGCAGTTGTGTGTGCACCGAATGCGAGTGCTGTGTCCTTTGTGGTTGGGATGGATGTGCCTGAGCAACGGGAGCATCGCGTTCGCACAGACCGAACCAGCACTCGTGCTGAAGTGGTCCTTCACCCTCAGTCAGCCCAGTGCGCTGGCGTCTGCCGAGCGCGCCGAGCTCACCACCCCACTGTCTGCCGCTGCCCTGCCGTCGGCAAGCTCCTGGCCGGAGTTGCTGCTGTCTGCCCAACAGAACGCCGCCGCCAACCGCGTGGCCGATGCCAACGTGCAGGCCGCACAGGCCCAGGCAAAGCAGGCTTGGGCCCTGGCCTGGATGCCACGCGTCGACCTCAGCGCCAGCGGCAGCACCCAGCAGCAAACCTACAACGGACTCGACAGCCGCACCCCGGCTTCGGCCCTCACGCTGAGCGCCACCTTGCCACTGTGGCGGGCGGCCGAGCGCGCCAGCGCCCAGGCGCAGGCGTCCGTCACCGAACAATCACGTTGGCAGGCCCGCGCCCAGCGCACCACGGTCGCGCGTGAACTGAGTCTGGCTTACCTCGCCGCAGCAGAGGCCGCTGAACAGCGCCGCCTGGCCGAGGCCCAACTGGCCCTGCTGCAAGCTCAACTGCACATCAACGACCGGCGCCTGCAGGCCGGTCTGGGCACGGTGCTCGAACAGCTCGAAACCCGCACCCGCATCGACCAGGTGCGCGCCAGCATCCGCGAGCTCAGCATGCGCGCCGCCACCCAACGCCTCACCGTGGCCCGCCTGAGCGGCCAGGCCGAAGTGCGCACCGCCGCTGGCCTGAGTGCCCACGCCACCCCGCTGCCCACCGATCTGCCCCCCTTGCACGAGGCGCTGGACCAGGCCGTGCAGGCCAACCCGCAGTGGCTCGACGCGCAAGCCGGCCTCGCCGCCGCCCGCACCACCGAATCGGCACGGCAGGCCGAAGCGTGGCAGCCCAGCGTCGATGCCGTGGCCTCTGCCAGCCGCACCCGCCAGACCCAACGTTTCGAAGGCATCACCGAGCGCCAGAACGTCAACACCCAGGCCATCGGCGTGCAGCTCAACTGGCCGCTGTTCAGCGGCGGGTACCAGCAGGGCCGGGTGCAAGAGGCCACCGCCTTGCTCACCCGCGCGCAGGCCCAGCTTGACCAGATCGAAGCCGAGGTGCACACCAGCTTGCGCGATGCCTACCAGCGCCTGGCCCAGGCGCAATCGGTCATCGCTGCGCAACAGGACGTCGAGGCCACCGCCACTGCCACGCACGCCGCCGTGCACAAGGCCTTCGTGGCCGGCCTGCGCACCAACCTCGACCTGCTCAACGCCCAGCAGCAGATCTACAGCGCCCGCCAGAGCGTGGTGACGGCCCGCGTCACCGCCCTGAGCGCCCACATCGACATCCTGGCCCTGCTCGACCGGCTCGACCCCACGCACGTGGCCCCGCTGAGCGCCCAACTTGACCTCCAGGCCCTGACGGAGTCCCACCCATGAGCTCACCCGCTCACGATCTATTTCGCCAGGAGGCCCTGGCCGCCCGTGCCGACAACAGCGCCGGCCCCGCGCTGCGCATCCGCCCGGTGGGCGCCACGCGCATGACCGTGTTCTTCGCGGCCATGGCGCTGGCCGTGCTGCTGCTGCTGATCTTCGGCTCCTACACCAAGAAAGAGCGCGTGCAGGGTGCCATCCAGGCCCGCGACGGCGTGGCCACGGTCGTGCCGATCGAAGCCGGGCTGGTCCAGCGTGTGCTGGTCAAAGACGGTCAGGTGGTCAAAGCCGGTCAGCCCCTGATCACCCTGAGCCATGACCGCCAGACCGACGCCGGCAGCACCCAGGCCCTGCTCAGCCGCAACCTGCAGGGCCAGCGCCAGCAGGTACAAAACCAGACCGAGGCGCAGCAACGCGCCATCCAGGCGACCTGGGCCGGGCTGGACCAGCGCATCGCCCAAGGCCAGCGCAACGCCGACTCGCTGAGCGAAGAGATCCGCCTGCAAAGCCAGCAGGTGGCCTCCTCACGCAAGCTGCTCGACCAGTTGCAGCCGCTGCTGGCCGAGCGCATCGTCTCCGAGTTGCAGTACGAGCAGCAACGCCAGGCCCTGCTCGACCAGAGCGCCCGCCTGCAGGCCCTGGAGCGCCAGCGCAGTGCGGCCCTGGCCGACGTGGCCCTGGCCCGCGAAGAGCGCGAGCGCGTGGGCGCCGAGCACCGCGTCACCCAGGCCAACCTCGACCGCGACCTGCTCACGCTGCAGCAGCAAGAGGTGCAGCGCCAGAGTGCGGGTCAGACCGTGCTCACCGCCCCCGTCGCCGGCACCGTCACCAGCCTGCTCGTCAACCCCGGCCAAAGCGTGCCGGCCGGCGCCAGCCTGGCCGCCATCGTGCCCGCCGACTCGCCGATGACGGCGGTGCTCTACGTGCCCAGCACCGCCATCGGCTTCATCAAGGCCGGCCAGCGCGTGCGCGTCAGCTACGACGCCTTCCCCTACCAGCGCTTCGGCCAGTACCACGGCGTGGTGCACAGCGTGTCGCAAACCGATGTGCCCATGGCCGCCAACCCCGACAAGCAAGACCGGCGCGCCTACTTCCTGGTGCGCGTGCGCCTCGATGCCTCGACCGTGAAAGCCTATGGCACCGAGATCCCGCTGCGCCCCGGCCTCACGCTCACCGCCGACGTCGAAATCGACCGCCGCAGCCTGATCCGCTGGATGCTCGACCCGCTGTTTGCCTTCACCGGCAAGCTGTGAGCGCGGCCCCCTGACGCGACCCTTCATCCGAGACCCGCATGAACCTGCTTTCTCTGTGGCCCCGCCGTCGTGTGCCGATGATCCTGCAATCGGAAGCGGCCGAGTGCGGCCTGGCCTGCCTGGCCATGATCGCCAGCGCCCACGGCCATGACACCGACCTGCTGACCCTGCGCCGCCGCTTCGAGATGTCCTCGCGCGGCGCCACGCTGGGCCGCCTGATGCAGATCGCCGACCAGATGGGTCTGGCCAACCGCGCCCTGCGCCTGGAGCTCGAAGAGCTGCCGCAGTTGCAGGTGCCCTGCATCCTGCACTGGGACCTGAACCACTTCGTCGTGCTGGTGCGCGCCGATGCCAAGCGCATCACCGTGCTCGACCCGGCGGTGGGCGAGCGCACGCTCACGCTCAAGGAAGCCAGCCCCCACTTCACCGGCGTGGCGCTGGAGCTGGCCCCCACCCAGGGCTTCGAGAAGAAGACCGAGAAAACGCCCTTCGACCTGCGCGTGCTGTTTGCCGGCCAGCAGGGCCTGTGGCGCGCCTTCGCGCAGATGGCGGTGCTGTCCATCGTGCTGGAGACCTTCAGCATCCTCATGCCCATGCTCAGCCAGTGGGTGATCGACGACGTGGTCGTGACCCGCGACACACCGCTGCTCACCGTGCTGTGCATCGCGATGTTCCTGCTGGCCTTCATGGCCTTGTGCACACGCCTGCTGCGCGGCTGGATCGTGCTGGGCGCGAGCCTGTCGTGGAAGATCTCGTCGAGCACCAATGTGTTTCGCTACCTGCTCAAGCTGCCGCTGTCCTACTTTGACAAGCGCCACACGGGCGATGTGATGTCGCGCTTTGCCTCGGTCGGCCACATCCAGGACACCATCACCACCAACCTGATCGAAACCGTGCTCGACGGCGTGGTCAGCCTGATCACGCTGGGCCTGATGTTCCTGTACAGCCCCATGCTGGCCGGCATCGTGCTGGCAGTGGCCGTGCTGCAAGCGCTGGTGCGCTTTGCGGTGTTCAAGCCTTATCGGCAGGCGGCCGAAGAGCTGATCGTGCGCGACGCCACCATCCAGACCTTCCTGCTCGAAAGCCTGCGCGGCATCTCGGCCATCAAGTTCTTTGCCCGCCCCAACTGGCGCGTGGGCGGCTGGATGAACCAGCAGGCCTCGATGGTCAACGCCCAGGTCAAGCAAGAGCGCATCGGCATCTTCTACGAGTTCGTCAACGGCACCATCAGCGCCGTGGAAGGCGGCCTGATCCTGTACCTGGCCGGCACCCTCATCATCGAAGAGAAGTTCACCATCGGCATGCTGGTGGCCTTCCTCGCCTACAAGGGCCAGTTCCTGCAACGCGCCAGCGA
>CAYOJR010000070.1:0-9827 GCA_964404335.1 uncultured Aquabacterium sp.
GCGGATTTGTCTTTCTGTCTGCCCGAGCAAGAACGCAAGGACAGAGATCGTTTGGAACAGGAGGCGGTCGCGCACGCCTTCGCTTTTGTAAGTGACCAAGCGGCGTCGCAAGCGCGCCAATCAAGGCGCAGCGTTAGACGCGACGCCTGTCGAGATCAATGAAGCTTGAAGGCGTCCACAGAACGAACCAACTGCTCGGCCTGCTGGCGTAAGGTTTCTGCAGCGGCCGCACTTTCTTCTACAAGTGCAGCATTTTGTTGGGTGGTTTGATCCATCTGAGATACTGCCTCACCCACCTGCGCCACGCCTGCAGCCTGTTGCGAACTCGCGGTAGTGATCTCTCCAACGATGTCACTGACGCGTTGAATCGAGTTCACCACCTCGTTCATTGTCACACCGGCCTGATCAACCAGTGCGGTACCGTGTTCGACACGCTCGACACTGGTGCCGATCAAGGTTTTGATCTCCTTGGCCGCTTCCGCAGAGCGATGTGCCAGGCTGCGCACTTCGCTGGCGACCACGGCAAAACCTCGACCTTGCTCACCGGCCCGAGCGGCCTCGACCGCCGCATTCAACAGCCTGCGGTCAGCGAGGTCTGATGCCTGCACCCATTGCACTGGAAGAGCTTGCGAGCCCCGTGGCCGACCACATAGTGATCACTGCTGTCGCAGCGTGGACACCGAAACCCGTCAGGCCAGCGCACGGCCTTGATCGCCTCAGCGCACTGCGCCTCGGTGCCAAAGCTGCGAAGGAATTCCGGAATCGACATGCCGTGCTGGAACTGAATATGGTTGAAGGCCATGGTGTTCACCCCATCAAGAGATGGGAACCAGATTACGGCACCACCAGCTCATGGGATGAGCCTCGCTGAGGCAGGTTTCTAATCAGGAAAGCTCAAGGCAGCCAGACGTCCTTTTTCTTCAGCTTCTTGCTCAGAATGGTGGGGAAGCTGACCGGCAGCGTGCGCGGGTAGTCGCGGCTGAAATGCAGACCTCGGCTTTCCTGGCGCGACAGGGCCGATCGCACGATCAACTCGGCGCAATCGACCAGATTGCGTAACTCCAGCAGGTCGCGCGTCACGCGGAAGGCCGCGTAGTAATCATCGATCTCGTGGCGCAGCAGCTTGATGCGGTGCAGCGCTCGCTCCAGGCGACGCGTCGTGCGCACGATGCCCACGTAGTTCCACATCACCAGGCGCAGCTCGTCCCAGTTGTGGGCGATCACGACCTCTTCGTCTGCATCCGACACCTGGCTTTCGTCCCAGCCCGACACCTTCGGGGCGCTGGCGGGAATCTGCGCAGTAATGTCTTCGGCGCAAGTGCGGCCCAGCACCACACACTCCAGCAGCGAGTTGCTCGCCAGGCGGTTGGCGCCGTGCAGGCCGGTGTAGGTGGTCTCGCCCACGGCATACAGGCCCGGCAAATCAGTGCGGCCATGCAGGTCGGTCACCACGCCACCGCAGGTGTAGTGCGCCGCCGGCACCACCGGAATCGGCTGCTTGGCAATATCAATGCCCAATGACAGGCAGCGCGCATGGATCGTGGGGAAGTGTTCCTTGAGGAAGTCTTCGCCCAGGTGTGTCGCGTCCAGCCACACGTGGTCCACGCCATGCTTCTTGATCTCGAAGTCGATGGCACGGGCGACGATGTCACGGGGTGCCAGCTCGCCGCGCTCGTCGTGCTCGGGCATGAAGCGCGTGCCATCGGGCAGACGCAGGATGGCGCCTTCGCCGCGCAGCGCTTCGGTGATCAGGAAGCTACGCTCTTGCGGGTGGTACAGGCAGGTCGGGTGGAACTGGATGAACTCCATGTTCGCCACACGGCAACCAGCGCGCCAGGCCATGGCGATGCCATCGCCGGTCGAGGTGTCAGGGTTGCTGGTGTAGCGGTACACCTTGCCCACACCACCGGTGGCCAGCACCACACCCGAAGCCACCAGGGTCTCCACACGGTGGGTTTCAATGTCGAGGGCGTACACGCCGTGGCAGCGCGGCGTCGCGCCGGGTTCCACCCCGTTCTTCTTCAGGTGACGGTCGGTGATCAGGTCGATCGCCATCCACTTCTCACGCAGGGTGATGTTGGGGTGGCGTTTGACCTCGTCGAGGAGCACATCGTGGATGGCCTTGCCGGTGGCATCGGCGGCGTGTGCGATGCGGCGCACGGCGTGACCCCCCTCGCGGGTCAGATGCAGGCCCAGGGGGCCGGCAGGATCAGGCGAGAACGGCACGCCACGCGCCACCAGCCACTCGATGGCCTGCGCACTGTGGCGGGCAATGAACTCGGCGGTGCGCTCGTCCACCAGGCCGCCACCGGCTTCCTGCGTGTCGCGCACGTGGGATTCGATGCTGTCATCGTTGCCCAGCACGCCCACGATGCCGCCTTGGGCCCACGCTGTCGCCGCTTCGTGCATCTCGCGCTTGGCCAGCACGATCACGGGCTGCGTCTCAGCCAGGTGCAGGGCCACGGTCAAACCAGCCAACCCCGCACCGACGATGACGACAGGCAGGGACGATTCAGACACAGCAGACATAGCGCTCACATTGGCCTCAAGGCAGAAGGAGAGCGTCGATTCTACGCCCCCCGTTCCAATGATCTAGCCTCGCAAACCAGTCACGGTGTGCAGCGATCGGCGCCGCAATAGCGCTGGCAGAAACTGCAGCCCCACACCGGCAACCACGAGGGAAAAGCGTAGTACCGACGGTTGACCTCGGCCATCACCTGCTCACGGTAGGCCGCGTAGGAGAAGTTGACGCCCTCCAAGACATAGAAGGTCGCCCCGTCTTGCTGAAAGGTCAATAACCGAACCGAGTCGAAGAAGCCTCGATAGTCTTTCAGCGCCAGTTTGCGCGTGGCCATGACGCGGATGGTCTTGCCCTCCAGCGCCGCGTAGTCCACGTTCAGGTCATCTTGGCGTGCGTGCTTGCCGCCGATGCCCAGCACCGGCACATGGTGGCCCGCGGCATAGCCAAAGATGGAGGCCGCCGAATAGGCGTTCGACGCCAGCACCACACCGGGCACCTGCACCTGCTGGACCATTTCCTCGGCACGGGCCGCCTCGACAAAGCGGTGGTAGTTCTTCTCCACCACCCGGACGTGCGGTTGGAGGCTCTGCCACTGGCTCAAGTCCGAGAGCGCCGCACCACCGGCCACCAGCAAGTGCATGGCCAGGAACACCCCCAGCCCACGCGCGGCCGTGCGCAGCGCCGGGGCCGGCAGCACCCAGGCCCACATCACGAACAGAAAGGGGTAAAAGCCCATGACCCAGTGCAGACCGATGTCCTTCTTGAAAGCCAGCAGGCCGAACAGCGCCAGCGGCACCAGGGCTGCACAGGCCAGCAAAGTCTGCCCTTTCAGGCCGCCGCGCCAGGCGCTGCGATGCCGCCAGCCCAGCCACAGCAACACCGGGCTGATCAGGTAGGCCATCATCACCGCGTACGCCACCACGTTGGCGGGTGAGCCCTCGGAGCCCTCGTTGCGGTTGAACAGGTTGAACATGATGTTGGTCCAGCAGTGCTGGAGGTTCCACAGCACGTTCACCGCGACGGCCGGCAAGGCGGCCAGCACGATCAGCACCAGCCCCCGCCAGCGAGCTCGCGCAAACAGCGCGAAGTACACAACAAAGGCCATGCCCAGCAGCACGGCGAAGTACTTGGACAAGAAGGCCAGGCCTATGAAGAAACCGCTGAGCGCGTACAGGCCCCACGGCGAACGCCCACGGTCGGCGGCCTGCTCGGCGCGCACCAAGGCCGCCGTCGCCCAGGCTGCCCACAGGATCAGGGGCGTGTCGGTGGCGATCAGGGCATTGAGCCAGTTCACCGGGGTCAGCCAGTACAGCAAGATCGCCCAGGCCGCGCGCTCGCGGCTAACCGGCGACCAGGCCCACCACAGCGCCCAGCCCACCCCCAGGGGCAGCAGCACGGCCGGCATACGGAGAGCCCACTCGGCATCGCCCAGCAACGCCCGCATCCCGGCCATCCACCACGCCACCATCGGCGGGTGGTCGTAATAGCCGTAGTCCAGAAAGCGCGCCCACCAGTAGAACAGTGCCTCGTCTCCCGTCAGCGGCATGACGGCGGCCACCCAGCCACGCCAGGCCAGCGAGGCCAGCGCCACCAGCCACAGCCAGCGTGTCGGCATGGACAGGCGCTCGCCCCCTGTTGCAGACGGGGAAGCAGTGGAGGCAAAAACAGACAAAAACGACATGGTCAGGGTGGAGCCGAAAAGAAAATGCAGCGGTCGATCCGCAAGATGGAACCGGGCGGTGGATTCTAGGTCGCCGCTGCTACCATGCCACGCAGGCACCTCGCGTCACGTTCACCCCGAAAGGACCCCACCATGCGCTGGCAAGGCAACCGAGAAAGCGACAACGTCGAAGACGTACGGGGGCGTGGCGGCCGCACGGGCGGCATAGGGGGCGGCAAGCTGGGCCTGGGCGGTGTGGCCATCGCCCTGGTGGCCAGTTACTTCCTGGGCATCAACCCGATGACGGTGCTCAACCTGCTGGGCGGCGGTGGTGGCCCGGGCGTGAGTGCCCCCGACCCCAACGCACCGCCTGCCAACGATGAAGAAACCCGCTTCGTGCGCACCGTGCTGGCCGACACCGAAGACGTCTGGCGGGTGCTGTTTCAACAAGCCGGTGGCCAGTACCAGGACCCCAAGCTTGTGCTGTTTCGCGGTGCCGTGCCCACGGCCTGCGGCACCGGCCAGTCGGCCATGGGCCCCTTCTACTGTCCCGGCGACAACAAGGTCTACCTGGACCTGGACTTCTTCGACGTGATGCACCAGCGTCTGGGGGCCCCGGGCGACTTTGCGCAAGCCTATGTGATCGCACACGAGGTGGGCCACCATGTGCAGAACCTGGTGGGCACCACGGCCAAGATGGACGAGATGCGCCAGCGCCTGAGCGAGGCCCAGTACAACGCCATGAGCGTGCGCCTGGAGTTGCAGGCCGACTGCTATGCCGGCGTGTGGGCCCACCACGCACAACGGAGCCGCCAGATCATCGAAGCCGGTGATGTGGAAGAAGCCCTCAATGCAGCCTCCCAGATTGGCGACGACACCTTGCAGGGCAAGAGCGGCGGCCCGGTGTCGCCCGAGACCTTCACGCACGGCACCAGCGCGCAACGCATGACCTGGTTCAAACGGGGCATGGAAACGGGCGACATCCAACAGTGCAACACTTTTGACAAGAGCGCCCTGTGAACCTGCACAGGGCGCCACGACCTTCGGAGACATTCTCAACATGCAAGCCTGGATCTGCAACGAAGCGAGCGGCCCTGAGGCCCTGACCTGGCAAGAATCCCCCACCCCCGAGCCCGGCCCGGGTGAGGTGCGCGTGGCCATCAAGGCCGCCAGCCTGAACTTCCCCGACCTGCTGATCGTGCAAGGCAAGTACCAGATGAAGCCGCCCCTGCCCTTCGTGCCGGGCGCCGAATTTGCAGGCGTGGTCGAAGCCGTGGGCGAAGGTGTCAAACACCTGAGCGTGGGCAGCCATGTGGCCGGCTTTGGCGGCACGGGCGGTTTTGGCACCCACACCATCGCCAAGGCGGCGGTGCTGATGCCCTTGCCCCCGGCCTTCTCGTTTGAAGACGGCGCCGCTTTCCTGTGCACCTATGGCACCACCTACCACGCCCTGATGGACCGCGCCGCCCTGAAGGCAGGCGAGACGGTGCTGGTGTTGGGTGCCGCCGGGGGCGTGGGCACCGCCGCCATCCAGATCGCCAAAGCCGCAGGCGCCAAGGTGATCGCCGCAGCGTCCACCGACGAGAAGTGCGCGCTGTGCAAGGAATTGGGTGCCGACGCCACCATCAACTACAGCACGCAGAACCTGCGTGACGAGCTCAAGACCCTGACCGAAGGCAAGGGCCCAGATGTGATCTATGACCCGGTCGGTGGTGACCTCACCGAGCAGGCTTTCCGCTCCATCGGCTGGCGCGGACGCCTGTTGGTGGTGGGCTTTGCCAATGGCGCCATCCCTTCGCTGCCGCTGAACCTGACCCTGCTGAAAGGCGCTTCCGTCATGGGCGTGTTCTGGGGCGAGTTCGCCCGCCGAGAACCACAGGCCAACGCCGCCTGCCTGATGCAACTGGCCGCCTGGTACATGGAGGGCAAGATCAAGCCCGTGATCGAGCACAAGCTGCCCATGTCGCAGCTCAAGGAGGCCTTTGCGCTGATGGGCACCCGTCAGGTACGAGGCAAGGTCGTGCTGGTCAACGGCTGATCGGGCTTCTTTCGGCGTTCACTGCGGGGCGTGTTGCTGGGCCAAGGCCCAGCGCACATGCTCTGCCACCTGCGCCTGAGCGTCCCCCGTCACCATCGGGGCATCCATCCAGGCTTGCAGCGCCTGCACCATCTGCGCACGCAAGCGCGCCTCGTCCACCGTGAGGTCCCGGCCACGCCACGCCGCCAGCGCGTTGCCCATCGCCACCGCGATGTTGCGCTGCCAGCGAGCATGGCCAATGCGCCGGATGGGGCTGCCCTCGGTCAGGCGCAAGAAAGTGGCCTTGTCCCACTGCCACAGCTGCAGCAGGGTTGGGTCATTCAAGGCGGGGCGCACATCGAAGTCAGGCACACAGGCGCGCTGTGCAAACTTGTTCCATGGGCACGCCAGCTGGCAGTCGTCACAACCGTAGATGCGGTTGCCCATCAAGGGCCGCAATTCAACGGGAATCGGGCCGTCGTGCTCGATGGTGAGGTAGGAGATGCAGCGCCGCGCATCCACCTGACGTTCGCCTACGATGGCCTGGGTGGGGCACAGGTCGATGCACGCACGGCAGGCGCCGCAGTGAGTGCTCACCGGATCGGTCAGTGGCAAGGGCACGTCCACATAGATCTCACCCAAAAAGAAGGTGGACCCGGCCTCGCGCGACAACAGCAGGGTGTGCTTGCCTCGCCAGCCTATGCCGCTGCGGCTGGCCAGCTCCACCTCGAGCACCGGGGCCGAGTCGGTGAAGACACGGTGGCCCAGCGGTCCCAGCAAGCCGGCCAGTTGATCGGCCAGTTTTTGCAGGCGGTTGCGCAGCACCTTGTGATAGTCCCGCCCTCGGGCATACATCGACACGGCAGCGGCCTCGGGGCGCTGCAGGCGCGCCCATTCCACCGCCTGCCAGCCTTCGGCGACCACACTGGCGGGCAGGTAGTCCATGCGCGCCGTGATGACACGCACCGTGCCCGGCACGAGCTCGGCTGGGCGTGCGCGCTTGAGGCCATGGTTGGCCATGTAGTGCATCTCACCGTGAAATCCGCGTGCCAGCCAGGCCATCAAACCCGGCTCAGCACTTGACAAATCCACATCGGCTACGCCAATCTGAGAAAATCCCAATGTTGTCGCCCATTGGCGCAGTTGAGCCATGACTTCGGCAGGATCGGCCTGCGGGCGTGGCCCATCGCTCAAAGGGGACTGAAGTTCAGGATGCATGTGTCGATCGTAGCAAGTTCGCCCGCCTCGCAAGTTGATGCGTTCGCATGGTCAGATGAAAACGACTGTGCGGCCATGGCCCAGCGTCTCGCTGAGGGTCTGCGACCGCTGCTGAAGCAGGGCGCCACGGTGTACATCGAACTGCACGGCACCTTGGGTGCGGGCAAGACGACCTTCACGCGCCACCTGTTGCGCGCATTGGGGGTGGAAGGCCGCATCAAGAGCCCCAGCTACGCGGTGGTTGAACCCCATGAAGGCGCCGACGGCATCGCGATACACCATTTCGACTTTTACCGTTTCAACGACCCTCAGGAATGGGAAGACGCAGGCTTTCGGGACCTGTTCGCCGCACCTGGCCTGAAGTTGGCCGAGTGGCCCGAGCAGGCTGCGGGCCTGCTGCCGCGCCCCGACCTCCAACTGCACCTCACACCCGTTTCCGACACCCGCCGTGATGTGCGCCTGCAGGCCCTCACCCCCACGGGTGAGGCCTTGCGACAAGGGATCGTCCAACCATGAGTCAGCAACACCTCGCTCCTGTGTCCCCCTCACGACGCAAGCTGCTGCAGCAATCGCTCGGTGGTGTTGTGGTGTTGTGGCTGGGACCGCAACAACTGGCCTGGGGTGCCAACCTGGTGGCCGTGCGCGTGTGGCCAGCCGACGCCTACACGCGCGTGACGCTGGAGTCGGACACGGCCCTCAACGCCAACTTTTTTGCGATCGAGCAACCGAATCGCCTGGTCATCGACATTGAGGGCTTGGCCCTGAGCCCACAGATCAAGGAACTGATCAGCAAGGTGCGCGCCGACGACCCCTTCATCGCCGGGGTGCGCGTGGGCCAGAACAAGCCCGGTGTGGTGCGCCTGGTCCTGGATCTGAAACAGCAAACCAAGCCCCAGGTGTTCGGCTTGGCCCCCGTGGCGGCCTACCAGCACAGGCTGGTGTTCGACCTCTATCCCACACTGGAGAGCGACCCCATACTGGCCCTGCAGCGCAGCACGGTCATGACCCCTCCTGCGGCCACGTCCCCCGAGTCCACGAGCAAGCCGCCAGTGAGCAGCAGCCCAGGTGCCTTCATGTCAGCACCCACGGGTGGCGCCACGGCACCGCTGGCCGCGCACGCGCCCGCCCCGCCGGCGGCACCGGTTGCCTCTGAGACCGGCAGCTCGGAACAGGCCGCCGCCGCCATGAACGATGCGCTCGACGAGTTCATTGGTTCACTGCACAGCAAATCGACCGACAAGGCGGTGGCCAAGGCCCCCACGCGCCCCACCGACAAGACGGTGGCCGAACGCAAGATCGTGACGGGCAACCCGCGCGCCGGGGCACAACGTCTGGTCATCGTGGCGCTCGATGCCGGTCATGGCGGCGAAGACCCCGGCGCCATCGGGCCCAGCGGGCTGTACGAAAAAAATGTGGTGCTGGCGGTGGCGCAGAAGCTGCGCAGCCGCATCAACGCCACGCCGGGCATGCGCGCCATGCTCACGCGTGAATCGGATTACTTCGTGCCACTGCACGAGCGCGTCAACAAGGCGCGCCGTGTGCAAGCCGATTTGTTTGTCTCCATTCACGCCGATGCCTTCACCAACCCGCAAGCGCGCGGTGCCTCGGTGTTCGTGCTGTCTGAACGCGGTGCATCCAGCGCCTCGGCACGCTGGCTGGCCAAGAAAGAAAACGCCGCCGACCTGGTGGGCGGTGTGAACATCAAGGCCAAGGATGCGGCCGTGATGCGCACCCTGCTCGACATGTCCACCACCGCCCAGATCAAGGACAGCCTCAAGCTGGGTTCAGCCGTGCTCGGTCACTTGGGCAAGGTTGGGCGACTGCACAAGCCCCATGTGGAGCAAGCCGGCTTTGCGGTGCTGAAAGCCCCGGACATCCCGTCCATCCTGGTGGAAACCGGCTTCATCACCAACCCCGAGGAAGAGGCCAAGCTCAAGGACGAGAGCTATCAGGATGAACTGGCCGATGCCCTGATGGCGGGCATCCTGCGCTATTTCGAGAAGAACCCGCCCCTGGCCCGCGACAAGGCCATGTGAACCTGCACGGTCTGCACAGCACAACGGCCCTGTCGGGCCGTTGTCGTTGGGGTGAGCCGCAGGCCGCGCGTCAAGCGGGCGTGCGCGCCTGTCGGCTGGCCTTCCAGGCGCCAAACAGCGCAATCAGGCCCGGGATCAGGATCAGCGCCCAGATGATCTTGCTGAGGTGCTGCTGCACGAACGGCAGGTTGCCGAACAGGTAGCCCACCGTGGTCAAGCCACACACCCAGATCAGCGCGCCCACGACGTTGTAGGCGGTGAAGGTGGCGCGGTTCATCTCGGCCACACCGGCCACGAAGGGCGCGAAGGTGCGGATGAAAGGCATGAAGCGCGCCAGGATGATGGTGATGCCGCCGTGCTTCTCGTAGAAGTTGT
>CAYOJR010000070.1:9927-11440 GCA_964404335.1 uncultured Aquabacterium sp.
GGCATGAAGCGCGCCAGGATGATGGTGATGCCGCCGTGCTTCTCGTAGAAGTTGTGGGCGGCGTCAAAGGCCTTGCGGTTGAACCAGCGCGAGTCCTCCCACTGGAACACCTTGGGGCCGATGTAGCGGCCGATCGTGTAGTTGAGTTGGTCACCCGCGATGGCCGCCACCAGCAGCACCGCCATTGCCACCGGCAGGCTCATGGCGCCAGTGCCCGCCAGGGCGCCCACCATGAACAGCAGCGAGTCGCCCGGCAAAAAGGGCATGACCACCAGACCGGTTTCCACGAACACGATCAGGAACAGCAAGGCATACACCCACATGCCATAGGCCTGGACAAACTCGGCCAGGTGCTTGTCGACATGCAGGATGAAATTGATGAGAAACTGAATGACTTCCATGGCGCCGGATTATCAGGGTGATTCGTGATGCCCTCGGGGCTAGCCACCCCCGCCACCTACAATAGGGGGATGACGCAAGAGCCCGCCCGCGCCCCCTTGTCCGACGATGTGCAAGCCCCAGGCGCCGGAGGGCCCGCTGAGTCGCGCCCGCGCCGCCACATTCGTGAACTGCCCGACGAATTGATCAGCCAGATCGCCGCCGGGGAGGTGGTCGAGCGCCCCGCTTCGGTGGTGCGCGAGCTGGTGGACAACGCCCTGGACGCTGGCGCCAGCCAGATCACCGTCAAGCTGATGGCCGGCGGCATCCGCCAGATCTTGGTCGAAGACGATGGCTGCGGCATTCCGCTCGAAGAGCTGCCCCTGGCGCTGCGCCGCCACGCCACCTCCAAGATCCGCTCGCTGGAAGACCTGGAAAGCGTCGGCACCATGGGTTTTCGGGGTGAGGCGCTGGCGGCCATCGCCTCGGTGTCGGATGCCTCGATCTCCAGCCGCACGGGCGACGCCGCCCATGCGCACCGGCTGGATGCACGCTCGGGCGAGTTGAGCCCGGCCGCCCGCAGCGTGGGCACCAGCGTCGAGGTGCGCGAGCTGTTTTTCAGCACGCCAGCCCGACGTAAATTTTTGAAAAGTGAGGCCACCGAGCTGGCGCACTGCCTGGAATCGGTGCGCCGCCATGCCCTGGCCCGCCCGGACGTAGGCTTCAGCGTGTGGCACGAAGGCAAGCTGGTGGAGCAGTTGCGCCCCGGCAGCGCCAGCCAGCGCCTGCAAGACGTGCTGGGCGACACCTTCATCGACACCAGCCGCGAGGTGGACCTGCAGATCGGCCCGATGCGCGTGCACGGCCGCGCCGGCCTGCCCGATGCCGCCCGCTCGCGCGCCGACTGGCAGTACTGCTATGTCAACGGCCGCTATGTGCGCGACAAGCTGATCTCGCACGGCGTGCGCTCGGCGTACGAAGACGTGCTGCACGGCTCGCGCCAGCCCACCTACGTGCTCTTCATCGAGATCGACCCCGAGCGCGTGGACGTGAACGTGCACCCCACCAAGATCGAGGTGCGCTTCCGCGATTCGCGCGAGGTGCACCAGGCGGTGCGCAAGGCGGTGGAAAGTGC
>CAYOJR010000071.1:0-11343 GCA_964404335.1 uncultured Aquabacterium sp.
GTCCCATGATCCGTGAGTTCGGCGCCACCTACGCCATCGTGGGTCACTCCGAGCGTCGCAGCTACCACGGTGAAAGCGACCAGCTGGTCGCTGACAAGGCCAAGGCAGCGCTCTCGCACGGCCTGGTGCCCATCGTGTGCGTCGGTGAAACGCTGGCCGAGCGCGAGGCCAACCAGACCGAAGCGGTGGTGGGTCGTCAGTTGCGAGCGGTCATTGACACATTGGGCAGCGACATCGCTCGCGTGGTGGTGGCTTATGAGCCCGTCTGGGCTATCGGCACTGGCAAGACCGCATCGCCTGCCCAAGCGCAGGCGGTTCACGCGTACCTGCGTGCGCAACTGGCCCTGGGCACCAGCGCTGCCGCAGACATCCCGCTGCTGTATGGCGGCAGCGTCAAGCCCGACAACGCGGCCGAGTTGTTTTCTCAGCCGGATATCAACGGCGGCCTCATTGGCGGCGCAGCCCTCAAGGCCGCTGACTTTGCTGCCATCGCTCGCGCGGCCTGACTTGCTGGCGCGACAAGATTGACTCAGGAGTTTCTTTCATGCAACAAACGTTGATGACTCTGGTGCTGATGCTTCAGGTGATCTCGGCCCTGGCCATGATCGGTCTGGTGCTGGTGCAGCACGGCAAGGGCGCCGACATGGGCGCCTCGTTCGGCAGCGGCGCTTCGGGCAGCCTGTTCGGTGCCACCGGCAGCGCCAATTTCCTCTCGCGCTCTACGGCCGTGGCCGCCACGATCTTTTTCGTGTCGACCCTGGCCTTGGCCTACTTCGGCAACCTGCGTGGCGCATCCTCTCAGGGTGCCAGCATTCTCGAGCAGGCCGCCTCGGCGCCGGCTGCAGCCTCGGCGGCAGTGGTTTCGGCATCGGGTGCCGCACTCATTCCGACGAAGTGAAGAATGCCCCGTTCTCTTTGTGGAACGGGTGTCATTCGGGCATTTTTCGGTTTAGAATGTAAGTCTTCGGTGAGCAAGCCTCAAGCAAGCCGAGGCAAACAACGATGAGCCCAAAAGGCTCAACCGCCGACGTGGTGAAATTGGTAGACACGCTATCTTGAGGGGGTAGTGGCGAAAGCTGTGCGAGTTCGAGTCTCGCCGTCGGCACCATAAGATTTCTAAACGAGTCTTTACACCACACCATGATCAGCATCGGTAACTTTTTCCACGCTGATCATTGGTCGCTGGAACATGGCCTTTGGTCACGTTTCAGTTGTGTGAGGCACTCAAGTGGGCGCGCTTTGGTTGACGAGCATCAGGTTCCTGCCTGATGGTCCTGATGCCAGGCGCGCTTTTCTTTTGTCCGTGTGGTCCAATCACACAATTTGTTCCATCTGAGGCCCCACATCATGATGAACATTGAGCAATACCTGCCGGTCATCCTCTTCATTCTGGTCGGCGTCGGCGTCGGTGTCGTCCCCATGCTTCTGGGGTTCCTGCTCGGCCCCCGTCGCCCTGACGAGGCCAAGAACTCCCCCTACGAGTGCGGCTTCGAGGCTTTCGAAGACGCCCGGATGAAGTTCGATGTGCGCTACTACCTGGTCGCCATCCTCTTCATTTTGTTTGACCTGGAAATCGCGTTCCTGTTCCCCTGGGCTGTGGCGCTCAAGGAAGTGGGCATGACAGGCTTCCTGACCGTCATGCTCTTCCTGGGCATCCTGGTCGTGGGCTTCGTCTACGAATGGAAGAAGGGTGCGCTGGACTGGGAGTGATCCCGCCCGCTTGTCCCCACAGGAATCTGAAGAGGTAAATACACCATGGGTATCGAAGGCGTCTTCAAAGAGGGCTTCATCACCACGTCGGCCGACGCGCTGATCAACTGGTCCAAGACCGGATCGCTCTGGCCAATGACGTTTGGCCTGGCCTGCTGTGCGGTTGAGATGATGCACGCCGGTGCCGCGCGTTACGACATCGACCGTTTTGGCATGTTGTTCCGCCCCAGCCCACGTCAGTCCGACCTGATGATCGTGGCTGGCACACTGTGCAACAAGATGGCGCCGGCCCTGCGCAAGGTGTACGACCAGATGGCCGAACCCCGTTGGGTGCTGTCCATGGGCTCTTGCGCCAACGGCGGCGGCTACTACCACTACAGCTACTCGGTGGTGCGCGGTTGCGACCGCATCGTGCCGGTGGACGTGTACGTGCCGGGCTGCCCTCCGACGGCTGAAGCGCTGCTCTACGGCATCCTGCAACTGCAGGCCAAGATCCGCCGCGAAAACACCATTGCCCGCTGATCAGGAGCCATTGCATGAGCCAGAAACTCGCCAACCTGCAAGCCGCCCTGGAACGCATCCTGGGTGACAAGATCAAGCGCCTGGACAGCATCAAGGGTGAACTGACCCTGACCGTGTCCGCCGCTGACTACCACGACATCTGCCTGACCCTGCGCGACCACGCCGAACTGAAGTTCGAGCAACTGATCGACCTGTGCGGCATGGACTACTCGGCCTACAAAGACGGTGGTCCCAGCATCTACGCAGACGGTCCGCGCTTTTGTGCTGTCACGCACCTGCTGTCGGTCAGCAAGAACTGGCGCCTGCGCCTGAAGGCCTTTGCCCCGGACGACGACTTCCCCGTGTTGGCCTCGGTCACCGATGTCTGGAACAGCGCCAACTGGTTCGAGCGCGAAGCTTTCGACCTGTACGGCATCATCTTTGACGGTCACAACGACCTGCGCCGCATCCTGACGGACTACGGCTTCATCGGCCATCCCTTCCGCAAGGACTTCCCGACGACCGGCTACGTCGAGATGACGTACGACGAGGCGCAAAAGCGCGTGGTCTACCAGCCCGTCACCATCGAGCCGCGCGAGATCACCCCGCGCATCATCCGCGAAGACAACTACGGTGGTCTCCACTGATGCACAAGGCCTGAGTCATGTCAGAAATCAAGAACTACACCCTGAACTTCGGTCCTCAGCACCCGGCCGCGCACGGCGTGCTGCGTCTGATCCTCGAACTGGACGGCGAAGTCATCCAGCGTGCCGACCCGCACATCGGCCTGCTGCACCGCGCCACCGAAAAGTTGGCCGAGTCCAAGACC
The DNA here is from genome assembly GCA_964404335.1 of uncultured Aquabacterium sp. Taxonomy (GTDB): domain Bacteria; phylum Pseudomonadota; class Gammaproteobacteria; order Burkholderiales; family Burkholderiaceae_C; genus Aquabacterium. The sequence continues at coordinate 3,041 of CAYOJR010000071.1, forward strand.
TTCATCCAGTCGCTGCCCTACATGGACCGACTGGATTACGTGTCGATGATGTGCAACGAGCACGCCTACTGCCTGGCCATTGAAAAGCTGCTGGGCGTGGACGTGCCGGTGCGTGCGCAGTACATCCGCGTGATGTTCTCCGAGATCACCCGCATCCTGAACCACCTGCTGTGGTTGGGGTGTCACGGGTTCGACTGCGGCGCCATGAACATCCTGATCTACTGCTTCCGTGAGCGCGAAGACCTCTTCGACATGTACGAAGCCGTGTCGGGTGCCCGCATGCACGCAGCCTACTTCCGTCCGGGTGGCGTCTACCGCGACCTGCCGGACACCATGCCGCAGTACAAGGCCAGCAAGATCAAGAATGCCAAGACGATCGCTCGCATGAACGAGAACCGTCAAGGCTCGCTGCTCGACTTCATCGACGACTTCACGCAGCGTTTCCCCAAGCTGGTCGACGAATACGAAACCCTGCTGACCGACAACCGCATCTGGAAGCAACGCACCGTCGGTATCGGTGTGGTGTCACCAGAGCGTGCCTATCAGATGGGTCTGACGGGAGCCATGCTGCGTGGCTCCGGCATCGTGTGGGACCTGCGCAAGCACCAGCCTTACGACGTTTACGACAAGCTGGACTTCGACATTCCTGTCGGCACCAATGGCGATTGCTACGACCGCTATGTGGTCCGTGTCGAAGAACTGCGTCAGTCCAACCGCATCATCAAGCAGTGCGTGGACTGGCTGCGCGCCAATCCGGGCCCAGTCATCACAGACAACCACAAGGTCGCTCCGCCGTCACGCGTCGAGATGAAGACCTCGATGGAACAGCTGATCCACCACTTCAAGCTGTTCACCGAAGGCTTCCATGTGCCCGAGGGCGAAGCTTATGCCGCCGTCGAACACCCCAAGGGCGAGTTCGGCATCTACCTGGCCTCGGACGGCGCCAACAAGCCTTACCGCTTGAAGATCCGTGCCCCCGGTTTCCCACATCTGGCCGCCCTCGACGAAATGTCGCGCGGTCACATGCTGGCCGACGCCGTGGCCATCATCGGCACGATGGACATCGTGTTCGGTGAGATCGACCGTTGAGAGCGAGCAGCCAAGTGAGCAACAACATGCTGAGCGAACAAACCAAAGCGCGCTTCGACCGCGAAATCGCCAAGTACCCGGCTGACCAGCGTCAGTCGGCGGTCATGGCCTGTCTGTCCATCATCCAGCAGGAGCAGGGTTGGGTCTCCCCCGAGGCGGAGAAGGCCATTGCCGAACACATCGGCATGCCCCCCATCGCCGTCCATGAGGTGACCACGTTCTACAACATGTACAACCAGAAAGCGGTTGGCAAGTACAAGTTGAACATTTGCACCAACCTGCCTTGCCAACTGCGTGATGGCCAGAAGGCGCTGCGTTATCTGTGCGAGAAGCTCGGCATCGAAGATGGCGGCACGACGCCTGACGGCATGTTCACCGTGTCGCACTGCGAGTGTCTGGGGGCCTGCGCCGACGCGCCTGTGGCCCTGGTCAATGACCGTCAGATGGTCAGCTTCATGAGCAACGACAAGCTCGATGAGCTCGTTGAGGCGCTCAAGGCCCAGGCCAAGTGAGGGTGAGACAAGATGCTTGACCTTTCCAAATTCCAGGCGACCGGCAAGGAAACCGTTTTTCACGGTCGCCACATCGAACCCCAGATTTACGCTGGCATTGACGGCACGAACTGGCGTCTGAAGGACTATGAGTCGCGTGGCGGTTACGCTGCGTTGCGCAAGATCCTCGGCAAGGACGGCGGCGAAGGCATGACCCAGGATCAGGTCATCGCCGAAGTCAAGGCTTCGTCGCTGCGGGGTCGTGGCGGTGCCGGTTTCCCCACCGGTCTGAAGTGGAGCTTCATGCCCCGCACCTTCCCGGGCCAGAAGTACCTCGTCTGCAACTCCGACGAAGGCGAACCGGGCACGGCGAAAGACCGCGAGATCCTGCGCTACAACCCGCACACCGTCATCGAAGGCATGATCATCGCGGCCTACGCGATGGGCATCACCGTCGGCTACAACTACATCCACGGCGAAATCTTCGAGGCCTACGAGCGTTTCGAAGAAGCCCTGGAAGAGGCCCGCGCCGCAGGTTACCTGGGCAACAGCATCATGGGCAGCGACTTCAGCTTCCAGCTGCACGCGCACCATGGTTTCGGCGCCTACATCTGCGGTGAAGAAACCGCGCTGCTGGAATCGCTGGAAGGCAAGAAGGGGCAACCCCGCTTCAAACCGCCTTTCCCGGCCAGCTTCGGCCTGTACGGCAAGCCGACCACCATCAACAACACCGAAACCTTTGCGGCCGTCCCCTGGATCATTCGCAACGGTGGCGAGGCCTTCCTGGCTGTGGGCAAGCCCAACGCCGGTGGCACCAAGCTGTTCACCATCAGCGGTGACGTCGAGCTGCCTGGCAACTACGAGATCCCGCTGGGCACGCCGTTCTCCAAGCTGCTCGAGCTCGCCGGTGGCGTGCGCGGTGGCAAGAAGCTCAAGGCCGTGATCCCCGGTGGGTCGTCGTCGCCCGTCATCCCCGGCCACATCATGATGGACGTGACGATGGACTACGACGCCATCGCCAAGGCCGGCTCGATGCTGGGTTCGGGCGCGGTCATCGTGATGGACGAGACCCGCTGCATGGTCAAGGCCCTGCAACGCCTGTCCTACTTCTACATGCACGAGTCCTGCGGCCAGTGCACTCCTTGCCGCGAAGGCACGGGCTGGCTGTGGCGCATGGTCGATCGCATCGAAACCGGCCGTGGTCGTCCGGAAGACATCGAACTGCTGGACAACGTGGCCGAGAACATCCAGGGGCGCACCATCTGCGCTCTGGGCGACGCGGCTGCCATGCCGGTGCGCGCTTTCATCAAGCACTATCGCGATGAATTCGTGTACCACATCGAACACAAGACCTGCACGGTCCCTGCCTACCTCTGATCGGCGCGACACCCATGGTTGAAATCGAAATCGACGGACAGAAAGTCCAGTGCCAGGAAGGCAGCATGGTCATGCATGCGGCCGAGCAAGCTGGCACCTACATCCCGCACTTCTGCTATCACAAGAAGCTCTCGATTGCGGCGAGCTGCCGCATGTGTCTGGTCGACGTCGAGAAGGCGCCCAAGCCCATGCCAGCCTGTGCCACGCCGGTGACGCAAGGCATGATCGTGCGCACCAAGAGCGAGAAGGCTGTCAAGGCTCAGCAGAGCGTGATGGAGTTTTTGCTCATCAATCACCCGCTCGACTGCCCGGTGTGCGACCAGGGCGGTGAGTGCCAGCTGCAAGACCTCGCCGTGGGGTATGGCGCCGGAGCATCGCGCTACAACGAAGAAAAGCGCGTGGTCTTCCACAAGGAAGTCGGCCCGCTGATCTCGATGGAGGAGATGAGCCGCTGCATCCAGTGCACCCGCTGCGTGCGTTTCGGCCAGGAAGTGGCCGGCGTCATGGAGCTGGGCATGGTCAACCGTGGCGAACACGCTGAAATTGCCACGTTCGTGGGCCAGAGCGTGGACTCCGAGCTGTCGGGCAACATGATCGATCTGTGCCCGGTCGGTGCGCTGACCAGCAAGCCTTTCCGCTTCAGCGCCCGCACCTGGGAGCTGTCGCGTCGCAAGAGCGTGAGCCCGCACGACTCCACCGGTGCCAACCTGATCGTTCAGGTCAAGGGCGGCAAGGTGCTGCGCGTGGTGCCGCTCGAAAACGAAGACGTCAACGAGTGCTGGATCGCCGACCGCGATCGTTTCAGCTACGAAGCCCTCAACAGCGACCAGCGCATCACCAAGCCCATGCTCAAGCAGGGTGGGCAGTGGCGTGAAGTCGACTGGACCACGGCCCTGGAGTACGTGGCCCAAGGTCTGAAGTGCATCAGCAAGGAACAAGGCGCCAACACGATCGGTGCCCTGGCCACCGAGCACAGCACGGTCGAAGAGCTGTACCTGCTGGCGCAACTGATGCGCGGCCTGGGCTCTGACAACGTCGACACCCGCCTGCGTCAGGCTGACTTCACCGTGGGTGCGGGCGCCCGTTGGCTGGGCATGCCGATTGCCGAGTTGTCCACGCTGGACCGTGCCCTGGTGGTCGGCTCTTTCCTGCGCAAGGATCACCCGCTGTTCGCTGCGCGTCTGCGTCAGGCTGCCAAGCGCGGTGCGCAAATCTCCGCCATCGGTGGGGTTGGCGACGATTGGCTGATGCCGATGGCTCAGCGCGTGAGCGTGGCACCGAGCGCCTGGGTGCAAGCCCTGGCCGACGTGGCCGCTGCCATCGCCGCCGAGAAGGGCGTGAGCGCCCCGGTTGCTGGCAACGCCACCGAGGCCGCCAAGGCCATCGCCGCTTCGCTGCTGTCCGGTCAACGTGCCGCCGTGCTGCTGGGCAATGTCGCCGTGCAACACCCGCAAGCCTCGTCACTGCAGGCCCTGGGCCAGTGGATTGCCGAGCAGACCGGCGCCAAGCTGGGCTTCTTTGGCGAGTCGGCCAACTCGGTCGGCGCGCAACTGGTCGGTGCACAACCTCAGCAAGGCGGCCTGAATGCCGGTCAGATGCTGGCTGGCAAGGTCCTCAAGGGCATGCTGCTGCTGGGCGTCGAGCCCGAGTTCGACGCTGCCAACCCTGCCGCCGCCATGGCTGCAGTGCAAGGCGCCGAAATGGTCGTGTCGCTGTCGTCGTTCAAGACCTCGGCGATGGACTACGCCGACTGCATCTTGCCGATCGCTGCCTTTGCCGAAACCTCCGGTACGTTCGTGAACGCCGAAGGCCGTGTGCAGAGCTTCCACGGTTCGGTCAAGCCGCAAGGCGAAGCCCGCCCCGCCTGGAAGGTGCTGCGCGTGCTGGGCACGATGCTGGGCCTGTCTGGCTTCGGTTTCGAGACCTCGGAAGAGGTCAAGGCTGCCGCGCTGGGTGACCTGGCTGCGCTGCCTGCCAAGCTGAATAACGCCACCTCGGCCGCCATCACCGTCGGTGCTTCCACCGGTGGCCTTGAGCGTCTGGCCGATGTGCCCATCTACAGCGCCGACGCCTTGGTGCGCCGCGCTCCTGCGCTGCAAGCCACGGCCGATGCCAAGGGGCCGGTGGCGTCGTTGCCGCAAGCGCTCTGGACCGAGATGGGTCTGTCGCAAGACGCGAAGGTCAAGGTGTCGCAAGACGGTGCTTCCGTTGTGCTGGCCGCTGTGCTGGATACCAGCCTGCCTGCCAACGTCGTGCGCGTGCCCTCGGGTACGGCGTCCACCGCAGCCCTGGGTGCTTCTTTCGGCGCAATCCGCGTCGAAAAAGCCTGAAGGGTAGGGGAGACAACAGATGATTGATGCCCTGTATAACGCTGGAACCGCCAATCTGGGCGCAGCCTGGCCCGTGGTCTGGTCGCTGATCAAGATCGTGGCGCTGTTGCTGCCGCTCATGGGTTGTGTGGCGTATCTGACCCTGTGGGAGCGCAAGGCTATCGGCCGCACCCAGGTCCGTCCAGGTCCCAACCGTGTGGGCCCTGCAGGCCTGCTGCAGCCTATCGCTGACGCCGTCAAGCTGATCTTCAAGGAAGTGATCATCCCGACGGCCGCCAACAAGAGCCTGTTCTTCCTGGGCCCGGTCATGACCATCATGCCGGCCCTGGCCGCGTGGGCCGTGATCCCCTTCGGCCCTGAAGTCGCGCTGGCGAACGTCAACGCCGGCCTGCTGTTCCTGATGGCCATCACCTCGCTGGAAGTCTATGGCGTGATCATCGCCGGCTGGGCCTCCAACTCGAAGTACGCCTTCCTGGGTGCCATCCGCGCCTCGGCACAGATGGTGTCCTACGAAATCGCGATGGGCTTCTGCTTCGTGATCGTGCTGATGACGGCCGGTTCGCTGAACATGACCGACATCGTGCTGAGTCAGGACAAGGGTCAGTTCGCCGACATGGGCCTGAACTTCCTGTCCTGGAACTGGCTGCCCCTGCTGCCGATCGTGGTCGTGTACTTCATCTCCGGTCTGGCCGAAACCAACCGTCACCCCTTCGACGTGGTGGAAGGTGAATCGGAAATCGTGGCCGGTCACATGATCGAGTACTCGGGCATGACGTTCGCCATGTTCTTCCTGGCTGAATACGCCAACATGATCCTGGTCTCGACCTTGTGCGCGGTCCTGTTCTTTGGCGGTTGGCTGGCACCGGTCGAGTTCCTGAGCTTCATCCCGGGCTGGATCTGGCTGGGCATCAAGACCTTCATCATCGTGACGATGTTCCTGTGGGTGCGTGCCTCGTTCCCCCGCTTCCGCTACGACCAGATCATGCGTCTGGGTTGGAAGATCTTCATCCCTGTCACGTTGATCTGGCTGGTGATCGTTGGCGGCTGGATGATGTCGCCCTGGAACATCTGGAAATAAGGGGCCATCGAAATGTCTGCTACGTCCCTCAAAGAGTTTGTCTCCAGCTTCTTCCTGCTGGAACTGTTCAAAGGTTTGGCGCTCACCGGGCGTCACTTCCTGAAACCGCACATCACCGTGCAGTTTCCCGAAGAGCGCACGCCGTTGTCGCCACGTTTCCGTGGCTTGCATGCGCTGCGTCGTTATGACAACGGTGAAGAGCGCTGCATCGCCTGCAAGCTGTGCGAAGCCGTGTGCCCGGCGATGGCCATCACCATCGAGTCTGGCGAGCGTGAAGACGGCACGCGCCGCACCACCCGCTACGACATCGACCTGACCAAGTGCATCTTCTGCGGCTTCTGCGAAGAAAGCTGCCCGGTGGATTCGATCGTGGAAACCCACATCTTCGAATACCACGGCGAAAAGCGCGGCGACCTGTACTTCACCAAGGACATGCTCCTGGCGGTGGGTGATCGCTACGAAAAGGAAATTGCAGCCAACAAGGAGGCGGACGCGAAATACCGCTGACCCGTTATGGACACCTTAGCCCTACTTTTCTATACCTTCGCCTTCGTGCTGGTCTACGCGGGCTTCCGCGTGATCACCGCCAAGAGCCCGGTGACCGCCGTCCTGCATCTGGTGTTGGCGTTTGCCAGTGCCTCGTGCGTGTGGATGCTGCTGCAAGCCGAGTTCCTCGCCATCTCCCTCGTGCTGGTGTACGTGGGGGCGGTGATGGTGCTCTTCCTGTTCGTGGTGATGATGCTGGACATCAACAGCGCCGTCGTTCGCCAGGGTTTCTGGAAACACTTTCCCGCTGCCGGCCTGATTGGTGTGGTGATTGCCCTGGAAATGTCCTTTGTGCTGACGCGGGGCTTTGACCTGCCCGTGGCCAAGCCGATGTCTCCGGAAGTGGCTGCGGTGCCCAACGCCAAGGCGCTGGGTATCGAGCTGTTCACCAATTACCTGCTCCCGGTGCAAATCGCTGCCGTCATCCTGCTGGTGGGCATCATTGCCGCCATCGCCCTGACGCTGCGCAAGCGCAAGGACTCGCACTTCCAGAAGCCGGCCGAACAAGTCCGCGTCAAGAAGGCCGACCGCCTGCGCGTGCACAAGGTGGCAGCCGTGGTGGAGGCCCCTGTGGCCGAAGCCGATGCCAACAACCAGGCTGGAGGCCAAGCATGACGTCGATCACCCTTGGACACTATCTGTCGCTGGGCGCGATCTTGTTCACGATGTCGATCATCGGCATCTTCATGAACCGCAAGAACCTGATCGTGCTGCTGATGGCCATCGAGCTGATGCTGCTGGCCGTGAACCTGAACTTCGTGGCCTTCTCCCACTACCTGGGTGACATGGCCGGTCAGGTCTTCGTCTTCTTCATCCTCACCGTGGCGGCCGCCGAGTCGGCCATCGGTCTGGCCATCCTGGTGCTGGTCTTCCGTAATCGCCGTGCGATCGACGTGAGCGAGCTGGACACCCTCAAGGGCTGATCGGGAGAGATACAACAATGTCTGAACTTTCTCTCAATTCGCTGCTGGCGGTGCCCCTGGCGCCGCTGGTCGGCTCGATCGCAGCCGGCCTGTTCGGCAAGACGATTGGCCGCCGTGGCGCGCACATGCTCACCATCCTGGGTGTGCTGATCTCGTTCATCATCTCGGCGATGACGCTCAAGGCGGTCGCCGTCGATGGCGCCAGCTTCAACGGCACCGTCTATGAGTGGATGAGCCTGGGCACGCTCAAGATGGAAGTCGGCTTCATGGTCGACGGCCTGACCGCGATGATGATGTGCGTGGTCACCTTCGTGTCGCTGATGGTGCACATCTACACCATCGGCTACATGGAAGAGGACGACGGCTATCAGCGCTTCTTCAGCTACATCTCGCTGTTCACCTTCTCGATGTTGATGCTCGTGATGAGCAACAACCTGCTGCAGCTGTTCTTCGGCTGGGAAGCGGTGGG
>CAYOJR010000072.1:0-11325 GCA_964404335.1 uncultured Aquabacterium sp.
ACCGGCGTGTCCGGCTCCGGCAAGTCCACGCTGGCGCGCGACGTGCTGCTCGCCAACGTGCACGCTGCCGTCAACATCCCCTTCAAGGAACGCGCCACCACCGTGCCCCAATGGACTGGCTGCGACGGCCTCGAAGGCTGGGGCCAGGTCGACCGGGTGCTCGAAGTGGACCAGACACCGATCGGCAAGACCCCGCGCTCCTGCCCGGCCACCTACATCGGCTTCTGGGACACCATCCGCAAGCTGTTTGCCGACACGCTGGAAGCACGCGCACGTGGCTGGGCGGCCGGCCGCTTCAGCTTCAACACCGGCGAAGGCCGCTGCCCCGCCTGCGAAGGCCAGGGCATCCGCACCATCGAGATGGCCTTCCTGCCCGATGTGAAGGTGCACTGCGACACCTGCAACGGCATGCGCTTCAACCCCGAAACGCTGGCGGCCACCTGGCGCGGCAAGCACATCGGTGACGTGCTGAAGATGGAGGTGGACGAAGCCGTCGAGTTCTTCGCCTCCATGCCGTCCATCGCGCACCCGCTCAAGCTCTTGCAGGACGTGGGCCTGGGCTACCTCACGCTGGGCCAGCCCTCGCCCACCCTGTCCGGCGGCGAGGCCCAGCGCATCAAACTGGTGACCGAACTCAGCAAGGTGCGCGACGACATCACCCGGCGTGGCCAGAAGGCACCGCACACCCTGTATGTGCTAGACGAGCCGACCGTCGGCCTGCACCTGGCCGATGTGGAAAAGCTCATCCGCGTGCTGCACCGTCTGGTCGATGGCGGCCACAGCGTCGTCGTCATCGAGCACGATCTGGATGTGATCGCCGAAGCCGACTGGGTGATCGACATGGGGCCGGAAGGCGGCACCGGGGGCGGCAAGGTCGCGGCCACCGGCTCACCCGATGAGATCGTCAAGCGCAAGACTCATACGGGGATGGCGCTCAAGGGGGTGTTGCAACGCACCACACCCACCTCGGCCATGCCGATCAACTGAACTCACGCCTCATCTTGCTGGTGGAAACAATGCCTGCCTCGCCCCATCATCTTGGCGCGATACATCGCCTCATCAGCGCCCGACAGCAATGAGCTCACATCGTGAGCCTGATCAGGGTAGAGACAGATGCCCACACTGGCGCCAATGTGCAGGCTCACGTTCTGAATGAAGAAGGGCTTGTCGATCTGCGTGACGATGTCCTGCGCCACGCGCGCGACATCGTCTGGCCCATGCACATCCCCCAGAATGACCGTGAACTCGTCCCCCCCCCTGCGCGACACCGTATCGCTCTCCCTCAGGCAGTCTCGCATGCGCTGCGCCACCTGCTTGAGCAACAGGTCTCCGATGTCATGCCCGTGAAGGTCATTGACCAGCTTGAAGCGGTCCAGGTCAATGAACAGCACCGCCAGTTGCTGCCCATGTCGGCGAGCCCGTGCCATCTCCATGCGCAAGCGATCGTCGAACAACAGGCGATTGGGCAACTGCGTCAAGGCATCGTGATACGCCAGGTCGGTCAGATGCGCCTCTGTACGGCGCTGCTCGGTCACGTCATGCACCGTCTCCACGAACAGGCGTCGACCGTGCAGGAACGCGGGGTGACGCTGGGCCGCCACCGGAAACGTGCTGCCATCCGGCCGCAAGCCCACTGACTCGCCCTCACGTTGCACGACCAGTTGGTCAAAACGCATGCCGAGCAGCCCCCCGGGATCGCGCCCGAACAGGCGCTCGGCGGTGTGGTTGTTCTTGATGATGGTGACCCCATCCTCACCCAGCACCATCACACAGGCGGCCACCCGGTGGATGACCTCGTCGAGCAGATCGTGGCGCTCGCTGGCCCGCCGGATGCGCCGTTGATACAGGACGAACACACAGGCAAAGTTGAGCAGCGCCAGCGTGAAGGTGATGCCCTGGTACCAACGTATGCGGGTGGCCTCTTGACGCGTCAACGCTTCCAGTTCGGTGGTGAGCGCATTCATCAGCGACAGCAATTCCAGGTTGTGCGACTTGGCATACGCCACCACGGCCGGCAGCCTCTCGGACACCTGCGCCGCATCGGCCGTCAGCACGCCCCGGTTGAGCTCACGGTAGGGTGCCCACAGCTCCCTGGCCTGCTCCACCAGCTGCCGGGTGTGCGCGTCGGTCACAGGCGCCCGGTAAACACGCTCACCGTGCTCCCCCTGGGCCTCGCCTCCCGCCCAGAACCACTGCAAGGTCTGATCGAACAATTCGGTGGTCAGGGCCAGCTCCTGCATCGGATCGACGAGGGATTCGCCGTCCCGCTGCGCGTCTTCCATCTGGAGCAAGGCCTTGGCCATGCGCTGCGACAGCATGCGCTGGCGCCCCGCCAGGTTGATGCCCACGGCTTCGCGTTCGATCTTCACCGACATCCACACGTTCAGCCCCAAGGCAGTGAAGTCGAAAAGCAGGAACAACGACGCTGCCACGACCAAGGAGCGAGACAGACGTGGCACGTGAGACAAAGGCATGGAAGACAGGAAGGGTCGTGTAAGCCGCCAACGTGGGCCAGCAGGCCCCACGATCTGTCCATTATGATGAACTTCAGAACGGTGTTGTGATGTGTTTAACGCACACGCAACATCGCCAGCACCCCACCACGGCGCACCACGCGCCAGCCCAGCAACAGCGCCAAGAGTACAGCGTAGACCATGACCTCGCTCACATCGTTCTTGGCGACCTTCTTCAGATAAAAGTGCAGCAAGCCGAGCAGCGACACGGCATAGACCAGCTTGTGCAGCAGTTGCCACTTGCGCCCGCCCAGGGCACGGATGGCGGCATTGAAGGACGTCAGCGCCAGCGGCAGCATCAGCGCCAAGGTGAGCATGCCCACCAGGATGAAGTTGCGCTTGAACACGTCGGCCACGATGTCATCGAGCACCCAGCCCTTGTCCAGCCAGGCGTACGACAGCAGGTGCAACACCGCGTACACAAAGGCCGTCACCCCCAGCGTGCGCCGGTAGCGCAGCAGCGCCGGCAGCGAAGCCAGCTCACGCAGCGGGGTCACCAGCAGCGTCAGCCACAGCCAGCGCAGCGCCCACTCGCCCGTTTCCTGAATCAAGGTCTGCGCCGGGTTCGCCCCCAGACCATCGGTCAAGGCCCCCGCCAGCAGGGCCACGGCCGGCACCGCCGCCACGGCCCACAGCAGGGGCTTGCCCCAGGGCTTGAGCAACCATTGGTTCGCCATCGACAAGGCCATCAGTAAAACTTCCTCAAATCCATGCCCGCGTACAGCTGCGCCACCTGGGCACCGTAGCCATTGAACATCAGGGTCGGCTTGCGCGGTGCAAACAGCCCCCCTTCCCCGATTCTGCGCTCGGTGGCCTGACTCCAGCGCGGATGGTCCACCGTCGGGTTCACATTCGAGTAGTAGCCGTACTCACGCGGGTTGGCCAGCATCCAGCTCGACGGGCGGGGCTTCTCCGTCAGGCGAATCGTCACGATCGACTTCGCGCTCTTGAAGCCGTACTTCCAGGGCACGACCAGGCGCAGCGGCGCGCCGTTCTGCGGCGGCAGCACCTCGCCATACAGGCCAAAAGCCATCAGCGTCAGCGGGTGCATCGCCTCGTCAATGCGCAAGCCCTCCACATAAGGCCAGTCCAGCACGCTGCTGCGCAGACCGGGCATCTGCTGCGCGTCCGCCAGACTGATGAACTCGACAAACTTGGCCCGGCTGGTCGGCTGCGCACGCTGCAACAGCGTGGACAGCGAATAGCCCACCCACGGGATCACCATCGACCAGCCCTCCACGCAGCGCAGGCGATAGATGCGCTCTTCCATCGCCCCCAGCTTGAGCAGCTCGTCCAGTCCCAGCTCCAGGGGCCGCCCCACTTCGCCCTCGATGCTCAGCGTCCACGGCCGTGTCTTCAGGGCATGGGCGTACTCGGCCGGGTCGGACTTGTCGGTGCCGAACTCGTAGAAGTTGTTGTAGGTGGTGATGTGCTCGTAGGACGTGCGCTGGTCCACCGCCAGCGCCCCCGGCACGCTGCTACGCACCGCGGGCAAGGCCAATCGCTTGCCCGGCCGTATCACCGTGCTGGGCGTCGCGCTTGTCGGCGTCTGCGCCCATGCGGCATGCCAGCTTGAAGCAGCCAACGCCCCGCCCCCCAACAGTGCCGCATCGCGCAACCACTGGCGCCGACTGGCATACACCGCCTCCGGCGTGATCTCGCTGGGCACAGGATGCACGCGCCCACTGTCGCGGTGGGCGGCATGTCGGGAAGTGAAGATCAGCGGCATGGCGAGACTCCGTCACAAGACTGCGTCACACCTTACATCGCCCCTTCAACCACCGCTGGCGTGTGCCCATTTGGTCCACTCGCCAGCAGGGCTTCGCGCAGCCTCAGGCCGCTGCCTTCTTCGTCGCTTTCTTGGCGGCCGTTTTCTTGGCAGCCGGCGCCTTCGCCGCACGCGGCTCGAACTCGAAGCCCACCTTGCCGGTCTTCGCATCCCAGCTCAGGAAGGCCTTGAACTTGCGCCGCGTCTTGTTCGAGACGAAGTTCTCCAGCAGGTCGGTCTTGCCCGTCTCCAGCAGCTTGGTGATCTGCTCCGGCGTCACCGGCTGCTGCAAGATGATCTTGCCGCTCTTGAAGTCGCAGGTCGGCGTGCCGGTGGTGCGCTCGCACACGTAGTTGGCGCCGTGCTCGTACACATGGCCGCCACACTTGGGGCAAGCACCCAGGCTGGTCTGCGCGCTGAAGTCCACCGCCTCGCCCGAGCCCTCGTCCTTCTTCGCGTCCTCGCCGAAGTCGAACTCCATCTTCCAGTTGGCCGATTCTTCGTCGCGCACCATGCGCAGCTCGGCCGTGAACGGCCAACCCGCCTTCGAGCGGAAGCCTTCCAGCGGCCCGATCTTGTGGTCGCGCAGCAGCTGCTCCACCTCGTGCAGCTCGAAGCTGCGACCGGCCGGGATCTTGGTCATGCTGAAGCCGCAACCGGTGGCGCCCTCGGCATCGCCACCGCCCTTGCCCGTGCAGGTGAAGCGGCGGTAGTTTTCCTTGACCACGCCCCCGCAGTTCGGGCACGGCGTGCTCAGCGTGGCGTAGTCGCCCGGGATGGTGTCGCGGTCGTATTCCTTGGCCTTTTGCACCACGCGCTGCGTCATGGCCTCGATCTCGGCCATGAAGGCCTCGCGGCTCAGGCGGCCCTTTTCCATCTCGGCCAGCTTGAATTCCCAGTTGCCGGTCAGCTCGGGCTTGGTCAGGTCTTCCACGCCCAGGCCGCGCAACAGCGTCATCAGCTGGAAGGCCTTGGCCGTCGGGATCATCTCGCGGCCCTCGCGGAACAGGTACTTCTCGGTGATCAGCCCTTCGATGATGGCCGCACGGGTCGCTGGCGTACCCAGGCCCTTCTCGGTCATCGCCGCCTTCAGCTCCTCGTCGTCGATCAGCTTGCCGGCGCCTTCCATGGCGCTCAGCAGCGTCGCTTCGGTGTAGCGGGCGGGCGGCTTGGTCTTCAGTGCATTGACGACCACGTCCTCGTTGCGCACGGCCTCGCCCGGCTGCACGGCCACCAAGGTGGTGTCGTCGCCCTCTTCGGCCGCTTCCTTGCCATACACGGCCATCCAGCCCGGCTTGACCAGCACCTTGCCGTTGGTCTGGAAGTGGTGCACCTTGCCTGCGGCCGGCACCTTGGTGATGCGGGTCGTGACCATGAACTCGGCCGCCGGGTAGAACACCGCGATGAAGCGCTTGACCACCATGTCGTACAGCTTGGCCTCGGCCTCGGTGAGGCTGCGCGGCGCCTGCATCGTCGGGATGATGGCAAAGTGGTCCGACACCTTGGCGTTGTCGAACACGCGCTTGTTGGGCTTCACATAGCCATCGTTGACCGCCTTGCGGGCGTGCAGGGCCAGTTCGCGCAGCGGGCCCGGCAGGTCCTCGTTGGCGATCATGCCCATCGTGTCCTGCACCACGCCCAGGTAGTCCTCCGGCAGCGCGCGCGAATCGGTACGTGGGTAGGTCAGCGCCTTGTGCTTTTCATACAGGGCCTGAGCGAGCGACAGCGTGGTCTTGGCGCTGAAACCGAAGCGCGAGTTGGCCTCACGCTGCAGCGTGGTCAGGTCGTACAGCAGCGGGCTGGACTGGCTGCTCGGTTTGGCCTCTTCCGTCACCGTGCCGGTCTGGCCCCGCACCGCATCGGCAATGGCCTGCGCCTCGGCGGCCGACCAGACGCGGTCGGCCTTCAGCTCGGCCTCTTGCGAGCCCTCTGCTGCGTTCTTGACCTTCTTGAACTCCGGATCGAACCACTTGCCGTCGTAGCTGCCTGCGGCCACATCGAAGCTGCCGCGAATTTCCCAGTAATCGCGGTACACGTGCTTGCGGATCTTTTCTTCACGCTCCACCACGATGGACAGCGTCGGTGTCTGCACCCGGCCCACCGTGGTCAGGAAAAAGCCCCCATCGCGCGAGTTGAACGCTGTCATCGCCCGCGTGCCGTTGATGCCCACCAGCCAGTCGGCCTCGGAGCGACAACGCGCGGCGCTGGCCAAGGGCAGCATCTGCTCATCGGTGCGCAGCGACTCGAAACCTTCGCGGATGGCGGCGGGCGTCATGCTCTGCAGCCACAGCCGCTTGACTTCCTTGCCCAGGCCCTTGGCGCGCAGCGTGGCCGTGCTGTCTTGCGCATACTGCGCAATCAGGCGGAAGATCAGCTCGCCTTCACGCCCCGCGTCACACGCGTTGATCAAGGTGGTGACGTCCTTGCGCTTGATCAGCTTGACCAGGGCATTGAGGCGCCCCTTGCTCTTGTCGATCGGGTTCAGATCGAAATGCGGCGGGATCACCGGCAGGTTCGCAAAGCTCCACTTGCCGCGCTTGACGTCGAATTCTTCGGGCGCCTTGATCTCGACCAGATGGCCGACGGCGGAGCTGACCACATAGTGCTCGCTCTCGAAATATTCGTCGTGTTTTTCGAACTTGCCATCCACCGGCGTCAACGCGCGCACGATGTCTTGGGCAACCGAAGGCTTTTCTGCAATGACCAGGGCTTTGCTCATGGGCGTGTTTATATATGCAAACCGTTCATACAATCGGGTTTCTCTCGCGCGCGCACGCGCGCACCCGCACATTTCAATATAAACACACTGGTCGATGACGCAAGCCGCGCACAAACCCACGCCCGCTGCCCGCACCGCAGCCCACAGCGACCCGGCGTCCGACACCGGCCGCCGCACCCAGGTGCGCGACTCCGGCATCCACGGCAAGGGCGTCTATGCCGTGCGCCCCATCCACGCCGGTGAGCGCGTGCTCGAATACAAGGGCGAAATCATCACCTGGGAAGAGGCGCTCGACCGCCACCCCCACGACCCTGAGCAGCCCAATCACACCTTTTATTTCCACCTCGACGACGGCCACGTCATCGACGGCAAATACCAGGGCAACTCGGCCAAGTGGATCAACCACAGTTGCGAGCCCAACCTGGAAGCCGAGCAAGTCGGCAACCGCGTCTTCCTCCATGCCCTGCGCGACATCGCGCCTGGCGAAGAACTCTTCTTCGACTACGGCCTGGTCATCGACGCCCGCCTGACCGCCAAGCTCAAGAAAGAATACGCCTGCTGGTGTGGCGCCTCCACGTGTCGCGGCACCATGCTGGCCGCCAAGCAACGCCAGAGCCGCTCGACTCGCCGCTGACCATGTCCACCCCTGGTGACCCCTCCTGCGCGAACCACCCCGCCCACCACGACGCCCTGCTCCCCGTGCTGGCCGGCTTGAACGGTGCGGCCGAGCGCATCTGGCTGGCCTGCGCCGCCACCTGCCCCGATCTCAGCATCGAGGTGCTGCCCGAGATTGGCTCCACCAACACCGAACTGATGGCGCGTGGGCAGCGTGGTCACACCCAACCCACCTTGCTCGCTGCCGCGCGCCAGAGCGCCGGTCGTGGCCGCCTCGGGCGCACCTGGCAAGCTGAACCGGGTCACACCCTCACCTTCTCTCTGGGCCTGCCCCTGCACATGGCGCACATCCCCGGTGGTGCGGGCGCCTTGTCGCTGGCCGTAGGCCTGGCCGTGGCCGAGGCACTCGATGCCGGCCTGGGTGCGCCCTGGCCCCTCGGCCCCATCGGTCTGAAATGGCCCAATGACCTGTGGCTCGCCGGACGCAAACTGGGTGGCATCCTCATTGAAGCCTGCCCTGCCCCCGGTCTCACCGAGGGCCAACGCTGGGTGGTCATCGGCATCGGCATCAACGTGCGGCCCGGCATGGCACCGGCGCAGGCCGCCAGCCTGGCAGAGGTTGACCCCACCGCCCCGCCCACGCTCGGCGATGTCTGGGCCTGGGTGGCACCGACGCTCGTGCGCAGCGTGCAACGCTTCGAAACCGAAGGCTTTGCCCCCCTGCAAGACGCCTACGCGCAGCGTGACGTGCTGCGCGGCCAAAACGTCGGACTGTGGAGCGCACCGGGTCAATATCCCGCCGACGGCCACCCACCTACTCAGACGGGTGTCGCGCAAGGCGTGGACGCCCAAGGCGCCTTGCTCGTGCATACTGAACAAGGTGTGCAGGCGTGGCACAGTGGCGACGTCAGCGTGCGCCCTCACACGACCTGAGCCCCGCTCTCCTTCCACCTCAACCTGACCCACGGCCCTTCGCTCATGCTGCGCTCTCTGGTGCTGATCCTGCTGCTTCTCAACCTGGCCTTCTTCAGCTGGACCCAAGGCTGGCTGACCACACTGGTCGGCGTTGACCCATCCCAGCAGCACGAGCCTCAACGCCTGAGCCTGCAGCTGCATGCCGACCAGCTGGAGGTGATCCCGCCCGAAGTCATGCCTTCGGCCAGCGCCGCATCGGCCGCTCTGGTGCAGGCCATTGCCTCGGCAGTGTCGGCGGCATCCGAAGCAGCTGCCGCCTCTGAAGCCAGCAGCGCCGCCTCCTCGCCCGAACTCCTGGCTGCGGCCGGCGCTGCCTCTGCGGCCTCCGGCCCCACCGCCTGTCTGAAAGCGGGTCCCTTCGGCTCCATGGAAATGGGCCTCGTCACCACCAGCCTGAAGCCCATCGTGGCCGACAACGCCTGGCGCACCGAAGACGTCACCATCGAAGGCATCTGGTACGTGTACATGGGCCCCTACCCGGACCGCGAACTCTTCCGCCGCAAGCAGGCCGAACTCAACGCCATGGGTGGCATCCGCTTCAGCGAAGTACGCACCCCCACCAGCCTCGCCAACGGCCTGGTGCTGGGCCGCTACGAACAGGCGCAAGAGGCGCAAGCCGCCCTCAACAAGCTGAAAGAGCGCGGCGTGCGCTCGGCCCGCGTCGTCGTCATCCGCCCGCGCATGCAGGCTCAGAACGTGATCGTGCCGCAGGCCACCGCCAGCGTGCAGACCAGCCTCAACGGCCTGCGCCTGCCGCAGGGCAAGCGCTTTACGGCCTGTCCTTGATCAGCTTGGGCTCTGGCTTGCCAAGGCCTGAGCGGCACGCTCAAGCCCCGTCAAGATTCGGTCGGCAACGTGCTGCGAAAAGCCCGCAGGCAATTCGGCTTGCACTTGCGCAATCGCCTGAGGCGTCCGCGCAATCAACTCCTCCAGCAAAGCCTCGGCGCTCTCCCCATACCCCACCTGTTTGGCCGTGCTGTTGAAGTGCCGACGCTGAATACGGTGCATGCCGTAGTGGCGGTTCTTGCCCAGCAGCGCCATCGCCAGCTTGAGGTCGTGTACCGCCCACAGGTTTGGCCCCTCACCAATGACGGGGTAAGCCGACATCACGTCGTACATGGGCGCCAGCCGGAACCGTCCAGCCTGTCCTGCTTGCAACTGAATGCTGAAGTTCTTCGCATGCCCGTCGGGCGCACGCAGCATCCAGAACAAGATCTGCGACGCCATGAGGGTACGCAGATCACGCTCGGCATTCAATGACTGCTGAACCAGAGTGAACAATGACTTGAGGCCCGGCCCACCTTCATTCTCATATTTGATGAGCGGCGAGGTACCGGTAGCCTGGCAGAAGTCTTCCTGCATGAGCCGAAACAGCCGTGTCCCGTCGGCAGACACCACACGGTCGAATCGCTCCACGACCAGCACCCGTTGCGTTCCGAATGTGGCAATGTGCGCTTCCGCAGCAGGCAACCCGAATGCCTTGAACAGGCGAAGACACAACCACTCGTTGTCGACCGACGTGCTGAAATCCGCCTGACGCCCGCCTACCAACCCCAACGGCAACTTGAAGATGTGGGTCGTCGGCGTCGCACCGCGCGGCTTCATCCACCGCCCCCCCCACCACAAGAAGGCGTCCTTCTCCTGCGCCCCCGCCAGCGAAATGCGAAAGTCATCGTCCGGATCCAGCGCACCCGCAAACCGACCCGGACTCACCGCCTCCAGCAAATGCCGCTCGATGGCCTCTTCGTCCACTACCACGCCCTCAACGCGGCCAATGCCCTCCGGAACCTCGCCTTCGGGCAGCAACTGCAACGCACCGACGCAATCGCGCCCGATGGCTGCCAACAGGTCAAACGCCTCCAAGGAGCCGGTCTTGAACCGGACTGCCACGCGCTTGCGGATCACCGTGCTGTCCGGCAACAGCCCTTCGAAATAGTGCGCGACCGCATCCCCCTTCAGTGGCTCGTTGTGGAGATTGAAGGGCAGCGACAAGGAGATCGGCCTCCCACGCGGAGACGCCAGCCAGGCGTCGTCATACTGCAGCGCCATGTCCCCCCGAGCGGTGACGGTCCAACGCCCGACCAACTCGCCATTGGCCCAGAGCATCAAGGTCTGACTGTGCGAACGTCTGGCCATTTCACCACTCCACGGCCTGGGTTTCCACCGGATCGGGTCGGTCGCCCAAGTGCAACTCCAGCCCGACCACCGCACACCAGCCCAACAGTTGCTTGAAGCTCAGCTCCTCGGGGTGCTGTTCCAGGTGAGACACCCGGTTCTGGCTCAAGCCCAACCGCCTTGCAACGTCCGCCTGCGTGAGTTTGCGGTGCTTGCGAGCGGTCTTGAGCAGCACACCCAACTGCAAGGCAGTGACCAGAGGTTGAGAAGGCAAGCGTGACGCCACGATCAAATATCCGTCATTCAGATAACTTGAATTTATCTGAAATTCAGATAAATGGCAAATATCTGTCATTCAGATATGAAAAGGCTGCGCACAAAAAAACCTCCCGAGGCGCAAGCCCAGGGAGGTTCTTCCTGGATCACGACGCAGGTGGCCGCAGCCACCCACACCCGTCAAATCACTTGGCAATGACGCGAGCCATTTCCAGGCACTTGTTCGAGTAGCCCCACTCGTTGTCATACCAAGCCACAACCTTCACGAAGGTCTTGTCCAGGGCGATACCGGCTTCGGCATCGAACACCGAGGTGCAGCTCTCGCCACGGAAGTCGGTGGCCAC
>CAYOJR010000073.1:0-11006 GCA_964404335.1 uncultured Aquabacterium sp.
CGGCTCTTGGCGGTGCGTGCAGTTGTAGAAGCGGCAGTCGGCGATGTGGGCCGCGATGTCGGGCATCCACTTGGCCAGTTCGGTGGGCGCGATGTGGTGCAGACCGAACTCCTGAAAGCCCGGCGAGTCGATCACGGCGCTCTCGTGGCTGTCGTCCAGCCAGTACCAGAGGCTGGTCGTGGTGGTGTGGCGGCCGGAGTTGAGTGCCTGCGAAATCTCACCCACTTCGGCGCGGGCGTGGGGCAGCAGGGTGTTGATCAGCGTGCTCTTGCCAGCGCCCGACGGGCCCAGCACCAGGCTGGCCTTGCCTTGCAGCAAGGGCATCACCTGGGCCTTGGCGGCCTCGGCATCAGAAGTGAGGGACATCTCGACCACCGGGTAGCCCATGGCGCGGTAGGGCGCGAGGCGCTGGCGGGCGGTGTCAGCGCCGGGCAGGTCCACCTTGTTGAGCACGATGGTGACGGGGATGTTGGCGTAGCGGGCGGCCAGCAGCGCGCGCGTGAGCTGAGCCTCGCTGAACACGGGCTCGACGGCGATCCACACCAGCATCTGGTCGAGGTTGGCGGCAAAGGACTTGCTGCGCCATTCGTCTTGCCGGTAGAGCAGGTTGCGGCGTTCTTCGACCTGCACGATCAGGCCTTCGCCGCTGCCCTCCAGCGTGGGTTGCCACAGCACGCGGTCGCCCACGACGGCTTCGCTCTTCTTGCCACGGGGATGGCAGATCAGGCGGCCGCCTTGTTCGTCTTCGACGATGACGTGGCGGCCGTGGGTGGAGACGACCAGGCCGCGCTGGCACTGGCTGGTGTCGGCGTCCTTGCCCTTGGCTTTGCGCAAGGGCGCGTTGTGTCCGTGGCGCTTCATGCCTGCATGGCCGCCAGGCGCTCGGAGGCGGGCGGGTGGGAGTAGTGGAAGCGGACGTACATGGGGTCGGGCGTGAGGGTGGACGAGTTGTCCTTGTAGAGCTTGATCAGGGCGCTGGCGAGGTCTTGGCCGCTGGCCTGGGCGCAGGCGTAGGCGTCGGCCTCGTACTCGTCCTTGCGGGAGAAGTAGGCGAACACCGGGGAGATGAAGAAGGCGAAGGGCGGGAGGGCCAGCATGAAGAGCAGCAGGGCCAGCGCGTCATTGGGGGCACCGAGGTTGGGGCGCACGCCCAGGCCGGTGTAGAAGCCGATTTGCTGTGACAGCCAGCCCAGCAAGGCGAAGCCACCCAGGCTCAGGGCGAACATCATGACCATGCGCTTGAGCACGTGGCGGTGTTTGAAGTGGCCGAGCTCGTGGGCCAGCACGGCTTCGACCTCACCGTGGGTGAGCTTGCTCAGAAGGGTGTCGTAGAAGACGACGCGCTTGGCGGCGCCCAGGCCGGTGAAGTAGGCGTTGGCGTGGGCCGAACGGCGGCTGCCGTCCATGACGAAGAAGCCCTTGGCAGTGAAGCCGCAGCGGGCCATCAGGGCGTTGACGCGCTCGATCAGACCCTGGTCCTGCAGGGGCTCGAACTTGTTGAACAGCGGGGCGATGAAGATGGGGAAGATCACCATCAGCAGCAGGCTGAAGCCGACCCAGGCACCCCAGGCCCACAGCCACCAGTTGGCGCCGGCCGCGCCCATGAGCCACAGGATGAGGGCGGCGATGGGGCCGCCGAGCAGCAGGCCCAGCAGCATCTGCTTGAGCTGGTCGCCCAGCCACATGCTCCAGGTCATGCGGTTGAAGCCGTGCTTTTGCTCCAGACGGAAGGTGTGCCAGGCTTCAAGCGGCAGTTCGATCAGGGCGCCGATGAGGGTGAAGGCGCCCAGCAGCACGAGTTGGTAGGGCAGGGCACCCCAGGCGGGCAGCACGGCCTCGCGCACGGCGATGTTGAGCGCGTCGAGGCCGCCCAGCAGGGTCCAGCCGATGAGCACGGCGGTGCTGACGGCGGTGCTCAGGAGGCCGAAGCGCAGCTTGTCGAGGGTGTAGTTGGCGGCACGTTGGTGGCTGAGTGCGGGCACGTGCGGAGCGAAGGCGTCGGGCACCGTGTTGCGGTGGCGGGCGACGTGGCGCGCCTGGCGGGTGTCGAGCCAGAGTTTGGTGAGCAGGGAGGCGACGATGAAGGCCGCGAAAAGCAGGGTCAGGGTGCTGGATGGCATGACCGGGAGTGTACGTTTGCCCGCACAATCCGGGGCTCGTCCGGCGTGCAAATTCCTGTGCCCAGGTGCCTGTGCCGGAAAATGACCGACTCGCCTGCCTATCGGGCCGGACAACCGTTTTGTGTGATGCCCATGAGTGATGTGACCCACGGCACGCCTGTGCCTGCCGATGCCCCCGCAACGCCGGTCTTGGCCAAGAGCGATCTGAACCTGATCTGGATCGACCTCGAGATGACCGGGCTGAAGACCCAGAGCGACCGCATCATCGAGATCGCGGTGGTGGTGACCGACCCGCAGCTGACGGTGCGCGTGGAGGGGCCGGTGCTGGCGATCCATCAGTCTGACGAGGTGCTCAATGGCATGGACAAGTGGAACAAGGGCACGCACGGCAAGAGCGGGCTGATCGACCGGGTCAAGGCCTCGACGGTGACGGAGGCGGAGGCCGAGCACGCCGTGATCGCGTTCCTGAAGAAGTATGTGCCCACCAACAAGTCACCGATGTGCGGCAACTCGATCTGCCAGGACCGGCGCTTTTTGGCGAATTACATGCCCAAGCTGGAGGCGTTCTTTCACTACCGCAATCTGGATGTGAGCACCCTCAAGGAGCTGGCGCGGCGCTGGCGGCCGGAGCTGGTGAGCGGCTTCAAAAAGGCGCAAAAGCACACGGCGCTGGCCGACATCCACGAGTCGATCGACGAGTTGGCGTACTACCGCACGCATTTCCTGATTGATGTGGCGCCAGTGGTGGAGGCTGCCACGGACGCGGATGCAGGTGCCGGGGAGGGGGCATGAGCGGGCCTGTGAATGGCGTGCCGGGGGCACCGTTGCCCGCCATCGTGCGTTTTGATCCGCCTGCGCAGGGCGGCGTCATCGATCACCCGAAGCCGGAGCGGCTGCAACAGGGCAACCCACGGCGCGAGACCTGGACGCTGTACGAGTCGGCCGATGGGCAGACGAGTGCGGGCATCTGGGCCTGCGAGGTGGGGCGCTGGCGCATCGTGTTTCCGGCCAACAAGGAAGAGTACTTCTTTGTGCTGAGCGGGCATGTGCGCTTGCACGATACGGCTGGCGGCTGGGTGGACGTGCGCGCAGGCGAGGGGGCGGTGATCCCGGCCGGATTTGAAGGCGCGTTCGAGGTGATCGAGCCGGTGCGCAAGCACTTCGTGGTGGTTGATCGGGGTTGAGCGCGCTCAACGCAGGGGCCAGCGTGTCAGTTGTTCCTGCCAGGCGGTGACAGCGGCGGCCAGCCAGTCGCCGACAGTCTGGCCGTCTGCGGACAGCCCCAGCGCGTGGCTCGCTTGCTGCAAGGTGGCCAGCGGGTCGTCAAGCGACAGAGCTTCAGCACCATTCTGTTTGGACAGCTTTTCGCCATTGGCGCCGCACACCAGTGGGGTGTGCAGGTAGCGCGGCGCGGTCAGACCCAGGCATTGTTGCAGCCACAACTGGCGGGGCGTGTTGTCGGTCAGGTCCTCGCCGCGCACGATGTCGGTGACGCCTTGCGCGCCATCGTCCACGACCACGGCGAGCTGGTAGGCCCACAGGCCGTCGGCCCGGCGGATGACGAAGTCGCCCACGGTTTCGGCCAGGTTCTGGCTTTGCGGGCCGAGGCGTCGGTCGTGCCAGTGCCACAGGCCGTCGGGCGTGCCGGCGCGCGCGGGCACCTGCAGGCGCCAGGCGCGTGCGGGCTTGCCTTGCAGGCCACCACGGTCGGGGCGGCAGGTGCCGGGGTAGACCAGGTCGCCGTGGCGGGCCTTGCTCAGGCCCAGCGCCGCGTTGGCCTGGGCGATGTCGGCGCGGGTGCAACCGCAGGGGTAGGCATGGCCAGCGGCCACGAGGCGGTCGAGGGCTGCCTGGTACAGGGTGCCACGCTGGCTTTGGTACACCGGGGGCGCGTCCGGGTGCAGGCCGCAGGCGGCCAGTTGCGACAGGATCAGCGCATCGGCGCCGGGCACGCAGCGCGGGGTGTCCACGTCTTCGATGCGCACGAGCCAGCGGCCGCCGTGCGCGCGTGCATCCAGCCAACTGGCCAGCGCGGCCACCAGGGAGCCTGCGTGCAGCGGGCCGGTGGGGGAGGGCGCAAACCGGCCGATGTAGCGGCCGTGGCCGGCGGCATACCTCACAGCAGCAGGCCTCCATGCAGGTCCATCAGAGCCTGGCGGGTGGTGGGGCTGCTGAGTTGGTGCAGCCACCAGGTCAGGGCCATGCCGGGTGGCGTCTCGCCCTGGCGCCAGGCGTAGTGGATGCGGCTGATGCGGGGAGGGCCGCTCACGGCCTTGCTGACCAGTTGGCCGTTGGCCAGATAGGGGCGGACCATGGGCTCGGGCAGGAAACCGCAGCCCAGGCCGCGCATCTGCGCTTCGAGCTTGGACGACATGGACGGTAGGGTGAGCACGTCCTGACCGGGCAGGATGCCGATGGTCATGGGCTCGATGCCGCGTGCGGTGTCGGCCACGGCGACGATGCGGTGCTGAGCCAGCACGGTTTGGTCGATGGGCTCCTCGGCCTGAGCCAGCGGATGGTGGGGCGACACGGCCAGCACGAAGGGCACGTCGCCAATGACTTCGATCCGCACGCCCGGCGTGGTGATGCGGTCCCCCGGGATGCCGATGGCCAGGTCGGCCGCGCCCGAGGCCAGCGCCTCCCAGGTGCCGTTCATGACCTCGCTGAGCATGCGCACGCGGGTAGGCGGCTTGAGGGCGTAGAAGCCTTCGATCAGGTCGAAGATGGCGTGGGGGGCGATGACCTTGTCTACCGCGATGGTGAGTTCGGCCTCCCAGCCCGATGCCACCCGCTTGACCCGGTTGGCCACGGCGTCCATCTGTTGCAGCAGCAGGCGGCCCTCGCGCAGCAGTTCGTCGCCGGCGGCGGTGAGGCGGGCCTGACGGCTGCGGCGGTCGAACAGCAGCACGTCGAGCGCGTCTTCGAGCTGGCGCACGCTGTAGGTCAGGGCTGAGGGCACCTTGCCCAACTCCCGCGCGGCCGCAGCAAAACTGCCGGTGCGCGCGATGGTGTCCATCATCTGCAGGGCTTCAGGGGTGAGGGCTTGGCGGCGTTCACTCATGGGTTTGATTCAATTTGTTTGAATGATGCCATCAGTCGGGCGCAGTCGCCAAAGGCCCCGCCGCTTCTACAGTGAGCTTCAGGATGCACACATTGAAGGAGCCTTGCCATGTTGACCTTGCGCCGATCTGAAGACCGTGGCTACGCCGACCACGGCTGGCTGCAGAGCTTCCACAGCTTTTCGTTTGCCGAGTACCACGACCCGGCCCACATGGGCTTTGGGCCGCTGCGGGTGATCAACGACGACATGATTGCGCCGGGGCGCGGCTTTGGCATGCACGGCCACCGCGACATGGAGATCGTGACCTATGTGCTGCAGGGCGCGATCTGGCACAAGGACAACCAGGGCAACGATGCGCGCATCGTGCCGGGCGAGGTGCAGCGCATGTCGGCGGGCACGGGCATCCTGCACAGTGAGTTCAATCAGGCGCTGTACGACACCACGCACATGCTGCAGATCTGGATTCAGCCCTCGCAGCGCGGTTTGCGCCCGGGTTACGAGCAAAAGGGCTTTGCCGAAGCCGACAAGCGCGGTCGCTTGCGGGTGGTGGCCTCACCGGATGGGCGCGAAGGCTCGGTGACCATCCATGCCGATGCGACGCTGTACGCCGGCTTGTTTGACGGCGACGAGGCCCTGGAGGTGCCGTTGGACGCGACACGCAAGACCTATGTGCACCTGGCGTGCGGCGAGCTGAGTGTGAATGGCCAGGCCCTGAAGGCGGGCGATGCCCTGAAGCTGGAGGGCGCAAACCGCCTGAGCCTGAGCCAGGGCAAACAAGCCGAGGTGCTGGTGTTTGACCTGGGCGCCTGACGCCGTGTGTGGTGCGTCAGGCCGTGTCGAACGGCCCGCTGCCCGTACCGCTTCAGCTCTGCTGCGCTTCGAGCGTGTAAGCCGCGTGCTCGTCCTGCCCGATGGTGTCGACCAGCCAGGGCAGGGCCTCGGCCAGCTTGTCGTACAGGGTGTAGGGTGGGTTGATGATGAACATGCCGCTGCCGAACAGGCCGACGCCGTCGCGCTCGGCGCCCTTGACGCGCAGCGTGGCGTGTAGCCAGTCGACCTTGGGCAGCTCAGAGGCCAGGCGCTTGAGCTGGGCCGGGAACTGGATGGCCTCACGGCGCGCCACTTCCGGATACCAGATCGCATAGGTGCCCGAGGTAAACTTGGGGATCGCATCCTTCAAGGTCTGCAGGACGCGGCGGTAGTCGTCCTTGATCTCGTAGGGCGGGTCGATGTGCACCAGGCCGCGACGCGGCGGCGGGGGCAGGCAGGCCTTCAGGCTGGCAAAGCCATCGGCGCACTGGATGCTGACGCCGCGCTTGACGCCGGTGAAGTGGTTTTCCAGCAGCTTGATCTCGGTGGGGTGCAGCTCGAACAGGCGCAGGTGATCGCCTTCGCGCAGCATCTGCGCAGCCAGTTGCGGTGAGCCGGGGTACCACTTGAGCTCGTCACCATCGTTGAGCAGGGCGACCTGTTTGAGCAGGCTGCGCACGGCTTCAGGGATGGACTTGTCGCGGCGCATCGGCCACAAGGTGGCGATGCCGGTGTTGGACTCGCCGCTCTTGGTGGCGTAGCCGCTGGTGAGGTCGTAAAGCCCTCCACCCGCGTGGGTGTCGACCACCCAGAAGGGTTTGTCTTTGTGCAGCAGGTGCTCAAGCACCTGCACCAGCACCATGTGCTTGAGCACATCGGCGTGGTTGCCCGCGTGGAATCCGTGTCGATAACTGAACATGGGCCCAAGCGTAGCGGTTTTATGGCCGCTTGCCTCACCGAAGGCGCGACATTTTTTGCCGGCGAGGGGCCCCGCTCCCCTCCACTCAGGATCCCAGGAAGGTCTTCACCGTCTGCAGGGTGGTTTGCGGGTCCTCTTCCTGTGGCACATGGCCCAGTTTGGGGAAGGTCACCAGGCGACAGCGAGGAATGTCGCGGCAAAACTGTGCGCCCAGCTCGGGAGCGATCATCTTGTCGCGCTCACCCCAGAGCACCAGGGTGGGTTGTGCGATCTGGCGAATCTGGGGCGCGCGTTCGCCGAAGGTGGCCTGGTCCATGCGTTGGAACAGGGCGCGGCGGTTGCCCACGCGCAGGTTCAGCTCGAAATAGCGGTCGATCCGCTCGGGGGTGACCCGTTCCGGCTCACCGAAGACACTGCGCAGGCTGACCGTCATGAGCGCGCGCGGCAGGATGCGTTCGGCCACCCAACGCAGGCCGCGCATGCTGGCGATCTGAAAGGCCAGGGGCATGGACAGCACGGCGGGTTGGTAGCCATCGGCGTCAATCAGGATCAGCTTTTGAACGCGCTCGGGGGCCAGCAGCGCGGTCTGCCAGGCGATTTCACCGCCCAGGGCATTGCCTGCAATCACCACGCGCTTGATTTCCAGCGTGTCGAGCAGGCGCAAGACGAAGCGGGTGTAGACCTCGATGCGGTAGTCACCTTGGGGGCTGGGGCCGGTCAGGCCGAAACCGGGCAGATCGATGCTGATGACGCGGCGCTGCGTTTGCAGATCACTTTGCCAGCCCTCAAAACTGTGCAGACTGGAGGACATGCCGTGCAGCAGCAGGATGGGTGCGGGGTCGTTGCGAGGGCCGGTGTCACGGATGTGCACCTGCATGCCGTCCAGCTCGATGAAGCGCGAGGGCTCCGGGGCCCAGCGGGCGACCAACTCGCCCAACTGCCGGTCGGGCTCCCAGCTCCAGGCCACGGCACCCGCCAAGACAAAGGCCAGCACCACCGCTGACCACCACAAACGTTTGAACCAGTTCATGTGCGCATCATGCCTGCTGAGCGACCGTGGCCTCGCGGGTGACTTGGGCGATGAACTCGCCGCAGTGTTTCAGGGTCTGGCGGGCCTCGGGCAGCGCCAGCATGATGGGCCACACATGGGGCATCTTGGCCTTGAGATGCAGTTCGCTGCGCACGCCTTGCGCCAGCGCACGCTCGTGCAGGCGGGTCGAGTCGGCCAGCAGGATTTCGTGCTCGCTGGCGTGAGTCATCAGGGGGGGCAGGCCTTGCAGTTCGCCAAACAAGGGCGAGGCCAGAGGCGTGGTGTTGGGTTGACCGGCCAGGTAGAGGGCAGCAGCATCAGGCAGAGATTCGGGGTTGAACATCACATCCGCATCGGCGTTGGTGCGCATGGTCTCGCCTGAGCAGGACAGGTCGGTCCACGGCGAGAACAGCACCGCCCCGGCAGGCAGGGGCAGGCCTTGTTCGCGGGCGGCCAGCATGCAGGCCAGCGCCAGGCCACCGCCTGCCGAATCGCCAGCGAACACCACCTCAGAGGGTTTGAAACCCTGGTCGAGCAGTTCTTTCCACCAGGCGACGGCATCGTTCACCGCCGCCGGGAAGACGTGCTCTGGTGCCATGCGGTAGTCCACCGACAGCACGCGGGCCTGCGCGGTGCGCGCCAGGTAGGCGCAGGTCGGTCGGTGGGTGTCCAGCCCACAGAAAAAGTAACCCCCACCGTGGAAGTACATCACGGTGCGTTGGGGATGGGCCACGCTCAGCCACTCGGCCGAACACAACCCGGCACCGGTGCGGCCGGCCAGTGGCGTGTGGGCGATGTCCTTGGGCAGTGGGGGGTAGCGCTTCGCCATTTTGCTGGTCATGTGCCGCGCCTTTTGCACATCCAGCGGGCCGCGCCCGGCCCTTTTGACCTGATAACGCAAGACGAGGTTGGTGAGGATGGCTTGAATGCTCATGCGCCGGTGACCCGTGAGTGAATGATTTACGTTTTGACAAGAAATGTTGTCAAACTATAAGCTGACAATAGCGCCTGTGAATATAGGTCTTCCCATGGACTGCAGCCTGCCCGATACCACCCCCTTGAACAAGCGTCGCTATGGTGGCGTGTTGCCCGAAGAGCGCCAGCGCCTGCGACGCGCCAAGCTGATCGAGGGGGCCATCGAGGTGTTCGGGACCAAGGGCTTTCATGGCGCCACGGTACGCGAAGTGTGTGTCGCAGCCCACCTCACCGAGCGTTATTTTTACGAGTCCTTCAAGACGCTGCCGGAGTTGTTCCTGGCTGCTTACAGCGAGTTGCGTGAGCAGTTGATGGCCCTGACCCTGGCCGCGATGGAGCAGTTGCCACGTTCGGCCGACCCGCTGGAGATGTTGGCACCGGCGATGCGTGTGTTCCTCGTGTTCATCCGCGATGATCCCCGGCGCGGGCGCATCATGCTGGTGGACTCGCTGGCCGTGAGCGACGAGGTGGCCGCGCTGAGCGGGGCCACGGCGCGTGACTACTCCGCCTTGCTCAAACAGCACCTGACCCGTCTGCTGCCTCCTGAGCAACTGGAGGGCATCAGCGTGCCCCTGCTGGCCGACGGCTTGATCGGGCTGAATGTGTTGCTGGCGGCGCGCTGGATGCAACACGGCTTTGCCGAGCCGATCGACAAGGTGGTGCGAACCAATTTGCTGCCCTACCAAGGGTTGATGTATTTGGCCAAATGCAAAGGTGATGAATAACAGGTATGGTCAACAATCTGGGCGACGTCGCCCGATAGGGATCCTGACCGATGCAAGAACATTTTCCTGACTGGATGGCCTGGCTGGAGCGCCACCCGGTGTCCTACACCGTGCTGGCGCTGGCGGGATTGCTCACCCTGGCGTGGATGGCCGATTGGCTGACCAAGCACATCCTGTTGCGCAGTGTGGACCGGGTGTTGAAGTCCACCTCCCTGGCCCATGACCCCGAGGTGAGGGCGCTGCGGGTGATTTCGCGCTTGGCCCATGTGGTGCCTGCCCTGGTGCTGACCTGGGGCATCCAGACCGTGCCGGAGTTGCCGGAGGCGGTCGTGACCGTGGTGCAGAACGTGTGCGGTGCCTTCATCGTGCTGACGGTGGCGCTGGCGCTGGCCAGCTTGCTGGACCTGGTCAACACCGTGTGGCAACGCCGGCCCGATGCCGCGCAGCGTCCGATCAAGGGCTATGTACAGGTGGTCAAGATCGTCATCTATGCGCTGGCGGTGATCTTGATGATTGCCACGCTGATCGACCGCTCGCCGCTGATCCTGCTGTCCGGCCTGGGGGCGATGGCGGCGGTGCTGATGCTGATCTTCCAGGACACGCTGCTGTCACTGGTGGCGAGCGTGCAACTGAGCTCGAACGACATGGTGCGGGTGGGTGATTGGATCCAGATGCCGCAGATCGGCGTGGACGGTGGTGTGGTCGACATTGCCTTGCACACGGTGAAGGTGCAGAACTGGGACAAGACGATCACCA
Source organism: uncultured Aquabacterium sp. (assembly GCA_964404335.1). Taxonomy (GTDB): domain Bacteria; phylum Pseudomonadota; class Gammaproteobacteria; order Burkholderiales; family Burkholderiaceae_C; genus Aquabacterium. Next base: position 10,397 of record CAYOJR010000073.1, read on the forward strand.
ACATCCCGACCAAGCGGCTGATTTCGGACTCGTTCCGCAACTGGCGGGGCATGACGGAGTCGGGCGGGCGGCGCATCAAGCGCAGCGTTTACCTGGACCAGCAGAGCATCCGCTTTCTGACCGACGCCGAAGCCCAGGCGCTGAGCCGTTTCGATGTGCTCAAGGACTATCTGGCGGCCAAGGAAGCCGAGCTGGCCGAATGGAATGCCCGCGCACCGGGCACCGACCGGGATGTGGTGAATCGCCGACGCGTGACCAATGTCGGCATCTTCCGGATGTATGTGGAGCGCTACTTGCGCCGCCAGCCGGGCATCCACCAGGGCATGACGTTGATGGTGCGCCAACTGGACCCCACCTCGGACGGCCTGCCGATGGAGGTGTACTGCTTCACCAACACGACGGAGTGGGTGGCCTACGAGGGCATCCAGTCGGACATCTTCGACCATCTGCTGGCCATCCTGCCGGAGTTCGGCTTGCGGGTGTTCCAGCACCCCTCGGGGGCGGACATGCGGGCCTGGTCCATGGGACCGGCCCAGACCAGGGCCTAGGGTTCTTACAATGGCCGCATGCCTTTCGTTCACCTGCGCTCCCACTCCGAATATTCCGTTGT
>CAYOJR010000074.1:0-1414 GCA_964404335.1 uncultured Aquabacterium sp.
GATCGTTTGGCTGATGGTCTGGTGAACCAAGGGCTGTACCTGGGCGACGAGGTGGATCTGGCACGGGCGCGTGCTGCGCAGACGATGCACATCGAGATGGTCGTGGATCAGCAGCCCCTGCTGTCACAGCAGGGTGCACATTCAGCCGGAGACCCGCTGGCGCCGTTGTGCTGGTTGGCCGAGTTTCTGCGCAGCCAGGGGCAGGGCTTGCAGGCCGGGCAGGTTGTGATCACCGGCACTTATGCCGGGGCACCCTGGGTGCCGGTGGGGCCTTTGCTGAACGTCCGTTTTGGCGCATTGGGTGAGCTCACGCTTCGTTTTCAGAGCCGACCGCGTGCCTGATCAACACCGTCTGGCCGGGGGGCGGCTGGATGGAAGTTTGTGCATGACATGGGCCACAGCGGTACCATGTCAAGGTCTGCCTGCCCTTGAGTGCCGTGCCCGATGACGCATCCTGACTCCGCTTCTCATGTTGCTTCGGCAGCCCCTCGGCGTGCCTGGCTCAAGCCCCTGGTGGGCGTGGTGTCGCTCGCCGCCATCTGGACCGTGGGGGTGGGGGTGTGGCTGCCGGATTGGGCACGGCCCCGCATCGAAGCTGCAGCCACCGAAGCGCTGGGCACCCCAGTGAAGGTGGCGGCCGTGCGCATCCAGCCCTGGACGCTGGCCGTCGAGGTGGACGGCGTGGCTGTGGGGCCCGCAGCGGCCCCCTGGTTCACGCTGAAGCAAGCGCAGGCGCAACTGTCGCTGGCCTCCTTGCGTCACCTCGCGCCGGTCATTCGCAGCGTGCGACTGACCGAACCCATGTTCTGGCTGGAACGTCAGACGGCCGATCAGTTCAACATCAGCCCGGTGATGTCCCGCTTGATGGCCCCATCGCCTGAGCCGAGGCCCGATGCCGAGCCCACGCGTTTTGCGGTTTTCAACATCGAAGTGCGTGACGGCCTGCTGCGCTACACCGACCGGGTTCTGAAGCAGGAGCACCGGGTGGAGCAACTGCAGGTGGGCGTGCCGTTTGTGTCCAATCTGCCCAGTGACATCGATGTCGCGGTGCACCCATTGCTGCAGGCCCGCGTGGACGGCAGTCCCCTGAAGATCGAGGGGCAGACCTTGCCCTTCCAGGAAGGGCACCGTTCCGAGGTGAAGCTGTCCTGGCAGTCGGTGGACGTGGCGCATTGGTTGACGGCGGCCCAGCCTTTCTTGCCGCCGAGCGTGAAGATCGCTCCCCAGCAAGGCAGCCTGGATACCGCGCTCACGGTGCAGTTCGAACAACGCCCGGCGTCGGAGGTGCCGATGTTGCGCATCTCCGGTGGCCTGCAGCTCAGCAAACTGGGGTTGGGCGTGCCCCAGTTGCCCGGCTTGGGGCAGGCAGACACCGGCTGGCAGATGTTGAAGGTGGACGGTGTGGACGCCTTGC
>CAYOJR010000074.1:1514-10742 GCA_964404335.1 uncultured Aquabacterium sp.
GCCTCGGCCAAAGCCCCAGCCGCCACCTGGCAGCTCGACGTGGCCGACCAGCATGGCATGACGCTGCGGGCCAGCGGGCAAGCCCAGGTCGCGCGCCAGCAGCTGGAGGCCAAGCTGGCCCTTGATCAGGCAGCCGTGTCACCCTGGCTGGCGCCGCTGGTTCCTGCCTTGAAACTTCCGCTCGCCGTGCAGCAAGGGGCCCTGTCGCTACAGACCCAGCTCAGTGCCCGCCTGCAGGCCGACCCGGCTGCCACCTCGCCGGAACTGGCGCAGCCCGGTCTGCACCTGAGTGGTGGCTCGGTGCGGTTGACGGGGTGGCAGGCCAACGCCACCGCCACCGGTGTGCGTGACCAGGTGCAGTGGCGTGAACTCGCGGTGGACGGTGCCGAGGCCCATGTGTCCCTGGTGCCTGCACAGGCAGGCTTGCGTCGCCTGAGCCTGGAGGCCGTCACCCTGGATGGGCTGGATGCCCGTGTGACCCGTGGTCGCCAGGGTCAGTGGCTGGGCATGGCGCCTGCGCGCGCCACCCCGGCCTCACGCGCGGGTGCTTCGTCCGGACAGTCGGGGGGCGTGACGGACCCGCTCTGGCCACCCGTCGTGCTCAAGCTGCTGCGCTGCCAGGACTGCCGCGTGCAGCTCACCGATCAGACCGTCACCCCGGCGGCACTGCTGTCCGTGCAGCGCACCGAGTTGAGCGTGGCCAACGTCTCCACCGATCTGCGTCAGCCTCTGAAGGTGGAGCTGCGCACCCAGGCGCAAGGCAAGGGGCAGGTGAACTTCCAGGGCGAGGTGCGTCCACAGCCCTTGGCCGTGCAGGGCAGGGTGGGGCTGGCCGGTGTGGACCTGCGTGTGCTGCAGTCCTACCTTGACCCGCACCTCAACATCCACATCGCTGGCGCCCGGGCGCAGGCGGCGGGGCGTGTGCATTTGCAGGACGACGCCCGCCGGGGGCTGAGCGTGCGCTACCAGGGCCGCATCGGCCTGAGCGACCTGCGCCTGCAAGACCGTGTCAACGAGGCTGACTTCGTCAGCTGGCGCAGCCTGTCGCTCGACGGAACCGACCTGGCCTGGGCCAATGGCCAGGTCAATGCCAACCTGGGCCGCATTGCGCTCAACGAGTTCTACGGTCGCGTCATCATCAACCCGGACGGCCAGCTCAACCTCGCCAGCATCGCCAGCCGCGAAGCGGGTGCGCAACCTCAGTCCCTCACCACGCCGCAGCCAGCGGCTTCGGCACCCGCGCCGTCAATCACGCCCGCATCGGCGCCCCCGCCTGCTTCGTCGGCCTCGACGACCACCGCACGGGCCGCTCCCATGAAGCTGCGCTGGCAAGGCATCCAGCTCAGCAAGGGCCGCGTCGATTTCACCGACAACTACATCAAGCCCAACTACTCGGCCGACCTGACCCGCATCGAGGGCACCATCTCGGCCGTCGCCTCCGACAAGCCCGAGCCCGCCACGGTGGACGTCTCCGGTGCGGTGGACGACGGCGCACCGCTCAAGATCACCGGGCAGCTGCACCCCCTGGGCCCACGCCTGTTCACCGACATCCAGGGCAGCGCCAAGGGCATCGAGCTGACCCGCCTGACGCCGTATGCGGCGCGCTATGCGGGCTACGCCATTGAAAAGGGCTCGCTGTCGATGACCGTGCACTACAAGATCGACGGCGGCAAGCTGGAGGCGCAAAACAAGATCTTCCTCGACCAGCTCACCTTTGGCGAGAAGGTGGACAGCCCGGATGCCACCAAGTTGCCGGTGCTGTTCGCGGTCGCGCTGCTGAAGAATCGCCATGGCGAGATCGACATCAATCTGCCCATCTCCGGCTCGCTCGACGACCCCCAATTCTCGGTGGGGGGCATCATCTGGCGCGTCATCGTCAACCTCATCACCAAGGCAGTGATGGCGCCGTTCTCGCTGCTGTCGGGTGGCGGGGACGAGCTCGGTTTCGTGCCCTTCGCGCCGGGCTCGGCCGAGCTGAGCGAAGCCGCCCGAACCCGCCTGGACACCCTGGCGACGAAACTGGATGACCGACCGGCACTCAAGCTCGAAGCCACCGGTCGCGCCGATCCGGTCGTGGACGTGACCGGCCTACGTGCAGTCCATGTGGACCGTCTGATGCGGGTGGCCAAGGCCAAAGCGACAGGGCAGAGCGCAGACGAGGTAAAAATTTCGCCAGAAGAAAAAGACCAGTGGTTGAGTGCCGCCTACAAGGCCGCCGACATCAAGAAGCCACGCAATGTGGTGGGGCTGGCCAAGACCTTGCCGCCCGCCGAGATGGAGGCGCTGCTGCAGGCCTCGGCCCTGGTCAACGACGCGGCGCTCAAGAGCCTGGCCGACCACCGTGGCGATGCCGTCAAGGCCTATCTGGCCCAAAAAATTGCCCCCGAGCGTGTGTTGTTGACGGCTTCCAAGGTGGGCACCAGTGGCTTGCCCGATGACAAGGGGCCCAGCTCTCGGGTACAGTTTGATCTGAAATGATTGCGCGACGGAGGCCATCATGAGTTCCATTTCAGCCATCGGATTGTCGGGTGCCCAGGCGGCATCGACACGCATGGACGCGGCCGCCCACAACATCGCCAACGTTCAGACCGAGAAATTTCAACGCCAGGTGGTCAACCAGCAGAGCCAGGAATCGGGTGGTGTGAGCACCTCGCTGGCACAGGCTCAGGAGATCGGCCCGGATCTGGCCAAAGACCTGATCGAGCAGAGGATGGCGACCTACACCTACCGCGCCAACCTGCGCAGCATCCAGGCCGACCAGCAGATGATGGGCAGCCTGCTCGACATCAAGGCCTGAACACGACCGCTTCCCGCCGTCTCATCGCCCACCTCGACATGGACGCGTTTTACGCGTCCGTCGAGTTGCTGCGCTACCCGCAACTCCAGGGGCTGCCCGTTGTGATCGGCGGCTCGCGGCGCAACCCTTCGGCCTCGGCCCCCCAGGAATTGGATGAGTTTGCGCGCTTGCGTGACTATGCGGGGCGTGGCGTCATCACCACCGCCACCTATCCAGCGCGCGCGCTGGGCGTGCACTCCGGCATGGGCTTGATGAAGGCGGCCGCCCTGGCACCCGATGCCATCTTGTTGCCGATGGATTTCGAGGCCTACCGCCACCATTCGCGCCTGTTCAAGGCTGCCGTCGTGGCGATTGCGCCGGTGATGGAAGATCGGGGCATCGACGAAATCTACCTGGATCTGACCGATGTGCCCGGCGCGCAGGATGCCGTGGACGGTGACCCCCTGGGTGGCGTGCGGGCCTTGGCGCAGCGCATCAAGGCCGCCGTGCGCGAGGCCACCGGGCTGAGTTGCTCGATCGGTGTCACCCCCAACAAGCTGCTGTCCAAAATCAGCTCCGACCTGGACAAGCCCGATGGCCTCACCGTGCTGATGCACGCCGACGTGCCGACGCGCATCTGGCCCTTGCCCGTCAGCCGCATCAATGGCATCGGCCCCAAGGCCACCGAGCGCCTTGCCGCCATGGGCATCCGCACCATTGGCGAGCTGGCCGCCACGCCCGCCCATGAGTTGGCCAGCGCTTTTGGCAGCCACTACGGCAGCTGGTTGCACGAGGCCGCCCATGGCCGCGACGACCGCCCGGTGGTGACCTGGCGCGAGCCCAAATCCATCAGCCGCGAAACCACCTTCGATCGCGATCTGCACCCGCGCGACGATCGCGCCCAACTCGGTCCCATCTTCACCCGCCTGTGCGAACAGCTCGCCAGCGACCTGGTGCGCAAGAACTACGCAGGGCGCACCGTGGGCGTCAAACTGCGCTACGACGACTTCAAGATCGTTACCCGCAGTCTCACCTTGCCGCAGCCCACCCGCGATGCGGCCACCATCCGCCTGTGGGCTGGGCGCTGTCTCAAGACCGTGCCGCTGAACCAGCGCTTGCGCCTGCTGGGCGTGAAGATGGAGTCGCTGGTGACCGGCGACGGCCAGCCCACGGCAGCCGAACCCGAAGCCCCCTACAGCCTGCCGCTGTTTGACGAGGTCTGAGCGCGCTGCCCGCTTCGCGGCGACAATGGCGCCCCGGCGGGGCTGCCCCCTTCCTGTTGTCCTGTGTTCCTTGATGTCTCTGTGGAGTCGCCATGCGCCGTCTGGCCCTGATTCTGTCCCTCGTGTCGCTCCAGGTCTGCCTGTCCGGGTGTTCCGTGATCGCGGTGGCCGATGCTGCTGTCACCGTGGTGGCGACCACCGTCAGCGTCGGGGCCACCGTGGTGGGCACGGCCGTGGACGTGACCGCTGCCGGGGTCAAGGCCGTGGCCGGTTCGGACGACGAGGAAGGGGACGAAGCGCCGCTGCCCCTGAGTTCACGGCCCTGAACGAGGCTTGCCTCAGTCCGGTTGCACCAAGGCAAAGCGCGGTCGTCGCACCCCATCTACGGCCACTTCTTCCACGAACATCGCGTAAGGCCGCACCCACAGTGCCCGCTCGCCATACAGCGGCTGGTACAGCACCAGCGGCTCCAGCGTTTCGCTGTGGCGCACCACGCCCAGCACGCGGTAGCGCAGGCGTTTGTAGTGCTCGTATTCGCCGGTGGGCAGGGCGGGCAGGGGAGGGAGGTCGTGCGAGGTGCTCATCCCCGGATTGTCGTGCGCGCAGGCACAATGGCGGGTTGCCGCTTCTCATTTGCCTTCCCGCGCGCCTCCCATCATGCTCTGGCACTCCCTGAACCGCGTTCTGGATCAACTGCGCCCTCGCCGTCAGGGCGTGGTCCTGCTGGCCGATGCCTTCTGCATCATGCTGGCGTGGCATTTCACCTACTTGTTTCGCATGGGGATGGAGCGCTGGCTGCACGAGCGCCCCAGCTACGACTGGGCCGTGCTGCTGGGCGTGATCGCGGTTTACAGCGCGGTCTCGTGGGCGCTGCGCGTGCCCCGCGCCAGCTGGCGCTACACCAGCTTCCACGACATCACGCGCCTAGCCTGGGTGTGCCTGGGCGCGGGCCTGGCGTGCGCGGTCGTCGTCCTGATGGCGCAGCTCACCGAGGTGCCCCGCGCCGTGCTGGCGCTGCACCCTGTCTTCACCCTGATCAGCCTGTCGCTGGCGCGCATGACCGTGCGCATGCTCAGCGAGGCCTCGCGAGCCCGGCGCACCGGCGCACACGACAACGGCCAGCGCGCCCTGGTGCTGGGTGCCGGGGCGGCGGCCAAACTGTTGATTGCCGGCATCCAGCACCGCAGCTGGACCGTGGTCGGCCTGCTCGATGACGACCGCCGCAAACACGGCAGCAGCATCGCGGGCGTCACGGTCTGGGGCGGTTTCGACCTGCTGGCCGACCGCGCCAACCTGGCCGATGTCTCCCACCTGATCCTGGCCATGCCCTCGGCCACGCAAGCGCAGCGCAAGCGCGTGCTGACGCTGGCGGCGGCCACCGGCCTGCCCGTGGTCACCGTGCCCTCGGCCGATGAACTGCGCGAGGGCGGCTCCCGCATCGACCGCGTGCGCGACATCCAGCCCGAAGACGTGCTCGGCCGTGAGCCCGTCAAGCTCGACGAACTGGCCGTTTCCGGCCTCATCAGCGGTCGTGCCGTGATGGTGACCGGCGCAGGCGGCTCCATCGGCTCCGAGCTGTGCCGCCAGATCGCCCGTTTCGGCCCCAGCCGCATCATCCTGTTCGAGCTCAGCGAGTTCGCGCTCTACCAGGTCGAGCAGGACCTGGGCGAGCGCTTCCCGCACCTGCCGCTGGTGCGCCTGGTGGGCGACGTCAAGGACCTGGGCGCGCTGCGCCGAGCCATGGGCACGCACCAGCCTGATCTGGTCTTCCACGCGGCGGCCTACAAGCACGTGCCGCTGATGGAAGACGACAACGCCTGGATCGCGCTGCGCAACAACACCCTGGGCACCTACCTGGCGGCCCAGGCGGCGGCCGAGGCCAAGGTGCAGCGCTTCGTGCTGATCTCCACCGACAAGGCGGTGAACCCCACCAATGTGATGGGCGCCACCAAGCGCGCGGCCGAAATGGTCATCTCACACTGGGCCGCCCAGGACACGGGCACGCGCTTCATGGCCGTGCGCTTTGGCAATGTGCTGGGCTCGAGCGGCAGCGTCATCCCCAAGTTCAAGGAGCAGATCGCCAAGGGCGGACCGGTCACCGTCACCCACCCCGAGATCACCCGCTACTTCATGACCATTCCCGAGGCCGCGCAACTCGTGCTGCAAGCCGCCTCGCTGGCCGAATCCGGTCAGGTCTTCGTGATGGACATGGGCCAGTCGGTGAAGATCGCCGACCTGGCGCGCGAACTGATCCGCCTGAGCGGCCACACCGAGGCCGAGATCCCCATTGTCTTCAGCGGCCTGCGCCCTGGCGAGAAGCTCTACGAAGAGTTGCTGGCCGATGCCGACACCACCTTGCCGACGCCGCACCCACGTCTGCGCCTGGCGCAACTGCGGGGTGAGCTGCCCACCGATTGGTTGCCTCGCCTGATGGCCTTGGCCGAAGACGAGGCGGCGACCATCCCCGCCGTGTTGCGCAGCCGTCTGCACGAGTTGGTGCCCGAGTACGCGCCACGCTGAACGGTTCTCAGTCTTGCAGCAACTGCTCAATTACCTGCCGCAGGGTGGGCAGGTGCAGTGGCTTGGTCTGGTAGCTGTGCGCTCCGGCGTCCAGCGCGAGCTGAATCTGTGTGGGCATGGCGTCGGCCGATACCATGATGACCGGGATGCGCGCGGTGTCCGGGTTGGCCTTGAGCAGCTTCAGCACCTCCATCCCCGACGCATCGGGCAGGTGCAGATCCAGCAAGATCAGATCGGGACGTCGGCCTGGCGAAGGGCTGTGCAATACACCGAGGGCTGCTTCCGCCGTGTTGGCCACCGACACGGTCAAGTCGGGGTCTGCACTCAGACCCTGGCGAACCAGCTCGGCATTGGTCGGGTTGTCCTCCACGTACAGCACATGGTGAGAGGCGGCTTGTGGGGTTGTTGATTCCTTGTCTTCAGCGGCGTGTTCGGTGTGCGCCTTGGTAGTCGGGAGATCAAGGGCTGGCAGCACCAAGGTGAAGGTACTGCCCTCGTTTTCGCGGCTTTGCACCTCCAGGGTGCCGTGCATCAGCTCTGCCAGATGCCGACTGATGACCAGGCCAATGCCTGTGCCTTCGGTCTGGCTGCTCTCACGTCCCAGACGGTTGAAGGGTTCGAACAACTGCGCTTGCTGAGACGGGCTCAAACCGAGACCCGTGTCCGACACGGCAATGCGCAAGAGTGGCTGGGAGGTGTTCTTGGCGTCCCGTGTGACGCTCACGGTCACGCGTCCGTCCGGTCGGTTGTATTTGATGGCGTTGCTCAACAGATTGGTCAGGATTTGGCGCAGACGCGTCGCGTCGGCGTACACGCCCCACTGACTGGATACCTGAGCGGGCCCTTCCAGGGTGATGCCGTGTTTCCTGGCCTTGTCCTGCACCAGGCTGAGAGCCGCCTCCAGGGCTTCCCCCACCTGCATGGGTTGACAGTTCAGACGCATGGTGCCGCTGTCCACGCGAGAGACGTCGAGCACATCGTCGATCATCTCCAGCAGATGCCATCCTGCCTGTTGAATCTGCTGCACACGGTGGCGCTGCGAGGCGGGCAGCGGAGCCGAGCTGTCCAGCTCCATCACCTGTGCAAAACCCAGCACGGCATTGAGTGGCGTGCGCAACTCATGGCTCATGCGAGACAGGAAGTCCGACTTGGCACGGTTGGCCTGATCAGCGGCCTCGTGCAAGCGGCGTGCCTCCTGGATGGCCTCCTGCAGGTGACGCGCGTGGCCGGTCATCACCAGCAACAGGGTGCCCAGCGCGGTGGCCAACAAGGTGCCGACCACCGCGAGCAGCCAGAAGGTGGCGCCATCACCGGCCATGGGAATGGGCGCGCGGGCCCACACGGTCAGCGTCCAGGTCTGTCCGGCAAACGGCACAGCCACCTTCTGCATGTGGCGAGGCGAGGTGGCTCCATCCAGATTCGCGCACGCTGGTGATCCGCCCAGCAGTCGTTCACCTGTGGTGCTGCGCTCATACAGACAGGCCGCCAGGTAGGCTGGCATGTCACGCAGGATCGAGGTCAGGGCATCGTCCATGCGCAGTGTGAGGAACAGGGCGCCTCGCACGGTGGCTTGGCGTTCACTCACGGTGTTGGGCTCGCCGTGGTAGACAGGCCGGTAGAGCACCACACCTTGTTGCATGCCTGCTTCCTGGATCAGCTGGAACCCTGCGGTGGCCTGCACGGTGTCGGTGTCCCGCGCGCGCTCATAGGTCTCGCGGGTTTCAGGCCGGGACAGCACGTTGAAACCCAGGGCACGCAGGTTCTTATTCAGGGGCTCGATGTAGCGCAGGGCGACGACTTCCTCGCCGCTGGGTGTTCGACGCGCCTGTCCATCGTAGACGCGGTAGCCGGGCAAGCCCTCCTGGCGTTGGGCAGTCTCAAACGCGGGCAAATCGGCACGTGCCACGCGCTCTTCCCAGCCCAGGGCTTGTACGCTGTCGAGGGTCTCCAGCCAGTAGTGTGTGGCGCGGTAAAACTCCGAGCGGGACACGGTTTCTGAGGCATCCATCAGGCCGTGCAAGGCCTCGACGGCGTGCAAATACCCTTGCAGCCGCATTTTGACCGCACCCGAGGTGACCTCGACCGCCTGTCCGAACACCACACGCTGGCGTTCCTCGTGCCACGCATTGAGCTGACGCATCGCCACGGTCAGCAGCAGGGCGGTGATCAGCAGCGGAATGCTGACCGTGCGTCGACGTGGTCGCCACAGCTTGCTGGGTTGGCCAACCATGGGCAGCAGCATGGGCGTGCCGATCAGGACCCCCAGGGTGTCTCCAGCCCACCAGACCAGAAAAAAACCAGGCGCTTCCGCCACGGGGAGATGCCCGATCAGGCTCATGGAGCAGGTAGCGATGCCGGCCGACACCAGGCATGCCACAGGTCCGACCAGTAGCAGGAAGCGCAGGATGGGCGCCGGGCGCTCCAGATGCAGGTGTTCGCCCGCGCGCCTGCGGACCAGGGTCTGCGCCACCCAGGCTTGCAGACCAATGCCGATACCCACCATCACGGCCAGCATCACCATCACGGACAGGGACAACGCTGGCTGCACCGCCGAGTGATAGAACAGCGACACCGAGGCGCCGCCCAACCCGACGGCCCACACCATGCGGGTGCCCCAACCGAGCACGCAGGCCAGTCCGAGTCCTGCAGCCAGGAACACCGGCGACACAAAGTCGCTGGAGGCAGCCAGCGCCACGCCGGCCACGCCAG
>CAYOJR010000075.1:0-1868 GCA_964404335.1 uncultured Aquabacterium sp.
ACGCTGGAGCGTCGCATTGCCTTGGCCAAGCCCATGCCCTGGTGGGGCTACCAGGCCGACTATGCCGAGGTCACCGTGGGGGGTGCCGATGAGCCCAGTCGCCCGCCGCAAGCCTTCCGTCGCACCTTGCACAACCTGCTGGATGCGCGGCTGATGATGGCTTATGCCCGCTCACTGGCGGACCATGGCGAGGTGGACAAGGCACGCTTCGTGGTCGCCCGCCTGAAAGAGTTCCGCAATGGCTCGGCCAAGGCCTTCTTTGCGGCCTGCGATCAAGCCGGCGCCGACAGCGAGCTACCGTTCCAGTGCGCCCCCCCGCAACGCCATTACCCGTGGCGGGACTTGCTGCCCTGAGGGGGCTCAGCTCGCCTGCCAGTGCCCCGACTTGCCGCCCTGCTTTTCGAGCAGGCGCACGTCGGTGATGACCATGCCTTTTTCGGCGGCCTTGCACATGTCGTAGATGGTGAGCAGGCCCACCTGCACGGCGGTGAGGGCTTCCATCTCGACACCGGTGGGGCCCACGGTCTGCACGGTGGCGCGGCAGAGGACGGCGCTGGCGGCTTCATCGAGTTCGAACTCGACGGCGACCTTGGACAGCGCCAGCGGGTGGCACAAGGGAATGAGATCAGACGTGCGCTTGGCACCCTGGATGGCGGCAATGCGCGCGACGCCCAGCACGTCCCCCTTGCCGGCCCTGCCTTCGGCAATCAGTGCCAGGGTGCTGGGCAGCATCACGATGCGGCCCTGCGCCACGGCCACGCGCACAGTGGCAGGCTTGGCGGACACATCCACCATGTGGGCCTGGCCCTGGGGATCAAAATGGGTCAACTCGGTCATGGTGAGGCGGCGCGAAAAGCTGCGTAAAGACTTTCAGGAATGCGAACTTTGAGACAGCCTCGTGCTCTCAAGGCCATGGCTTCGCAGCATACTGCACCGTCCTGTTCGATTTTTGTGCCCATGGCCCTGCTTCCCCCTCTGATTGGCGGCACCCGCCGTGAGCCCGTCACCCCTGCCGTCACGAGTGCGGCGACACGCTCGCCCCGCGCCGGTTGGTGGTGGGCGCTGGTCGTGGCCTGCGGGACCTGGCCGGTGAGCGTGCAGGCGGACGCCGAGCCCGCCCACACACCGAACCCGCCCCTGGCCTTGCCGGCCTTGGGGGATGCGGTGGGGCAGGACCTCTCTCCCCGTGCCGAGCGTCGACTGGGTGATCGCATCATGCGGGCCATTCGCGGTGACCCGGCGGTGATCGACGACCCTCTGGTGCTGGAGTACCTGCAGGCGCTGTGGGGCGAGTTGCTGAGCGCCGCGCGCCAACGTGGCGAGATCGGCCCCGATCTGGAAGACAGCCACGCCTGGGAGCCTTTCCTGGTGCGCGACAAGTCGGTGAACGCGTTTGCACTGCCCGGCGGCTACATCGGGGTCCACCTCGGTTTGATGGCGATGACCACCAGCGCAGACGAGTTGGCCTCGGTGCTGGCGCATGAGTTGTCGCATGTGACGCAGCGGCACATTGCCCGCATGATGGGGCAGCAGGCGCGCAACTCGTGGGTGGGCATTGCCTCGATGGTGTTGGGCATTCTGGCGGCCAGCCGCAACCCGGCTGCCGCGCAGGCGCTGATCTACGGCGGGCAGGCGGCCACGATTCAGGGGCAGTTGAACTTTTCGCGCGACATGGAGCGTGAGGCCGACCGGGTGGGCTTCACCGTGCTCACGGATGCCGGATTCGAGCCGGGTGGCATGGCGCGCATGTTCGAGCAGTTGCAGCAGGCGTCACGGCTGAATGACGATGGCAGCTTTCCCTACCTGCGCACCCACCCGCTGACCAGTGAGCGCATTGGCGAGGCTCGCAATCGCATGGGCCCACAGGG
>CAYOJR010000075.1:1968-10680 GCA_964404335.1 uncultured Aquabacterium sp.
GGCGACCCTGGCGCGCGCCAGCCTCCCCTCACCGACGGCGGCTCCGTTGGCAGGTCGCCCCGAGTTGCTGTTGCGTGCCCGTCTGGCCTTGGCGCAGCCCGACGCAACCCAGCAAGCAGCAGACTGGCAGGCGTCTGCCAACCGGCTGCAGACCCATGTGAGCCAGCACCCTCAGGATGCCGCTGCCTGGGCCTTGCTGTCGGAATTGTGGCGCCGATTGGGTCAGCCACTGCGCGCCATTCGCGCCGATGCGGAGGCCAGCGCCGCACTGGGCGATCTGCCCGGGGCCATCGATCGGATCGAGGGGGCCCACCAGCGCTTTCGGCGCCCGGATGCCGCCGACGTGATCGAGCTGAGTGTGATGGATGCGCGCCTCAAGGCGTGGCAGCGTCAGCAGCGCGAAGACCTGAAGGACAACTGACTGCCCTCAGGCGTGCGCTTTGTTGGACACTCATACGGGATTTTTTAGGGTCTTTGGGAGCGCCCAGGTCAACGCGTCCGGTGTTCGGTATGATCCGCGATGACCGAAGGGGGAGTAGCACCACGCACCAGCGCGGGTGACGCCTCGTCAGCACGTTGGGAGCCCACCTGGGCTTTCCATCCGGGGCACACGGCAGACGCCCGTCTGCTTTGCAAGACCTTTCGGCGCTTCATGCAGGTGACCCATGGTGGGTCGCCCATGTTCGTGCCGACTGGAGACTTTCATGCATACCCTCGCGCCCATGTGGCTGTGGTCCGTTTTCATTGCCATTGTGTTGCTGGCCTTGTTCGTGGACTTCGTCGTCCTGAAGAAGCAAGGCGCGCACGCCGTGACCGTGCCCGAGGCCGTCCGTTGGTCGGTCGTCTGGGTGGCGCTGAGCTTGGCCTTCAACGGACTGTTGTGGTGGGCCTTCATGCAGGAGCAGGGCGCCGTGGTGGCCAACACCAAGGCGCTGGAGTTCCTGACGGGCTACCTCATCGAGAAGTCACTGGCGGTGGACAACATTTTTGTCTTCCTGATGATCTTCACCTATTTCTCGGTGCCAGCGGCATACCAGAAGCGGGTGCTGATGATCGGCATCATCCTGGCCATCGTGCTGCGCACGGTGATGATCCTGGTCGGCGGCTGGCTGATCGCGCAGTTCCACTGGATCCTGTATGTGTTTGGCGCCTTCCTGGTGCTGACCGGGGTCAAGATGTGGTGGGCGGCCGATCAGGAGCCCGATCTGGAAGACAACCCGGCGCTGAAGATCCTGCGCAAGGTGATGCCGGTGAGCAAGAACTTTGACGGCGAGCGCTTCTGGACCATGCAGAACGGCGTGCGCATCGCCACCCCGCTGCTGCTGGTGGTGACCCTGGTGGGCTTCACCGACGTGATCTTCGCAGTGGACTCGATCCCGGCCATTTACGCCATCACGTCTGACCCCTTCATCGTGCTGACGTCCAACATCTTCGCCATCCTGGGACTGCGGGCGATGTTCTTCCTGCTGGCCGCGATGGCCGCCAAGTTCCACCTGTTGAACTATGGCCTGGCCGTGATCCTGGTCTTCATCGGCACGAAGATGCTGCTGATCGACATCTACAAAATTCCGGTTCTGGCATCGCTGGGGGTGGTCATCGGCATTCTGATCATCACCATGGTCTGGAGCGTGAAGACCGCGCCGAAGATTGGCCCGAGCCAGACCGTGATCCGCTGACCCCGTTAACAAGATGAAATGCAACGCCGGCCTGTGTGCCGGCGTTGCCACATGGGGCGTGCACGAATACAACAACGCATCGCTTTACAACGCTATTGCGAATCATTATCATTTGCTCTAATCATTCGGGACGGTTCATGAGGTGTCCCGTGAAAACGATTCGCCCTGTCACAGGGTCTTCTTTTTTGGAGCACTTGGTTCATGTCCCGTTCTGTGTTGTCCCCCTCGCCCGCCCAGGTCAGCCCCCGTTCGACCGCCCTCCCCCTGGGCGCCTTGGCCGCCGGTGTGGGGCTGAGTCTGATGGGTTCAGCCGCCCTGGCCGAAGGCGTTACGGTCACCGACGCCAACCCATCGAGCGCCCAAGTGCGCCCGACCGAAGACGTCCGCGTGCAGACACTGCCTTTGGTGACGGTCAAGGCGCAGGCCGACCGCAAACCGGCGGCCAAAACCAGCTACCAGGCCGTTTCCACGAGCATCGGCAAGGGCAACCAGGCCCTGCGTGACGTACCCCAGTCCATCACCGTGGTGACGGAAAAGCTGATGGACGACCGCAACCTCGATGACCTGAAAGA
Organism: uncultured Aquabacterium sp.; assembly: GCA_964404335.1. Taxonomy (GTDB): domain Bacteria; phylum Pseudomonadota; class Gammaproteobacteria; order Burkholderiales; family Burkholderiaceae_C; genus Aquabacterium. The sequence continues at coordinate 4,217 of CAYOJR010000075.1, forward strand.
CCTGTTGCGCACCACCGCCGGCATCACCTTCCAGGCGGGCGAGACCGGTGAAGAGGATGTGCGCCTGCGCGGCTTCTCGCTGAGCCAAGCCGGCGACCTCTACATCGACGGGATGCGTGACCCCTCGCTGTACGAGCGCGACACATTCAACAACGACCGCGTGGAAGCGCTCAAGGGATCGGCCTCGATGCTGTTTGGCCGCGGCTCCACCGGTGGTGTGGTCAATCAGGTCAGCAAGCAACCCTTCCTGATGACCCAGCATGAGGTGGAAGCCACCCTGGGCACCGGCAACGAGGTGCGCCTGACAGGTGACTTCAACATCAAGACCGGCGATTCGGCCGCGCTGCGCATGAACATCATGACGCACGAGGCCGACAACGACGGTGCCACCGTCTCCAAGAAGGGCTTTGCCCCGACCTACCGCTGGGGCATCGGCACCAGCGATGAGTTCACCGTCGGCTTCATGCACCTGGAGTACGACAACAACCCGATTTACAACCACCCCTGGTTCACCGTCGATGGCAAGATCGTGCCCAAGCTGGATGCCAACAGTTTCTACGGGTTGGACAGTGACTACAACCGTGGCAACGCCACCTATGGCACGCTCAGCCACCTGCATCGTTTTGGCGACGGGGGCGAGTTGAAGACTACCCTGCGCCATGGTCGCTACCAGCGCGAACTGTGGGCCAGCGTCGCACGCTTTGGCGCCGGCACCACGCTGGCCAACCTGAACGACAACACGGTCATCACGCGGGCCTCCAAAGGCCGCATTGCCATCACCGACGGCACCGTGCTGCAAAGCGATTACAGCAACAAGTTCCAGCTGGCAGGTCTGCGCCACAACGTGATCACGGGCCTGGACTGGTCTCAAGACGAAGCCCGACGCGCCAACCGCTACGCGGACCCGGCTGGCGTCACCCGCCCCACCACCACCGTGGGTCGGCCCGATGCGGGACAGTCGATCGTGGATTCACGCGCACCGGCCGTGTTCAATGAATTCACTTCACGCAACCTGGGTCTGTACGTCCAGGACATGGTGGAACTCAGTCCCACGTTCAAGCTGGTGGCCGGGTTGCGCCATGACCGCTTCAAAGCCAGCTATGACACCGCCACCGGCGAGCACTTTGATCGCGCGGACAACCTGACCAGTCAGCGTCTGGGCGCCCTGTTCCAACCCAGTGACTGGGCCTCGTTCCACGCGTCCTACGGCACCTCGTTCAACACTTCGGGGGACACCTACCAGTTCGCGGTGCAAGGCCCCTCCACGAAGGACGCCAACACGCCGGCGGAAAAGAGCCGCAACTTCGAGATCGGCACCAAGCTGGACCTGTTCGATCAGCGCCTGTCGGTCAATGCCTCGGCGTTCTATACCGAGAAGTACAACGAGCGCAACACCGATCCGGACACGGCCGCCACGCAGCAGTTGTTGTCGGGCAAGCGTCACGCCAAGGGTCTGGACATCGACATTGCGGGCCAGATCACGCCCAAGTGGGAAGCGTACTTCTCGTACACCTGGATTCCGGTGGCCCGCATCGACAAGAGCAATGTCGCGACCGGCAACGCCCAGCGCCAAGGTGATCGCCCCGGCCTGACGCCCAAGCACAGCGCCAGCCTGTGGACCACCTACCAGCTGGCGCCCAAGTGGCGCGTGGGCGGCGGCCTGAACCACCGCGGCGAGCAGAGCCCGGAAGGCAACCGCGCCCTGATGGCAGACGCGTTCACCACGCTGGACCTGATGGCCGAGTACCAGATCGACTCGCGCATGAGCGTCAAGGTCAACGTGACCAACGTGACCGACGAGCTGTATGCCGATTCGCTCTACCGCGGTTTCTACGCACCCGGGGCGGCCCGCAGCGTGCAGGTCGCGTTGAAAGCCTCGTTCTAAGTCCACCCCACGCCCTCGTCGCCATGCTGCTTCACATCCCTGATGTCCTGACCTCCGACGAACTGAGCACCCTGCGCAGCCTTCTGGACGAAGCCGCCTGGCGCGATGGACGCGCCACCGCCGGCACCCAAGCGGTGCAGGCCAAAAACAACGAACAGATCGCCACGGGCACCGGCACAGCCCAAGCGGCCCAGCAACTGGTGTTGCAGGCCCTGAACCGCAACGCCCTGTTCTTCTCGTCGGCCCTGCCCCGCAAGATCTTTCCGCCCCAGTTCAACCGCTATGGCGGTGAGACCAATTTCTACGGCGACCATGTGGATGGTGCCGTGATGCACGTCGCGGCCACCGGCGAGAAGGTTCGCACCGATGTCAGCTGCACCCTCTTCATCGCCGACCCGGCCGACTACGATGGAGGCGACCTGGTCATCAACGACACCTACGGTCAGCAACGCGTCAAACTGCCGGCCGGCGACATGGTGATCTACCCCAGCACCAGCGTGCACCGCGTGGAGCCCGTCACCCGCGGCCACCGGGTCGCCAGTTTCTTCTGGGTGCAAAGCCTGGTGCGCAGCGACGAGCAACGTCGCCTGCTGTTCGACCTGGACATGAACCTGATGCGCCTGCGCGATGCCCACGGCGAAAGCGGCCCCATGGTGGGCCTGACCGGCACGTATCACAACCTGCTGCGCCAGTGGGCCGACGCCTGATGGCCGCCGCGCAATCGCCCTCGCGACACATCCCAGCGGACGTCGTCACCCTGGAAGACCATGCGCGACATGCGCAAGCCTGCCTGCCCGAGGCCACCTGGGCCTACCTCAGTGGCGGCGCAGCGGACGAGCTCACGCTGCGCACCAACCGACAGGCCTGGTCCGACTGGCAACTGCACCCGCGGGTGCTGAAACCGCTGCAAGGCGCGCACCTGCGCACCACGCTGCTGGGTCGCGCACTGGCCCACCCCATTTTGCTGGCCCCGGTGGCCGCACACCAACTGGCGCATCCCGATGGCGAGATCGGCGTGGCCTATGCCGCCGCCGCCCAGGCCGCCGGCCTGATCCTGAGCACGCAGGCCAGCACCCGCCTGGAAGCGGTGTCCCAAGCCTACCTGGGCGAACCTGACCACGGCCCCCTGTGGATGCAGCTCTACCTGCAAGCCGACCGTGGCGCCACGCTGGCCCTGGTGCAGCTCGCCGAGGCGGCGGGCTATGAAGCCCTGGTGGTGACCGTGGATGCGCCCACGCACGGTGCCCGTGACCGCGAGCGGCGCGCCCAGTTTCAGATGCCGGCGGGCATGCAGGTGAACCTCGACGCACCAGCCTTGCCTGCGCAAGCGAGCGCCGCCTGGGACACCCTGATGGCCCAGGCGCCCACCTGGTCTGACATCGCGTGGCTGCAGACCCAGACCCGGTTGCCCATCCTGCTCAAAGGCGTGCTGCACGAAGACGATGCCCGCCAGGCGCAGCAGCTGGGCGTCCAAGGCCTGATCGTGTCGAACCACGGGGGGCGCACCCTGGACACGGCCGTGAGCACCGCCTGGGCCTTGCCGCGCATCGCCGATGCGGTAGGCCACGATCTGTGCCTGCTGGTCGATGGCGGCATCCGCCGTGGCACCGATGTGCTCAAGGCGCTGGCCTTGGGCGCCCAGGCCGTGCTCATTGGCCGCCCCTATGTCTATGCGCTGGCCACTGCGGGCGCTCTCGGGGTGGCGCACGTGTTGCGCCTGCTGCAAGATGAACTGGCCATCGCCATGGCGCTGTGCGGCTGCCCCACCGTGGCCGATATCCACCGAGGTCTGCTGGTGCGCCCCTGAAGGCGACCTCTGCGTCAACCGTTCACGTCGCCCGCAAGCGCGTCGGCCGCTTCTTGCGCCCCAGCCCCATCTGCTTGAACACCGTCTTCAAGAACACCCACAAGCCGCTCTCATTGGGACGCGGTGCCTCACCTCGGCCGATGCGCTTGAGCTGACCGGTGTACCAGCTCACCTCCATCAGCCCCATGCGGTCGATCATGGGGATGCCCGTCTTGATCGGGCGCACCTGCTCACGTGGCGCCTGCCCGCTCAACAGACGGTTGGCCACGTCGGGCTCAATGGCCAGGGCCCGCGCCAGGCCGACCATGTCCACCGCCCCGGAGCTGAGGGCCGCCGCCATCCCCTCCAGCGACCGAAAGCCTCCCGTCACCACCAGCGGCACCGACACCGCCTGGCGCGCCTTCTCGGCAAACGCCAGGAAGTAGGCCTCGCGTTGGCGGGTGCTCTCTTTCACCGGTGCCCCGGCCATCTTCACGCCCGTCATGGCCGGTGCTTCATAGGTGCCGCCGGAAATCTCGATCAGGTCGATGCCCGCCTGCGCCAAGGCGCGGATGGTGTCGAGCGACTCCTCCTCGGTGAAGCCACCACGCTGAAAGTCCGCCGAGTTCAGCTTGATGCCAATCGGGAAGTCGGGGCCGACTGCATCGCGCATCGCCGCCAGCACCGCCAGCACGAAACGACGGCGCTTCTCGGGCGTGCCGCCCCACTCATCGGTGCGCTGGTTGTGATGAGGTGACAGGAACTGACTGACCAGATAGCCATGCGCTCCATGGATCTGCGCCCCGGTGAAGCCGGCCCGCTTGACGATCTCGGCCGCCCGCCCAAAGCGCGCGATCAACTCCCGCACCTCGGCATCGGTGAGTTCGCGAGGCGTGGGGAAAAACGCCTGCATGTCCTTGCGAAACGGCACGGCCGACGGCGCCACGTTCTCCTTGTTCAAACCCTTCGGTGCCTGCTTGCCCGGATGGTTGAGTTGCACCCAGCACTGGGTGCCATGCCGCGTCGCAGCTCGGGCCCAAGCCTGCAAAACGGCCATCTGGCTGTCGTCCTCGATCACGACATTGCCCGGCTCACCGAGCGCCCGTCGGTCGATCATGACGTTGCCCGTGACGCACAAACCCACACCGCCCTCAGCCCACGCGCCATACAGGCGCGCCAACTCGGGGGTGGCATGCCCCTGGCGTGTGCCCAAGGCCTCGCTCATCGCCGATTTGAACAAGCGGTTGCGCACCCGCCCGCCACGGGGCAAGGAAAAAGCTTGGGCCAGCACGGCTTGAGGCAGCATTCAGAACTCCAGGAAAATAGGACAACACGCGAAAACTCGCACACGGATTGAACACCAAAGCCCTTGTCCCCGTACTTTTCAGGGGCCACATGGCGGTACAAAGCGTGCCACGCCACAGATTTGCCCACGAAAAGCATTACCATCGCCGAGGCAAGACCCAGGGCGCCGCTCGCGCAAGCAGCCAGCACCGGGCCCCGAATTGAATCCGACTTACCAAAATTGGAGTGAAACTCATGGCAACTGCAAAGAAAGCCCCGGCCAAAAAGACCGAAGGCACCAAGGCTCCCGCAGCCAAGCGCGCCCCCAATGCGGCTTTCCTCAAGCCCCTGACCCCCAGCCCGCTGCTGGCCGCCGTGATCGGCACCGCCCCGCTGCCCCGCACCGAGGTGACCAAGAAGGTCTGGGAATACATCAAGAAGCACAACCTGCAAGATGCAGCCAACAAGCGCAACATCAATGCCGATGCCAAGCTCAAGCCCATCTTCGGCAAGGACCAAGTCACGATGTTCGAACTGACCAAGCTGGTCAGCCAGCAACTGAGCTGATCACCCTGCCACCGGTTGTGCTGACGAGCCCAGCCTGTCGCACCTGAGAAGCCCGGCCCTGCCGGGCTTTTTTCATGCCCGCCACAGGGAAGCTACGGAGCGTGCCGCCCCCAGGTGTGACGCACAATGTGCCGCGCAGCCCCACACCGGGCGGCGCCCGATGCCCAACAGGCATCCGTCCTTGTGAACCACTTTCTGGAGAACCCCATGTGGAAGATTTTGCTGGCCTTTGTGGCCTTCGCGGCCCTGGCCATTTTCGTGCTGATGAAGAGCGGTGGCGACATCGACATGGGCGGTGAAAAGCACGGCATCGAAGTGGAACACAGCGCCTCGACCGCATCAGATGCAGCCGCACCCGCCAGTGAAGCTGCCCCGGTCGCCAGCGAAGCCGCTTCGGCCGCTTCTGAAGTTGCCAGCGCCGCCAGCAACTGATCGCCCGCGCCTCGCCTGAGGCGCTGCACTCAAGCCGGCTTGCCCACCTCGTGGTGGGTCAGGCCGGTGTGGCCTCGCTCTGCGGCCAGCCACTGCAACACGGGAATGGTGCCCGGCAAGACCGGCCCCACCTCCACCGGCAGCGTCTGCCAGGCCATGTGTTGCGACTCCTTCATTTCAAACTCCCCCTGCCACTCGTACACCTTGCAGAAATGCAGGCGCACGCGTGCATGGGGATAGTCCATCAGCTCGACTTGCCAGGGATGGGCCTCGCCAATGGTGACGCCGATCTCTTCGTGCAGCTCACGACGCAAGGCCTGCTCGACCGACTCCCCGGCCTCCAGCTTGCCGCCCGGAAACTCCCAGTAGCCCGCATACACCTTGCCTTGCGGCCGTGAGGTCAGCAGGAAGCGGCTCTCACGCCCATGGGCATCGCGCTCGATCAACACGCCCACGGCCACCTCGACCGGCGTGCGGTCGGTGGCGTCCATCACGTGATACGACTTGCGT
>CAYOJR010000076.1:0-2468 GCA_964404335.1 uncultured Aquabacterium sp.
ATAATCCAAAATACCCAATGACTTTGTTTTCTTACAAATTGTACTTTTAATAAAGGGTAAATTAAAACCAACGGCATAATAAACCACGACAAATATGCGGTACGGTTAGTATAAGTAGCATAAATCATCAGAATCCAAACTGTATTTGCAATGAGATAAGTATTCAACAAACGGGTATAAAAAATATCATTAAATTTTCTTTTGACGACATAATAATACCCTAAATATACCGCAACACTACTGTACAAAATAAAATCTAAACGAAAAGAACGATCCGTCGCTTGACCTTCTAATTCATCCGCAAATAAGTTTTCTGTCCTTTTATCCGATAAACCAATTATATCAAAAATACCGCTGATAGCTGTTTCGAGACTATTCCCAAAAAAGAAGGCAACAGGAATTGCCAATAACCAAACTCTGATCAACAACGTTGTACTTTTTATAAATCTTGTTGATACCAATGCTGCTACAGGTAAAAGCATCGACTTATGGAAGCCAATAGCTAAAACAAACCAAATGGTCAATTTCAAAGGCTGTCTTATAAACGAAATTCCGTAGATGAAAAAAGCTGCCGCAAGACCATTCCGCAATCCATTGATTCCAAATGCCCAAAACGACATCGCCGTCACATAGACCAATAAAGCTAACCAAGCTCTGTTGTTAAACCACTTCCGAAAAGCCAGATAAGGCAATCCGACATATATGAATGCACAAAGCAGGTAAAACCATTGTATGCTCATCACCTGAGCAGACAAGTACATAAACAGGTCAAAACCATAATCTTTAGACTCCAACAGCTTATCTATGGTAATATTTTCAAACGTTCTTGTATAAGCTCCCGTATCGCCAAGATACATCCAACTTCCCCAAGGGTCTCGTAATCCGATAAATAAGATGATTAAAGTTAAAACAATCATTGCATACCGATTATTTTCAGAAGAGTAGAAATCTCCTAAATTTTTCTTGAATAAAAACAATGACAGCATTATAACTGTAATAGCCAATGATATATGATATACTAATGCATAATATTCAATTGGTATCATTATAGTAATTGATTTAATTTTTTACAATAAATTTGCCAAGTGCTTTCATTCTCAACACGATTTCGGGCAATGTTACCCATTTGGTTAATAAGGTTTCTGTCTTCTACTAATTGGATTAATAAATCTCTTAACCCCTGTTCGTTATCCTGCTCAATGAGCCAACCTCCCTGTTTATCTTTTACCGCATCAGGAATACCTCCCGTTCGTGTTCCTATGGCAGGAATACCACAAGCCTGCGCTTCTAAAAAAACCAAACCGAAACCTTCTACCTGCGTACTGTCTTCCTGCTCTCGCGTACAAAGAATAAACACATCATTGGCATTGTAAAAATACGGTAATTCTTCATCTGGGACAAAACCGTGAAAGGTAACTATTTTTTCTATCGCTAAATCTTTAACCAATTTTTTTAACTCCTCCAAATAAGGGCCTGTACCGCCAATATTCCATCGTATTTGATTTCTAATTTGTTCAGGAAGAGATGCGATCGTATGCGCTATGAAATCGTGCCCTTTAAACTGTAATACCCTTGATACGGTACAAAGTTTAAGAAATTGCGAATCTTTTTCTGTCGCTATCGGTTTGAAATACTCGTGATTGACAGCCAAAGGCAAAGCCACACTTCGTGTTTTTGGATTGATTGACAAGGTCAATCCCTCCGTATAATGACTGTTGGCAATGACTTTCTTTGCTTTTCCCAATACCCACTTACAATACACAGGATGCCAAAACTTTTTACGAAAAGACGATGTTCCCGATAAATACTCTGTACCGTGAGCCAAAATAAACGTATTTTTCACTCCTGCCAACAAACAGATGATTCCTTCGGGATGCCATAAGCTGCACAATACATCGGTGCTCTTTTTGTTTTGCAAACGCAACAGATACCACCAAGCTGCTAATTCACACAAAAGCCGCTTTGCAGGTAATTTTACAATCTTTACCTGTTCGTAATTATACGGTTTGCTGATACCTTCTTTATCTACAGTAAGTACCGTAACAGACGTATAATATTGATTCATTCCCGTTGCTATCTCCTGACACAAACGAGCAATTCCTCCATTCGAAGGCGGATAATCATAAGAAAATATAAGCAGGTGTTTACTCATTCCAGTTTGTGCATTTTACAGGTTGTTTTGCCGCTTTTTTCCCTTCGTTTCGGGCTTGTCGATAGACCTTGAAAAGACTTGTTTTTTTATACGACCACACATAAGCCAAAAATAGTTTAAAAAGATAAAGTTCTGCTGTTATTTTATAAAAACCCGTGATATGTCTTTCGATAATAAGGCTTCTGTTTCTGACCAACGAATACAAATATTTATCTATTTCTTCTACCCTGCAACCACCTGCGGCAGCTGCAAGATGCACTACGTGAGCCTCACTGTTAAAAAATATTTTATACCCTGCTTTTTTGACACGAAGACA
>CAYOJR010000076.1:2568-10556 GCA_964404335.1 uncultured Aquabacterium sp.
GTCTGTCAGATATTTATAATGTTCAGACAATAAGTTAGGTTGGCATTGTATGTCATCGTCCACATACAAGACATAATCATAGACAGCGTTTTGCCAACCGAAATTTCTGGCTTCGGGCAATCCTCTGAATTGCGTAATGTGGTAGTACCTGACGTTGGGTTTTCCTTGAATGTGCTTTAAAATCACTTCATCAGGTTGGGTAGATTGGTCAACAATCAGAATTTCATAAGGATGTTCAAACTCCTGTACAAACAAATCATCCAAAGTATCTTTGAGAAACGTGGTGCGATTAAGTGTGGGTATGATAATGGATATGCCAGTCATAGGTTATAAATTTTCTAATATTTTGATGAATGATTTAGCTTGTGATGATGCTAAATAGGTTACACAAAAAGTATGATTTATGTTTTTATCTAAAACCTCATTAGAAGCTAAATTATAAAAAGTTTCAACTGCTATTTCTTCGGAATCTAAAAATAATCCTATTCCTGCCATCGACAATTGCTTTCTGGCTTCACTTGGATCAGGAACAACAGCTAAAACTATTTTTTTCAAAGCGATATAGTCTACCATTTTAGCAAAATTAGTCCACCAATGGCTTTCATATCCCGGAGACAAAACAACAGCTTTGGCTTTACTTAATCTTTTATACAATTCCGATTGTGGCATTTGGTCTTCAAATAGAATTGACTGCAATATTCCTTTATCAATATTTAATTTTTGCAAAGCCAATAGGTTAATATCTTTAGAGCCTATGATTGTCAACTTTAAATTATTTGCTAATTGTGGATATTTAGCCTGAAAGCTTCCAAAATAATCAAAAAAAGTAGTTCCATAATTTGGCAAATACTCTCCGATATAAATGATTTCATCACTTTTTATTTCATCTGAACAATTTGGAATTAATTCATCATCTAATCCTGTTGGTATAAAAAAAGTTTTATTGTCATACTTCCCATTGTACAAATCGTGATAAATAAGTCTATAGGAAGAAGCTAATCCTGTAATTGCATCGGCACAATTAAGTGCTTTAATTTCTATTTTCTTTTGTTTTTTAAAAACAGAAAAAATATGAGAATGATTACGAAGTGTATATGTGAGAGGGTCTCTATAATCTGCAATCCATTTGATATTTGGAAAATAAGATTTTAATTCTGTTCCAATTTCTAAAGTCGTATAAGGCGATGAAGATGTATAAACAAACTGAATATCACATCTTTCAATCAACTTCTTTGCCTCTTTAACTGCCGATTTTTTCCAAGTCCAATATCTGTCAGGAGAATTTAGATGATAATCTAACAAATATTTATATACTCTTGATATAATACTTTTTTTAGGGGTATTCTCTACAGGAGCGTTGTTTGTATTTGGATTATTATAAACACCTTTTGCTTTTAATGTTTTATACGTCAAATCTTTTCCTGTAAGCCACATTTTTAAACCTCTAACAGTAGGTTCTATATATTTGGTTCGATAAATCTCAACCCCTTCTAATTCTTGTAATAATTTTGGATTTTCATTATAAACATAATTTGTATCTACAGTAAGTACTATGGGATTCCATCCTTCTTTTTTGAGATACTTAACCAATTTATGAGCCCGAAAAACCGCTGCATGTGTTTCCGGTGCAAAAAAAGGTGTAATAATAAGTATATTTTTATTTTGCATTTGGTAATAATATTTTTTTCAACCCTTTTCTAAATGTTGGCTCAATTTTATAAGTAATGATATAAGCTAAAATAATTGCAATGGCTATTGCAATTATCATTGAGAAAAAATGACCTATAATATCTTCTAATTGATAAATAACAACGTAGCCTATATTTTGATGTACCAAATACAAAGCATAAGATATATTTCCTAAAAAAATTAAAGGTTTTATCACTACAAGAAACTTTAGTTTTCCATAAATAAATAAATAATACAAAATAATTACAGCAAAAAACAGAAAGAATAACAGCTTAACACTCACAGAAGGTTGCGCGACATTATATAATAAAACACCTATTGATAAGTTTAAAAAGATAAAAATATGTTCAAAAAATTTTGCCCTATTTGTATGAAGACGATAAAAAGCTATCCCTATCATAAACAGAAGAATGTAGTGTAAGCTTAATATTTTACCGATAATTGGCAAAGGAAAAAAATAATGAACACAACATAAAAGTAATAATGCACTATTATATAAATAATATCTATTGATACTTTTAACAACAAACAAAAAACTCATTAATAAGTAAAACAATAACTCTGGCAATAATGACCAATAAGCACCATCTACATGATGAAACCTGAAAAACTCATGCCACATCGTAAAATTCATCAAAACATCTAAAGACGAAAATTGAAAAAATGAAAAATCGGAGCTAATTCCAGAAATAACAATCACCAATAATGTACACAATACAGCAATCCAATAAGTGGGATACAATCGAAAAAAACGTTTTACTAAAAATTCTTTTGCCGAATCACATTTATCGATCGTCAAATGAATCACGAAACCGCTAAGAATAAAGAAAACAGGAACACCAAGCCACCCATAAGAAAATGATAGTGATGTTTCTGTATTAAAGATTTGACTATATCGTGTTGTAAAATGATACAACACTACAGCCATCGCGGCTAAACCTCTTAAAGCATCTAATTCCTGAATTCTCATATTAGACTTTTATAAAAATTAATATTCTGGTCAAAAACTATTTTTTGGTCAAAAAAATTAATGACACGTTCTCTTGCTTGTTCACCTATTTTTTTTGCCAAAATAGCATCGTTTAAAACCGATAGTATTGTTTCTGCAAAATCAGAGTGATTTTGAGGACTAAATAAATAACCACTTTCCTTATTTTTAATACTTTCATTTGCCCAACCGATATTAGATGCAACAATTGGCTTTTCTAAAACCATAGCCTCTAACCAAGAAATAGGAAAAGCTTCTGCAAAAGAAGGAAAAACACAAAGAGTGGATTTCTTAATTAACTCGGAAATCTTATCATAAGGTACTGCTCCAAGATATGAAACATTATCTTTAACTCTTTCTGAAAACAACTCTTGCATCAGTTTCCAAGTAGATATGTTTTCTATCGGATCAATAGCATCTTTTCCTGCTAAAATTAATTTAGCTTGAGGTAATTTTTCTATAACTTTTTCAAAAATATAAGGAAGCTCTAATACTCCTTTTTTACGTATCAAAGTACCAAAATAAAGAATGGTATATTCTTCTGGTTGTACATCAGAACAGATAAATTTTGATGTATCTATACCATTGTAAATGGTAGTATAATCAAACTCACTAAATCCAAATACTTCTTTTGTTGTTTTCCCAGCAAAACTACTTACTGCAATAACAGCACTTGACTTTTTTAAAGCTCGTTTTTCTAGAAAACGAATAATTTTAGGTGTGTTTCGACTTTCAAGGGTATTAAAATATGTCACAGAGCCGTGGATACGGGTAATCAAAGGAATTTTAAAAGAACAAAAAGCGTGAATTCCTTCCCAATCTGGTGCTTCAACCAATTGAATGTTATATTTTTTTATATATTTCTTAATTCTATTATTGATGTATAAGCGATTGGTTAATACACCAAATTTTGAATCACTTTTCTTTCTTATTTGAACAATTCTAATTTGGTTATCCATCCATTCCTTATCTTCATCTGAAAAACACAAAAAAACAGTAACCTGATGCCCTTGTTTTACCAATGATTCTGCCATTGTTTTAACAAAAGAACCTATTCCTCCCGCAGGTGGTAAATTAGGGTGCGGATATTCGGTTGTTATATAAGAAATATGCATGAATAGTTACTTTATTTTTGATCTAATTATTCTATTTATTGGTTTTTCAAAAAAAGTGAAAGCCACATAACTTAATATGATTGTAATTAGGAAAACTATAAAAACAAAAAATATTGATCTTTCTTGTATAAAGATTTCCCCAAAAGAAAGTTTAGCATACCCAAAAATAAGTTGATGTAGTAAATAAAAAGCAAAACTAATTTCGCCTAATAGAACAAAAAATTTACAACTCAATATTTTTGACACTATACCTGTAGACAATGAGAATGTTAGTATTATAAAAATCATTGGTAACCAATAATAAGAAGAATATCTAAACACTTGTTCTACATTATTATGATTGAAGTAGAAGGTGGCAAATACAATTAAAGATAAGATTTCAATAATTGTCCACCGAATTGTAGTGATATTTATTTCTCTAATTTTCAGGAAAACATCATAAAGAACAATACCTATCAAAAAATCTACAACTCTAAAAACGGGATTTATATAAAAAACATAGTGTTGAAACTCATTTTTGAAAAAGATAAAAGATACAGATATAATAGTGATTGAAAAAAGTAAAAAGAAGTATTTCTTAGAGCCCGTTAATATTTTCACAATAAACGGGAACAATAAATAAAAAAACATCTCGTTGGAAATACTCCAAGAAGGTCCATTTAGATTAATATAAAAAACTTCCATTGGAAAAAAAGACTGTATAAGTGTCAAATGAGACAACAGAACAACTACTACCGTTATAGGATTTGCATTAAATAATAAGTTATGTGCTAATGGCAGTGAAAGTAACAAGGTAAGCAAATGTAATGGATAAATCCTTGCAAGTCTTGCTATATAAAAGTTCTTTTTAGTAATTTTATTTTCTAAAAATTTATTTTGATAATTATATGCTAAGATGAATCCACTCAATATAAAAAAGAAACTTACCCCTAAATAACCTTCTTTAAAAAAAGAAGTATATAGATATGTCAAGCCAGCATCATTCTTTAAGTAATTACCTGTATGTGATAAAAACACAAAAAATGCGAAAAAGAATCTTAAAGAAGTTAATGGTTTTATCATAGATAGCGTTTAAATAAAATTTTTCGTTCCTCCTTGTTCATATACAATCCATATACAGCTATAAAAAACAAAACGCTATATATAACATTAGATACTGCAAAATGTAGCCAACTAACCTCAAAAAATGTATTGATGTAGTACGAAATTGCCACTACTGCTAAAAAAGGCAAGGCAATGCGGATATAAGTTTGTTTAAAAAACTGTGCAATATTCAATTCCGCTGCTTTATGGTAATAAAAGTTCATTACATTTTGCAGCAGAAACAAGCTAATTACCACACCACTTACCATTCCTAAAGCTCCATACCGATAAGACAGTAAGGCTCCTGCAAATACTCCCAAAATACAAAAAACCAAAAACGATAGGGTTTTAAACCTGACTAATTTTTTGGCTTCCAATACTGCGTGTCCAAATCCCTGACTAATCGGCAATACGTAAACAGTCATAATTAGCAAAGCAATTAACCACGAAAGTTCATAGGTATCCCCTACCCACAAATAGATAAAATCCTGTCCGGTCAGAAAAAAAGCACCTAATACATACAGCAACAAAATGAGCGTGATACGTCCTACACGTATCATCTGTTGTGTTAATTGTTCTCCGTTCATTCCCGATTGTATAGATTGTACCGCTTTAGGTAATAATAGTCCATTGATAACATTCCCGAAAGTGGTATAATATATTCCGAGCATTACCCCAACCCCATATATTGCAACAGTTACCGTATCAGTATTCATACCTAATACTACTTGCCCTGTTCTCCACTGAAATTGATAGACCAGTCCAAACAGAAAAATCCAAAACGAATACTGAAAGATTTCTTTTACGTAGTAGAACTTGTACTCGTGCAATTTGATTTTCACTTTCAACACTTTAAAAACATAAAAAGCGGTTCCCACGATAAAAAATAAGTTCATTACACTGTCTAATATCACTATTCCCAAAGCATCAGCTCCCTTATACAATATCACAATAATCATTATTGTCCGAACGACATGCTTAATCAATGTAAGAAATCTTGGAAATACAAACTGCTCATAACCCGAACATATTCCTGTAAAAGCTCCTCCGGGTACAGTAATAGCTATATTAGCAATAAGAATTAATAGCATTATCTTGGCTTTTTCTAACTCTGTAGGCGTAAGTGTATCTCCAAAAAGGCTTTCTGTATTCAAATAAAATACAACTCCTCCTATCATAATCAATAAAGCTATCAATCCGTAAATCAGAAAGCTAATGGCTAAAAAATTCTCTTCTGATTTTTTACTTTTTTCGGCTCTATATAAAGCTACAAAACGTACAATGGCATTATTCAATCCTAAATCCAACACAGATAAATAACCCACAAAAGCTCCGATCAACGTATAAAGTCCGTATTCGCTATCTCCTAATGACTTAATCACAAAAGGAGTGACCAAAATCCCTGTTACATTTGTAACAAAAAGATTGATATAAGATAATAAAGCTCCTTTTTTGAGTTGGCTCATTTTTAGTTCTAATATTTATACCCTATTATAATCATCTTCAATTCTTACAATATCATCTTCTCCGAAATAAGTTCCGTATTGTACTTCTATAAAGACTACTTTGCTTTGAGTTTTGTTCTCAATTCGGTGTTTCACACCTTGCGGAATTATAGCAACGTCACCTACATTATATTCTTTTTCAGTACCATCCAATGTAATTACTGCTTTACCTTCCACAATCGTCCAAACCTCTGAACGTTTGTAATGATATTGGTATGAAAGCCTTCCTTCAGGATTTACTTCAATTCTTTTTATCTTATGGGTTTCAGCATCTTCCAATACCCAATACTGCCCCCATGGTCTTACATCGTGCTCCATAATTACAATTATTTATTATCACAATTCTACAGTCATTACTTTTTAAAACCCTTTCACATACTTACGCCAGTTTGTTTTTCTTTTTAAGAACTAGTTTAAATCTAAGTCTAAAATTCTTTATGGCTATAGTGTTGTGTTGTATTTAGATCCTTCGACAGGCTCGGAATAATAAAAAAAACTGTCATGTTGAGTGAAATGGAATTGAAATATCTCAAAATCAATTGTCATTCTACTTTATTGAGATTCCTCATTACTTGCGCCTCGCTCTATCGGAATTACAGTGACTTTTACAAGATTGAATGATTGTATGTTTGCCCTTTCAAACTGCTTACAACCTACAATCTGCTTTGGCGCCTAAAATTCCTTTTACATCATAGATAACTCCGTTTTCTTTTAAGAATTGGCTTAAATCTAAACCTAAGAATTCTTTGTGGGCTACGGTTAGTATAATAGCATCAAATTGGTGATGAGGTGACTGGGTGACTGGGTGACCGGGTGATGGGGTGATGGCGTCGAAGGGTTGCACTTCGAGAGCCTCAGTGCCCGAAAAACATTCATTGATGTTTTGGCAACTTTTAATGCCGTATTCGTGCATTACTTCGGCAGGATTTGCCCACGGGTCGTAAGTAGTAACTGCTATAGCATAATCTTCTAATCCACGAATTACATCTACTGCTTTGGTATTGCGTACATCTGGACAGTTTTCTTTAAAGGTAATACCTAAATTTAATACCTTGGCATTACACACGTTAATACCTTTTTTAATCATGGTTTTTACTACTTGGGAAGCGACATAGCCTCCCATCGAATCGTTGAGACGACGACCTGCCAGAATGATTTCGGGATGATAACCGTGTTCCTGTGCCTTCTGTGCCAAATAATAGGGATCAACACCAATACAATGCCCGCCTACCAATCCCGGCTTGAACGGCAGGAAGTTCCATTTGGTGCCTGCTGCTTCCAGTACGGCGTGCGTATCGATCTCTAATAAATTAAAAATCTTTGCCAGTTCGTTTACAAACGCAATATTTATGTCGCGTTGTGAGTTTTCAATCACTTTTGCTGCTTCCGCTACTTTGATGGTTGGTGCTAAATGTGTACCTGCAGTAATCACTGATTTGTACAATTCGTCAACTTTTTTCCCAATTTCAGGAGTAGAGCCTGAAGTTACTTTCAGGATTTTTTCAACGGTATGTTCCTTATCTCCTGGGTTGATACGCTCTGGTGAATAACCTGCAAAAAAGTCTTCGTTAAATTTTAATCCCGAAATTTTTTCCAAAACCGGAATAC
>CAYOJR010000077.1:0-7184 GCA_964404335.1 uncultured Aquabacterium sp.
CATCAGTGGCTTCAGCACGCACCGGTGCCGGGGCGCACACCACCCGCATGGCTCTGGCCGTGGTTGTTGCGCTGGGCTGGCGATGTGCGTGATTGGCCTCATCCGCTCACATTGCACCGGGGCTGGTCGTCCATCCGGACACGAGAGCGATCTGACCTCGCATGGCACCTGGCGCGTCATGTCCCGCGCAGTCGTCAGACTGATCGCTTGCTGTGCTTCAGCACCAGCGGCACAACAGGTCACCCGCTGCGGGTGCCCACCTTGCCTCTGGTGGCGGCCGCATATCAGGCGCTGCACCATCGCGCGCTGCGCATGCTCGATGTGCGCCCACAAGCCGGTCGTGGCGATGTGGGGGTCGTGCTCGCTGGCTACCAGCAGCGCTGCTTCACCTACGTCTCCGTCAACCCTTTGCGCGGTGAATGCGGACTGGCCAAGATCAACCTGCACCCTTCAGAGTGGCGACATCCCGATGATCGGGGCGCCTATCTCGACGCCTTGAAGCCGGAGCTGATTTCGGGCGATCCGATCTCACTGAGTGCCTTGGCCGAGTTGTCGATGCGGCATCGCCCACGCGCACTGATGTCCACGTCGATGGCGCTCCATGCAGGGTTGCGCACGCAGTTGGAGGGTCACTTCTGTGCGCCCGTTCTGGACATCTACTCCATGAACGAGGCCGGCCCCATTGCAGCTTATGTGCCCCACGTCGATGCATTTGTGCTGCTGCAGCCATGCCTGTACGTGGAACTGCTGGACGACCAGGGCCAAGCCGTGCCGCCGGGCGAGCGCGGCGAGATCACCCTCACGGGCGGCATCAATCCCTGTTTGCCTCTGCTGCGCTACCGCACCGGTGACCACGCCCGCTGGATCGACACACCGCTCGGCCCGGCACTGGCCGATCTGCAGGGGCGCCCCCCTGTTCGCTTCAGGCATGCCCAGGGTCAGTGGGTCAACAACATTGAGGTGTCACAGGCATTGCGACCTCTGCCATTGCGGCGCTTCGCCTTGCACCAGCAAGCCAACGGCCATCTGCACTTGCGCATCGATGCATTCCTGGGGGCGGGCCAAGGCGACATGACGCGCATCGAGGCCAGGTTGAGGGAGCTGATCGCGGGCTGTCTGGGCAAGCTGCCCCTGTCGTTCAGCCCTCTCGCCGAGCAAGACAAGGTGCGCCAATACACCAGCGACCTGCTCGGGGCCACAGACACACACACTCATCGGTCATGACATCCATCGCACCCCTTACGCTGCTGGAATGGTCTGCCACAGGCGTCACGGCGGCGTCGGTATGGCTGGCAGCCAGGCAACACATCGCCACTTGGCCCACGGGCATCATCGGTTGCTTGCTTTACGGCATCCTGTTTTTTCATACGCGGCTCTATGCTGAAACGACTTTGCAGGTGTTCTTTGTGATGACCAGCTTCTGGGGCTGGCGGCATTGGCAACAGCGGCGCAACAGCAGCCAGCTGCCCCCTCGTGCGCCTTTGTCGCCCAACTCGCTGATGACCCTTTTCGTGGTGGCGTGGGTGGTCACCTTGGGCTATGGCGCACTGCTCAAGGCGTGGACGGACGCTTACGCTCCCTTTTGGGACTCGGCGGTTCTCATCCTCAGCGTCATCGCACAGTTGCTGCTGATGCAGGCACGCCGAGAAACGTGGCCTTGCTGGATTCTGGTCAACACCATCTCGGTGCCCTTGTACCTGTCACGTGAGCTGTACGTGACGGCGATGCTTTACACGCTGTTCTGGTTCAACGCTTGGCATGGCTGGTGGGTTTGGTCCCGGCGCGAGAGGTTGGCAGCATGAGGGGCGGCTCGTCACGCTGGGCACATGGCTTGGTCGTGGGGAAATTCTCACCCTTGCACCGAGGGCATGAACTGGTCATCCAGCAGGCACTCGATCATTGCGAACGCGTCACGGTGCTGGGCTACAGCCAACCCGAGTGGGCAGGCTGTGAGCGTGAACGACGCGAGCGCTGGGTGCAGCGTCGCTTTCCGCAGGTGTGCAATGTTCAGCTCGATCATGAGACGGTGCGTGCGCGCTGCGCGGCCTTGTCTCTGCCGTGGCGGCCCATGCCACCCAACAACGCCGACGATGCCACACACCAGGATTGGCTGACGTGGTTGTTGACCCATGTGCTGCGAGAGCAACCCGATGCGATGTTCGCCAGCGAGTCCTATGTCGAGGCGACCTGCGAACGTCTGGGCCGTGAGTGGGGACGCATCGTCTCTCCCGTCATGGTCGACGTCGGTCGCCATCAGGTGCCTGTCTGTGCGACGCAGATCCGCGCCGATGTGCATGCCCACCGATGGGCCCTGGCGCCCGAGGTGTATCAGGACTTTGTCCTGCGGGTTGCCCTTGTGGGCGGCGAATCCACAGGCAAAACCACCCTGGCCCAGGCTTTGGCGAGCAGGACGGGGGCGGCCTGGGTGCCCGAGTATGGGCGCGAGCGCTGGGCACAGTGCGAAGGTCGTTTGACCCTGGCTGATTTGATGGAGATTGCCCGTGTTCAACTGGAGCGTGAACGTCTGCTGGCCCAACAAACCCACCGCTTTCTGTTTTGCGACACCTCGCCTTTGACCACCCTCGGATACGCCGGATGGATGTTCGACCAGCAACCTGATGCACTGGTTGCGATGGCCGAACACCGCTATGACCTGATCGTGCTGTGCGAGGCAGACTTCGACTTCGTCCAGGACGGCACCCGGCAAGACGCGGCTTTTCGTGATCGGCAGCAAGCGTGGTATCGCGATCAGCTGCTTCGTCGCAGCGAAGCGGTTGTGCGTGTCAGCGGGACGCTGATGCAACGTGTGGAACAGGTGCTCGCATACCTCCCGTGTCCGTGAGTTCGAGCGAACGGCGCGGCAAGGTCGATGTGTCAGCGGCTCCAGTCGCCATCACCTTGCGCCTCGGTCAGCGAGTGAAGTTCACGCTGCAGATTGACGCGCGCACGCGCTTCCCACTGCGCACGCAAGCATTCGGTGAAGTACAGATGGGGGCGACGTAGAAAGCCCTGCAACACCTCGGTCCGCCCCGCCTGGTAAGCGGCCTGAGGCACCCATCCATACTCCTGGGCAATCTGCTGCGCGTAACGGTCATACACCGCCTCGGGTGCCGCCAGCACAGACAGGTCGAAATCCAGAAACAGCGCCGTATCTGGATCCCCGTCTTCCCACCGGTGCCCCGCCGTCGCGCGAATCTTGCTCACGACGGATGCGATCAAGGCGCCGTCGCAATGCCAGTCAGACAAGGTTTGCGCCGCCAGGCACGCGCTGCGCTCCTCATTGTCCTGAAGCGCCGTGTCATAGACCGCATCATGAAACCAGATGGCCAGCCTGATCGCCAGAGGATCACGCATCAAATCTGCATGGGCATCTGCGAGCCTCAGCAAGGCATGAACATGGGCGGCGTTGTGATACGCCCGATGCGGCTCGGCGTACAGCTGCAGCAACAACGTTGCTGCAGCCTCCACGCAGTCTTCATGGTGAGGGTTTGTCAAAGCGATCGACTCCATACCCACTGAGTGATTTGCCCGTGACACAGCGGCAGGAGCTCCCCTTCTTTCAGGCTCACAGTTTCGCGCAGGTCATCCACGGCGGCCCACACGCCCGATTTGACGCACCGCTCTCCCGATGAGCCATACATCAACTCGTCCCTGTGCCAACGACGCCCGTCGATCACGGTCCCCAGGTCCGCGTCCAGCGTCAATGGCAAGCGACCCGACTGGGCACGCTCGGTGAAGATTTCAATGCCGCCTTGCAAAGCCACAAAGAAGTCCCAATGGGACAGGTCCTGCACCATGGCAGCCGCTGTGACGTCGCTGTTGAACAGGCGCGCGTAATGCGCAGAGTGATAGCTCACCTCGAACAGCGTGGTGCCCGCACCATCGTTCAGGCGAACGTCGCTGTGGCCGGGACGCAGGCGACCGTCGGGAAGTTGGGTGGGGGCGATGTCGCAATGCAAGCCGGGCACGAGCATCTCGATCCGACCATCGGCGTGTTTGCGACAGATCTCGATGACGCAACCGGTTGAGGTCGAGAACACGGAGTGGCCGTCATCGGTCCAGTACTTGTAGTACCGTTTGCCATGTTCTTCGAGGTAGCTGCCTTGCACCGGCAAGTCCGCCAGCACATGCGCTCCCTTGGGCTTCTCCTCATCATGCACGTGTCGCCACCGGCCCGTCTCTGGGTCGAGGTCAATCAGATCAGAGCAGGTGTGATGCTGATACAGCCACATGATGGTGTGTTCTCAGAGGCGACGCAGGGGCGAGCTCAGTCGCCAGGCGGCAAGCGAGGAACTGGCGGTCAGCACGCTCAGTGCGGCAACCATCAGCAGCAGCCACCACAGATAGGCCGTGTGGTGCGGTGGGCTGTGCATCGATGCCAGGGCGGCAATCAGGAGCAAGATCGTGCTGAGACCGGTGGCTGCGAGCGCGCGGCCCCAGGACCTATGCCAGGAGTGCAGCCGCAGGATCGCCATGGCCGCAGCGGTGTGCACGCTCATCATGGCCATGACCCACAGCACCCCGCGCAGCGGATACGGGTGCGGTGGCGGCAGGCTGCGGACGTGCGTCAGATAGGGGTTGTCCAGGCCGCCGGTCAAGGCCACAGTGACCACACCGAGCAACAGATAGGCGGGCAGGGCGACGTGGGACAGGGGCGGCAAGGTGCGCATGCGCGCAGGCGTTGTCATGGTTGAAGCGCACCGTCACGAAATTTGATGGTCTCGACCTGATCGGCGTGCCGGCCACGCAAGGTCTCGTGGTCCACCTCCTCCATCTCGTCGAAGCGGAACCCGGTGAGGGCGCGCCCCCGCGTGTCGATCACGCCCCACTTGCCGTTCAGCTTAGCCAGCAAGATGCCCTGGCCTTGGGCGTCGACCATGTTCTCGGAGATCTGGACACTGTCATACACCGGCTCGATGAGCACCTGGCCAGTGCGGATGTCCACGTAGCCATAGCGCTCGCCAAGTCGGATCACGTTGGTGGGCTCTTCACCCGTGTTGGAGATGCGCTCGAGCACGTCGTAGATGATGGGGATCACTTCGCGCCCGGCTTCATCAAGGTAGCCGAACTTCCGGGGCTCGTCGCCCAGCGAAACCTTGAAACGCTGGTGCCGAGCCACATGTTCGATGCCTTCGTATCGGGGCTCTATCACCTGCTGGCCGTCCACCGACCAGATGCCGTAGCGAGGCGGGGTTGCGCGTGGCGCATCGTCTTTGCTTTCCGCGCGCACCCGCAGCAAGCGCCGGCTGATCTGTTCGACGTAGGCAAATCGGTGCGGCACGATCTCACGGCCATCGGACCCCACCGCACCTTGCAGGCCGTGCGCGTTGGTGGTGACGATCACCTCGGGCATGACCGCCAGCGCAGGGGCCTCGGGTTCGTGCCAACCATGGCGAACCAGTGTCGTGACGAGCAACCCGGCCGCCAGCAGCGAGGCCAGCACCAGGGCGAGCCGGTGTGGGGGCGATGCCAGCGAGCGTGTCGAAGCCTCGGGCGTGAGGGCCAGCCAGCGCACCGACAGCCGGACCAGGGCCGCGTTGACCAGCCAGGTGAACGTGGCGTAGAGCAGGCCCAGCACCGCGCCGATGGCGAGCCAGCTGGGCAGTGCCACGCGCAGCTGGCTCGAGAGGCTGTGCTTCTCATCGGCGGCCAGCAGGGGCATCAGCAGGATGAAGGCGACCCCGATGAAGGCGCCACCCACCACGCCCACGGCAAGCGTGCTAAGGAAGGAAGGGCCCCGGCCCAGCTGGGCAAGCACCGGCCTGAACGATTGCCAGCCGATGAAGGCTCCGACGGGCAAGGCCACCGCCAGGATGAAAGGCACCGCTTTTGGCCATTGGAAGGTCGAGCCCACGAGGAGCCACGACAAGCCGGCAAAAAACAGCAGCCCTTCGAGGACGCCCACGGTGATCGCGAATGGGACTGGGTTCATGCTGTGCGCCTCACGCGGTCACCAGGAGCGCTGCTCGACCCTGCGTGAGCGGTTTCCTGGTGAAGGTTGGAGCGCGAGACTGTAGCGCTTGAACACGACGCGGGCACTGCCCTTCCCCCATTGTGGGGGCGCGACCGACACGACACCCCGGTGCGTGCCCCAGGCCGTGCAGACTCTCGGCCCATGACACATTCATTCAGAAGAGCCTGCACCCTGGCGTTGACCTGCGTGCTGCTGTTCGCCTGCGGCCTGAGCTGGTCGGCGGCGTACACGCCTCAGAGCGTGCCCAATCCGCGTCCCGCCGGAGCGGGCCACATCGCCAACCCGGATCAGGTCATTGATGCGGGACACGCCGCACAGATCGAGCAACTGCTCAGCCAGCTCGAGACCGATCTGGGTGTGCAGGTCGCCGTGGTGGCCCTGGCGGACATCGAGCGTCCTGCCGACGTGTTCGATTTCACGCAGCAGCTCTTCGAGCTCTGGGGCATCGGCAACCGTTCACGCGACGATGGTCTGCTGGTTGTGCTGGTGCGCGATCAGCGCACGGTGCGCATGCACACAGGCTATGGTCTGGAGGGGCTTTTGCCGGACTTGCTGTGTCACCGCATCGAGCAGCAGCTCATGAAGCCGGCCTTCAAGGAGGGCCGATACGGCGAAGGCTTGCTGGCGGGCCTCACCGAGGTCGATCGCATCCTGCGTGATCCGGCTGCTGCCCAGCAGACGGTGGCACCGTTGTCCATCAATGCCGATGGGTGGCGCGTCATACGCTGGATCGTGGGCGTGCCCATCGCTTTCATCGGCTTGCTGCTTTTCGCCGTCAGGCACATGCAGGGCTATTTCTCGCGCGAGGCCGGGGACAGTGCCTTGCCACCGGTGTCGATGCGCCATTCTCGACCCATCTGGCTGATGTGCTTCGTTGTGCTGCCCATGGGCATCGTGCAACTCGGCGATGTGATGCCGGCCGCTCACCGCCTGGGTCTGGTGGTCGTGTTGCTGTACGACTATTTCATCATCATGGCCATTTGGCAGGCCAGGCGCCTGCACCGGGTCGCGCAAGCCCTGTTTCGCAACCGGGAGCACGTGCGTTTGCACCGACTGTTGGGGGCGCAGCGGCGCTTCTGGGTCTGGATGGCGATCTGGATGCCCGTGCCCTTCCTCGCCTACTTGCCTGTCATGTGGAGCCTGCGAGGGCGCTACCGCAAGCGCGAGCGGGACTGCGAGGCTTGCGGCAAGCCGATGCGCCTGTTGAGCG
>CAYOJR010000077.1:7284-10292 GCA_964404335.1 uncultured Aquabacterium sp.
GGCCCGCCGGAGTTACCTCATTCCGCGCATCTCGACGCAGGCGTCGTCATCGGGCTCGTCACACACGTCGGGTTCGTCCTCGTCCGACTCGTCACGCAGTTCGTCGTCCAGCGAATGGGGTGGAGGCCGATCAGGCGGAGGTGGCGCCAGCACCAGCTGGTAAGTCGCGTCAGCCGGGCTTGCGCAGGCGTTCCTCGTGCGAGACATCACTCTCGCCGTGTGAACCAGCCCCCTGGCGAGCCTCCCACGCGCGCAGCGCCTGGCGATACTCGTCCATCGCCAGGTCGTGCAGGTCAAAAATGCACGGATCGCAGCCGTTGCCGCAGCAGGCGTTGATGTCGGGCGGCTCAGGCGGCTGCGGCTTGGGATCGTCTGGCCGGGTGAGTTCGACAGGGGGGGCGGAGGAGGTGGGCGTGGACATGCGCCCGATTTTCGCGCAAGCGGCTTGTCAATACGCCACGTAGGGTCCTGCGCCGAGTTCGTTCGTGGTGGCGCGTCCGTCGATGGCCGTGATCACGCTGCGCCCGTAAAAGAAAGGCAGACCGAAGTCGAAGATCTGGTTGTCTCCCGTGGGGCCGGCGAGGTTGCTGTAGGCGTGGGCGGACCGGTTGTTGAACAAGCTGTTGGCGTTGGCCACCGAGAAGTCAACGGTGCTGGTCTGACCGTACAGGGTGCTGTTGCGAGCTTGCTCGGATCGGGTGCTGGATGGGCAGTACCATTGGGGAGCGTTCGAACACAGGGTGTAGTCGGGGGCGTCGAGGGTGCCAAAGAACCAGCCGTTCGAGCCGGAGTCCACAAAGCCTTGGCTCAGCACCCGGCCCTTGAAGGTGGTGGTGAAGTAACCCAGGGGGTTCGGGGTCAATACCGTGGCGGTGGCGGGCTGGTTGTTGCTGGCGGTGCCGATGCCAAAGATCATGTAACCTGAGGCGCTGTCGGCCCCGTTGGCGGCCACCGCAGGCAGCTGGATGATGGTCCCGTTGTTGTGCGCACTGAACTGGCTGACGGGCTGGTGCAGTTGCTCGGTCAGGAGCACGGTGGTGCCGGAGGTGCTGCCATCGCCGTTGCGGACGTGGTAGCGGGCGTTGGCGCTGTTGCTGGTGCAGTCAGCGCTGCAGTCTTGCAGGGCCATGCCCACGCCGAGGATGCCGTTGGCGCCGAGGTCATTGACGGTGTTGCTCGGGGTGAGATCCGTGTGGGCGCAGTCATCCGGGGCGGGGGGCGCATCGAATGAGCCTGCCAGCTGGATGCGCAGATTGGAGGCGGTTTGGCCATCGAGCTGAGTGCCACCCATGTGCACATCCGCTTCGACCACGGGACCCCACATATAGCTCTGATCCACGAACTGCACGCAGTTGTAGAGCGGTTTGCCTGATTTCAGCGCTTGCGCCAATGGCAGATTCACGGCGGAGCGCAGCAGACGCAAGCCTGTCGAGCCCGTGTCCACGAGCACGTGGTCGATGGTCTGGCAGGTGGTGGTGCCCGGCACACACAGGCGTACGCTGGTGTACAGCAGGTTGGCCACGCGCACATTCAAGCCCGCCGGGCCGGAGCCCACGCGCACCGCCTGCACGTTCTGGCCTGACACGGGCGGTGCAGAGACGGCCGGGGTGTTGGAGCCTCCGGACGAGCCTCCGCCGCCGCACCCGGCGAGCAAGCCCATCGTGGCTGCAATCAGCCCATGCCACAGGCGGACAGAAATGAAGGAGCGGTTCATGGCAGCAGCGTCTGGATGTTGAGCCCTTGTGGCGCCAGAGAGGGGATGTAGGCATGTCCCTGGAAGCGCCCCATGCGGCCATGCGACATCATCACCAGATCGGCTTGCCGCGCCATCACGGCTCCGCCGCGTTGCCCGGTGGCGCGCTTTTGCTGCACGGCCTGCTGAAAGGCGCTGTGGTGCTCGCCGAAGTAAACCACCAGATCTGGCAAGACCGGCCCCTGCCACACCACTGCGAACACCTGCTGCTGCGCGTTGACGAACTCTTGCACCACGGTGCCGGTGGGCTCGACGATGGTCGAGACGGTATAGGGCGCATTCGATGCGTTGGACGGAGACGCCCGCAACTGGCGTGCGACGGGGGTGCCGTCTGTCGCATCGTTGGGGCGTGGCTGGGGTGCCCGCCCCAGGGCTGCCATGGCGTGGTTGGACAGCAGTGCGGCGGCCAGCAGGGCTGTGGCGGCAAACCGTGAGGTGTGGCGTGGTGAGCGAGACGGGGCAGACATGGGGGATCGGTGGTGCAGGCGTGGATGGCCACATGGCGGGAAGCCTACCCCAGATTCGCTCGTGAAGTGGCGCTGGCGCCGCGCCTCGATGTCCCCGATATCAGGGCCTCCCGGTAGCTTGCACCGATCCGCCGCCTCCCTCGCTCACGCCGGGCCGATCTGCTCGGCCCCGGTGTTCTTGCGGTTCAACCGAACAGCTTGTTGGCGGTTTCGGCGACCGTCTTGCCCTGGAAGCGCGCACCGTCCAGCTCGATCGCGCTGGGCTGACGCTCACCCTTGCCGCCGGCAATCGTGGTCGCGCCATAGGGGCTGCCGCCGACGATTTCATCCAGCGTCATCTGGCCTGCGAAGCTGTAAGGCAGGCCCACGATGACCATGCCAAAGTGCATCAGGTTGGTGATGATCGAAAACAGCGTCACTTCCTGGCCCCCGTGCTGCGTGGCCGTGGAGGTGAAGGCCGCACCCACCTTGCCATTGAGGGCGCCACGTGCCCACAGCCCGCCGGCCTGATCGAGAAAGGCCGCCATTTGCGAGGGCATGCGCCCGAAGCGGGTGGGCGCGCCCACGATGATCGCGTCGTAGTTGACCAGTTCGGCCACCGTGGCCACGGGGGCGGCCTGGTCGAGCTTGAAGTGTGCCGACTGGGCGATCTCGGTGGGCACGGTTTCGGGCACACGCTTGACATCGACGGTGGCGCCAGTGATGCGTGCGCCTTCCGCCACCGCCTGCGCCATGGTTTCCAGGTGACCGTAGGTGGAGTAGTACAGAACGAGGACTTTGGACATGGG
>CAYOJR010000078.1:0-3583 GCA_964404335.1 uncultured Aquabacterium sp.
ACCATGAATCCATCAAGCACCATGACCTGGGTGCCGATGCCGTTTCATAAGCGCGCGGTGTGACCGTGGCGTGAGCGGTAGGCTTGGTGTGACCTGATTGCGGGTCGCCAGCGCAGGTGATCACCAAGTTAGCGGCCCTTTGGGGCCGTTTTTCGTGGGCGATCGTCTGATGAAAAGGGGGGTGCTTGCTGCGGCGCAGCATTCGGCGCACAATCTCGGCGAGAGGTGGTTTTTCCTATAATCCGCCGCTCACCCTTCCCCAAGTCGGGGTCTGTTTTTTGCCGCCAGCCTGCTTGTACCCAGATGAACCGTCTTTCCGCCATCCTCCCCCTCAGCCAGGTGCTGGTGGACGTGGACGCCACGAGCAAGAAGCGCGTCTTCGAAGCGGCCGGCCTGCTGTTCGAAAACCAGCACGCCATTGCGCGGGCCACGGTCACTGACAACCTGTTTGCGCGCGAGCGCCTCGGCTCCACCGGCTTGGGGCACGGTGTGGCCATCCCGCATGGCCGGATCAAGGGCCTGAAGCATCCGCTGGCGGCCGTCATTCGCCTCAGCCACCCCATCCCGTTCGATGCGCCGGATGACGAACCCGTCAACCTGCTGATCTTCCTGCTCGTGCCGGAGGCTGCCACCCAGAGCCATCTGGAAATCCTCTCGGAAATTGCCGAGATGCTCTCCAGTCGCGACCTGCGTGAGCGCCTGCGCACCGAAGCCGACGCCACCGAGGTGCATGACCTCATCCAGCGCTGGCAGCCCCTCAAATCGGTAGCCTGACGCGCGACCGCCCCGCCATGCTTGCGGCATCATGAGGTTCTGATTCGGACACCCCCAAGCTATGCCCGTGAGCCTCAAAGACCTTGCCATTGTCAGCGCCGAAGCGCTGTTCGAAGCCAACCGGGGAGCCCTGCACTGGGAATGGGTGGCCGGACATGCCCACCCCGAGCGCCGTTTTGACGAAGCCGCCGTGCAGTTCGCCCAGTCGGCGGCCGATCTGGTGGGCTACCTCAATTACATCCACCCCTACCGCGTCCAGATCGTCGGGCACCGCGAGACGGCCTACTTCGCCAACTCGTCACCCGAAGACCAGGAGCGTCGCATCCAGCGCATCGTCACCCTCGAGCCCCCCGTGCTGGTCGTGGCCGATGGTGAGTCACCGTCTGACAAACTGATGGCCATGTGCGGGCGTGCGGGCATCCCCTTGTTCGTCACCAAAGAGCCGGCCGGCCACGTCATCGACGTGCTGCGCAGCTACCTCACGCACCACTTTGCCGAGCGGCTGACCCGTCACGGCGTGTTCATGGACATCCTGGGCCTGGGCGTCATGCTCACGGGTGAGTCGGGTCTGGGAAAGAGCGAACTGGGGCTGGAACTCATCTCGCGCGGACACGGCCTGGTGGCCGACGATGCCGTCGATCTTTTCCGGGTCTCACGCACCGCCATCGAGGGCCGCTGCCCTGAGCTGTTGCAAAACCTGCTCGAAGTGCGCGGCATCGGCCTGCTCGACATCAAGGCCATCTTTGGCGAAACAGCGGTGCGCCGCAAGATGCGCCTCAAGCTCATCGTGCACCTGGTGCGCAAGGAAACCATGGAGCGCGAGTTCGAGCGCCTGCCTTACGAGCCGCTCTTTGAAGACGTGATGGGGGTGCCGGTGCGCAAGGCCGTGATCGCGGTGGACGCCGGCCGCAACCTGGCCGTGCTGGTCGAAGCGGCCGTGCGCAACACCGTGCTGCAGTTGCGCGGCATCGACACCTACAAGGAATTCACCGAGCGCCACCAGCGGGTCATGGAGCGCGGCGCGCTCTGAGCCAACGCCGCTGGGCGTCAGCCTTCTGACATCAACCGTGGTGGTGCGTGTGTCCGCCGGTACCGCCCTTGCTTTGGCATTCCGGGCGGTTGCAGACCACATACAGCGACAGGGCGTGGTCTTGCAGCGTGTAGCCGCGTTCTTCCGCAATCTGCTGCTGACGCCGTTCGATCTCGGCGTCGTAAAACTCTTCCACCCGGCCGCAATGCACGCACACCAGGTGGTCGTGGTGCTGGCCTTCGTTGAGCTCGAACACCGCCTTGCCCGCCTCGAAGTGGTTGCGCGACAGCAGGCCGGCCTGCTCGAACTGCATCAGCACACGGTACACCGTGGCCAGGCCAATGTCCGATCCGTCGTGGAGCAGGATCTTGTAGACCTCTTCGGCCGTCATGTGGCGCTGCGCGGCCTGTTGAAAGACCTCGAGGATCTTGATGCGGGGCAAGGTGGCCTTGAGCCCGCTGCTCTTGAGTTCTTCTGCGTGATTCATGGTGGGCTCCATCGTGCGGGCAGTTCCTGAGCGGCCCCGCTAGAATGCCCAATGATATCGACATGGCTGCGACCTTTGAAACCGTCGGGCCATCTTGGTGCGCCTTTTGTGTCCTTCCGTATGAACCGAGCCTCTTCCATGACGCAGACCCCGTTTCGCCGAGTCCTCCTTGCCTTGGCCCCCGTCGTGCTGTTGACCGCCTGTGGCAGCACCGGCAACGTGTCCTGGAGCAAGCCCGAGACCCTGTTCGGTCTGCTGGAGCCTTACCGCGTTGATGTGGTGCAGGGCAACGTCGTCACCCAGGAGGTGATGGCCTTGATCCAGCCGGGCCTGGGCCGTGCGCAGGTGCGCGAAATCCTCGGCACCCCCTTGCTGGCCGACCCCTTCCACGCCAACCGCTGGGACTATGTTTTCACGATCCGTCGCCAGGGCGTGGCCGACCAGAAGCGCACCATCACCGTCTTCTTCGAGAACGATGTGGTGGCCCGCTTTGACAACACTGAATTGCCCTCCGAGAACGAATTCGTGGCTTCGATCGCCACCCCCTTGGACCGCAAGGACCCGCCTGTCAACCTGACCCCCGAGCAAATCGCCCAGCTGCCCGCACCCGCTCAGACCCCGCCGGTCGCTCAGACGCCCCAGGGCGCGGCACGCATCTACCCGCCGCTTGAAGGCGGCAGCCGCTGAGTTCCAGTCTGATCCTTTGTTTTGCCTTCCAGGTCCGTTTCCTCCGACCTGCCCCGACCTGACCGTTCACCGAGTACCCGCATGAGCACCGCCGCCTCCCCCTCTGCCAGCCACCCCCACCACGCCATCGCGATCGCGGGCGCATCGGGCCGCATGGGGCGCATGCTGATCGAAGCCATCCAGAACGCCCCGGATGCCCGCCTGGCGGGTGCGCTCGACGTCCCCGGCAGCCCGGCCCTGGGCGCTGACGCCACCGCCTACCTGGGTGTGCAAAGCGGCATTGTCATCACGCCCGACTTGCGCGAAGGTCTGAAGAACGCCAAGTACCTCATCGACTTCACGCGCCCCGAAGGTACCCTGGCGCACCTGCGTGTCTGTCGCGAACTGGGCGTCAACATGGTGATCGGCACGACCGGCTTCACCGACGCGCAGAAGGCTGAAATCACCGAGGCCGCGCGCGACATCGCCATCGTCATGGCCCCCAACATGGCCGTCGGCGTCAACGTCGTCTTCAAGCTGTTGGCGCAGGCCGCCAAGGCCCTCAAGGAAGGCTACGACATCGAGATCATCGAGGCCCACCACCGCCACAAGGTCGATGCCCCCAG
>CAYOJR010000078.1:3683-9807 GCA_964404335.1 uncultured Aquabacterium sp.
TTCTGGAAAGCCTGGCTGCTGGCGCGGGCGCGCCGCGACCTGCGGGTGGGCACCACCGCCTTCTGGCGTGCGGCCGACCTGGCTTCGGCGCGCTCCGCCCTGCAAACGCTCGACCGCGATGGCGTGCTGCTGCCCCTGGTCGACGCCGTGCAGGCCCCTGAGGCCCCTGGCACCCTCGCCACCCGCGCCTTGCCCGAAGCCCAGCTCACCCGTCGCCTGCGCGACAGCCTGCAAGGCGTCCTCATGCGCCTGCAGTCGGGGCAGGTGCTGCTGGCCTCGGTGGGAGCAGTCTCACCCTTTGTCGGCCTGTTCGGCACGGTCTGGGGGGTCTTCCACGCCATGCAGGCCATTGGCCAGTCCGGTTCAAGCTCGCTCGACCAGATCGCCGGCCCCGTGGGCGAGGCCCTGGTCATGACCGCAGCGGGCCTGGCGGTGGCCATCCCGGCCGTGCTCGCCTACAACCTGTTTGGCAAGCGCATCGCCGCGTGCGAGGCCGACCTCGAGGGCTTCGCGCTCGACCTGCGCGACACCTTGCTCGCCCGCCCCGACTGAGGCGCCGCCATCATGGCATTCGGCCGACTGACCCGCCCCCAGGGCCAACGTCCCTTCAGCGACATCAACATGACGCCGCTCATCGACGTCATGCTGGTGCTGCTCATCATCTTCATGGTCACAGCCCCGTTGCTGGGCACCCGCCTGCCGCTCGATCTCCCCCAGGCAAACGCCCCGGCTGCCGCTGCCCCCCTCGCCACCTTGCAAGTCGCGCTGCGCGCCGATGGCAGCCTGTACCTCGACGAGCGGCCCAGCAACCTTGCTGCCTTGTCCAGCCGGGCCAGCACCCTGGCACGCCAGCGACCCGACACCGAGGTGCAATTGCGTGCCGACCAGAGCGTGCCCTATGGCCGCGTCGCCGAGCTCATCGGCGTGATCCAGCAGGCCGGCCTGCAACGTGTGGCCTTCGTCACCGAAACCCCGACCGATCCCGGCGCACGTCCCTGAGGGGTGACCGCACCGT
This sequence comes from uncultured Aquabacterium sp., assembly GCA_964404335.1. Taxonomy (GTDB): domain Bacteria; phylum Pseudomonadota; class Gammaproteobacteria; order Burkholderiales; family Burkholderiaceae_C; genus Aquabacterium. The sequence continues at coordinate 4,699 of CAYOJR010000078.1, forward strand.
CAGCGGTGTCGGCTTGACACGACAGCCTGGCGCGTCGCCACCAACCGCGCTGGCGCTGCAGACGTGAGGCAGCGCACAATGGTTTCACGTTGACTGTTGGTCAGGATCTGAGATGGCAGCCCCGAAGTTCCCCACCCAGCGATTCGATCAGGCCGATGCGGCCCTGGCCTACGTGACCCAGCTCTACGACGCGCAGATTGCGCACCTGCGTCAGGCGCTGCAGCGCTTCGTGGCCGGCGAAACCTTCCGTCAACCTGTGCGGGGCAAGTATCCCTTCGTGCGCGTGCACACCGATACCGTGGCACGCGCCGACTCGCGCTTGTCCTACGGCTTTGTGGCCGGCCCCGGCACCTACGAGACCACGCTGACCCGTCCCGACCTGTACGCCGATTACTACCGAGAGCAGTTCAGCCTGCTGCTGGCCAACCATGGTGTGTCGCTGGAGGTGGGGCTGGGCGGGGATCCCATCCCCATCCATTTCAGCCTGGGTGAGCACCAGCACCTGGAGGGCAGCCTCACACCTGAGCGTCGCCTGCTGTTGAGCGACCTGTTTGACCTGCCCGACCTGGCCTCGATGGATGACGGCATCGCCAACGGCATCTATGACCGGCGGGGCGGGGCACCCCGACCACTGGCGCTGTTCACCGCGCCGCGCGTGGACTACTCACTGCACCGCCTGCGCCACTACACCGGCACCTCGCCCGAGCACTTCCAGAACTTCGTGCTGTTCACGAACTACCAGTTCTACATCGACGAGTTCGTGCGCATGGGCCACGATCTGATGCGCCGTGCCCCTGATCCCGCCCATCCGCGCGACGATGACGACTGCATCGCTTTCGTCGAGCCCGGCAACGTCATCACCCGCCGGGTCGGTCAGGCCGTCGAGGCCATCGACGCCCTGGGGGCGGTGCCACCACGCCTGCCGCAAATGCCCGCCTACCACCTGATGCGCAAGGACCGCAGCGGCGTCACCATGGTCAACATTGGGGTGGGGCCGGCCAACGCCAAGACCATCACCGACCACATCGCCGTGCTGCGCCCGCATGCGTGGATCATGCTGGGTCACTGCGCAGGCCTGCGCACCTCACAGCAACTGGGCGACTACGTGCTGGCCCACGGCTACGTCCGTGAAGACCATGTGCTCGACGAAGACCTGCCACTGTGGGTGCCCATTCCGCCGCTGGCCGAAATCCAGCTGGCGCTGGAAGGCGCGGTGGCCGATGTGACGCAGCTACACGGTTACGAGCTCAAGCGCATCATGCGCACCGGCACGGTGGCATCCACCGACAACCGCAACTGGGAGTTGCTGCCGCAGCGCGAGCCCGAGCGGCGCTTCAGCCAGAGCCGCGCCGTGGCGCTCGACATGGAAAGCGCCACCATCGCGGCCAACGGCTTTCGCTTCCGGGTGCCCTATGGCACCTTGCTGTGCGTGAGCGACAAGCCGCTGCACGGTGAACTCAAACTGCCGGGCATGGCCAACCAGTTCTACCGCGAACGGGTCGATCAGCATCTGCGCATCGGGCTGCGCGCCATTGAGCGCCTGCGCGCCAACCGCGCCGAACAGCTGCACAGTCGCAAGCTGCGCAGCTTTGCCGAGGTGGCTTTTCAGTAGGAACTCAGGCGGTCGTCAAGCCGCCTTCAGGGCGCCCGGTGCCGATTCGGCCGGCGTCACCTCGTGCTGGATCTGTTCTCCCGCCAACTCGGCGGCCACACGCAGGTCGTAGGCGGTCTGCAGGTCCATCCAGTATTGCGGGGTGGTGCCAAAGTAGCGCGCCAGACGCAGGGCTGAATCGGGGCTGATGCCACGACGCTCGCGCACGATGTCATTGACACGGGGGGCGGGCACATGCAGGCGAATGGCCAGGCCGCTGGCAGACAGACCGTGGGGCGCCATGAACTGTGTGCGCAGGATGACACCGGGGTGGACAGCTGGGGTGGTCGTCATGAAACTGTGAGTGGGCTGCAATCGAGAGATGTTTGATCGTATGGGGTTTTCCCCTTGCATGATTGTCTGTTCTGCGACAATTAAATGAGATTCGTCTAACCCTTGATCCACGTCCGTCCGAAAAACTTGGGTTTTGAGTGATCATCACCCCATGAAAGCGCGTTCGGAGCCCACCCCCGCCAGTCTGTTGCCGGCCCTGCAGACGCACCTCTGGTTTGCCAGTTGTCCCGCACCGTTGCAGGAGGCGCTGGTCGCGCGTTCGCGCCTGGTCCATCTGAAAGCCGGTGAAAGCCTGTTCAGCCGGGGCGGACCGCCCGAGGCGCTGTGTTGCGTGGTGGCCGGTGCCCTGCGCCTGGGTTCGGCCAACCCGATCGACGGCAGTCAGCGGCTCATGCTGTATGCCGAGCCTTATCATTGGTTTGGCGAGATCGCGTTCATCGACCAGTTGCCGCGCAGCCAGGACGCTGTGGCCGACATCGCCTCAAGCGTGCTGGTCGTCTCACGCGCCTCGCTGGAATCCTGGCTCGACCTGCATCCCCACCACTGGCGCGACCTGGCCCGACTCGCCTGCGGCAAGTTGCGCCTGTTGCTCACGGCCCTGGAAGACAACGCCAGCCTCTCGCTGGAGCAACAACTGGCCCGTCGTCTGCTGTTCTCGGTCACCAACTTTGGCCAGGCCACGCAAGGGGCGGCGCGGCGCCATGTGCGCCTGCCGCAGGCCTACCTGGGGCGCATGCTGGGCGTTTCGCGCCAGACCATCAACAAGCTCCTGAGAGCCATGGAGCGCGAGCACGTGCTGGCGCTGCGCTATGCCGAAATCGAAATCCTCGACATGGCGGCGCTGGTGGGTAAGGCGGGCGCCATCGACCCGGCCTTTGTGCAGACCATTGACCTCATGGTGTCGCCCACTCCCAAGCCCGACTGAACGCCCTGGCGCTCAACCAGGCGCTTCTTCAGCGCACCGCTTCAAGCACCGCCCGCTGCTTTGAGCCGAACCCGGCTGGCGGCAGTGCGGGCCTTGGCGCGCGCGGCGTCCGTGCTGTCGGCGGTGGCCAACGCCACGCCCATGCGCCGTTTCACAAAGCTCTCCGGTTTGCCAAACAGGCGCACATCGGTGCCGGGCTCGGCCAGCGCCTCGGCCACGCCCTCGATCACCACGTCCTGGGCGTCCACCCCACCGTAGATCACCGCCGAGGCCCCCGGTGCCCGCAAGGCGGTGTCCACCGGCAACCCCAGAATGGCGCGGGCGTGCAATTCAAACTCGCTTTGCACCTGGCTGCTCAGGGTGACGAGGCCCGTATCGTGAGGGCGCGGGCTGACCTCGCTGAACCACACCTGGTCGCCCTGGATGAACAACTCCACCCCGAACACCCCCTGTCCGCCCAGGTTGTCGGTCACGGCGCGCGCGATGTCGCGGGCGCGCTGCAAGGCGGTCGGGCTCATGGGGTGCGGCTGCCAGCTCTCGACATAGTCGCCGCTCACCTGCAAGTGCCCGATCGGTTCGCAGAAATGGGTGACCACCTGAGCTGCCTCTGCACCGCGTCCCGCAGCCCGCACGGTCAGCAGCGTGATCTCGTAATCAAAATCGATGAAGCCTTCCACAATGACGCGACCATGGCTGACTCGCCCACCCGCCATCGCGTAGTCCCATGCGGCGGCCACATCGGCCGGTGTGTCGATCTTGCTCTGGCCTTTGCCGGACGAGCTCATCACCGGCTTGACGATGCAGGGGTAGCCGATGGCGGCCTGCCCATCGCGGCCCTCGATGGCGGCCTGCAACTCGGCCAGCGAGTCGCAGAAGCGATAGGGGCTGGTGGGCAGCCCCAGGGTCTCGGCCGCCAGTCGGCGGATGCCTTCGCGGTCCATGGTCAGGCGAGCGGCCCGTGCCGTGGGGATCACGCGCACCACACCCGCCGCCTCCAGCTCTTCCAGCACCGGGGTGGCAATCGCTTCGATCTCGGGCACGACCAAATGCGGGCGCTCGGCTTCGATCAGGGCGCGCAACTGCACCGGGTCGCTCATCGTGATCGTGCGGGCGTGGTGGGCAACCTGTTGACCGGGAGCATGGTCGTAGCGGTCCACCGCAATCGTTTCCACCCCCAGGCGTTGCAGGGCGATCAGCACCTCTTTGCCCAGCTCTCCCGCACCCAGCAGCATGATGCGGGTGGCCGAGGGAGACAAAGGCGTACCCAGGGGAAGAGACTGGAGGGTGTGCGACATGAACAGGTCCTGTGAGGCAAGGGTGGGGGCGCGAGCAAAAGCAGCGATGATGAGCGGTGTGTTCCCACTCGCCATTTTCCATGTTGCCGCTCCCCGGACGCATCGGCGTGATCGCCGCCCTGCCTGAAGAACTTCAATCCCTGCTCGATGCCATGCCCGACGCCCAGGCGGTCGAGCGCGCCGGGCGCACCTTCTGGGTCGGTCACCTGCAGGGGCGCGGCATCGTGGCCGTCTTGTCACGCATCGGCAAGGTCGCTGCGGCCACCACCACCACCGTGCTGTTGACCGAGATGGCCTGCCGCCAGATCATCTTCACCGGCGTGGCCGGTGGGCTGGGTGCCGAGGTGCGGGTGGGCGATGTGGTCGTGGCCGATGCCCTCATGCAGCACGACATGGACGCCTCGCCCCTGTTCCCGCGCTACGAACTGCCGGGTTTGGGCGTCAGCCGCCTGCACCCGCCCGCCGACCTCACCGCCCGCGTGTTCGACACCGTCACCGAGGCGCTGAGCCCACAGGCCCTGAGCGTCAACGGCCCCCTCAAGGATGTGCACCTGGCTTCCCTGGGCTTGGGGCTGCCGCGTGTGCACCGTGGCCTCATCGCCAGTGGCGACCAGTTCGTCAACGCGGCGGCTGATTGCGACACCCTGCGCCATCACCTGCCTGGCGTGCTGGCCGTCGAGATGGAAGGCGCCGCTGTGGCCCAGGTGTGCCACGACTTCGGCGTGCCCTATGTGGTGCTGCGCACCATCTCCGACCGCGCCGACGAGTCCGCCCACATCGACTTTCCACGCTTTGTGCGTGCCGTGGCGTGTCGCTACGCGCTGGTCATGATCGAAGCCCTGCTGAGGCCGACGATGGGGCACGGCTGAAGAAGAAAAGCCTCTTTCCAGGCTGGAAAGAGGCTTGTGACGAGGCGATCCCTGGCTAGGAGCCGGTCAAAACGG
>CAYOJR010000079.1:0-9533 GCA_964404335.1 uncultured Aquabacterium sp.
ATGTCGATGCCGACGGCACACCGCTGAGCATTGCCAGCGTCACCAGCGGCACGGGCGGTAGCGCGGTGCTCAACCCCGATGGCTCGGTCACCTTCACACCCAACGCCAACTTCAACGGCAGCGCCGATTTCCGCTACACCGCCACCGATGGCGAGCTGAGCTCGGCCCCGGCCACTGTCACCGTCCAGGTCGGTGCGGCCAATGATGCGCCTGAACTGGGCACAGCCTCGGCCAATCTTTCCGAAGCAGACATCACCGCAGCAGGCACCACGCAGTCAGGCACCCTCAGCCTCAACGACATCGACAACGACGCGCTCACACTCAAACTGCAACCACCTGCGGTTGGTCTGACCTCATCTGGCGTCACGATTGCCTGGAGCCTGAGTGCTGATGGCAAAACCTTGCTTGGCTCCGCCGACAGCACGGAAGTCATTCGCGCCACCATCGACGACCAAGGTCGATACGCCATCACGCTCTTCCAGGCCATTGACCACGCCAACGACCAAGGTCAAAACATTGCATCGTTCAACATCGGGGTCACTGCCTCAGACGGCAGCAGCACCACGCTGAGCGCGCTCGCCGTCAGCATTACCGATGACACGCCGCAAGCTCAGTCATTCACACATGATCTGCACGTACGCACAGACAGCATCCGTGTGAACGATCTCGATGCCGGGTTCATCAATGACACCTACATTGACGGCACCTCGCAGGTTTACAGAAACAACATCGACTCGCACGACACCCTCATCGACCGACTGCGTTGGGGTAGCGCGGCCACCAGCTCGGGTCGCTCCGGTTACGACCTGGTCGACAACGCCAGCTTCACCACCAGCGGTGGCAGCGCGATCGTGGCCGGTCAGGCCTTCAAGCTCGGCGACTTCACCCACTCCAACTACAGCATCTACGGCGGCAGCTCCACCCTCGATCACACCGACGTCACCATCCGCATGGACGTCGTGATCAACGGCGTCTCCACCCCCGTCAACTTTGCTGTTCGCCTCAACCACACCGAAACGACCAACAGCGCTGACGCGATTGCCTCGCGCGACATCATCACCCTGCCCTCGCAGACTGTCAGTGTTCAGATCGCCGGGCAAAGCTACACCGTCAACCTGCTGGGCTTCCTGGACAAGTCGGGCAACATCGTCAACACGATTTACACGGACGAAGGCACCAACAACAACACCTTTGGCATCTACGCGCAGGTCACTGCCACACAGCCTCCCGTTCAGGCCAGTGGCCAGCTTCTGGATCAGGCCGGTGCCGATGGCGCCTACTTGGCGGAAATCCTGATTGATGGCAACCGCTACGCCTACAACCCCGTCAGCGGTGGTTCGGTCACCGTCGTGTCTGGCACCAATCAGGGCACATTCTCGGCAGCCGACCAGGTCCTCACCGTCAAGACCTCGCTGGGTGGCACTTTTGTCATCGACCTCAACGACGGCGACTACACCTACACCGCCCCCACCACCGTCACCACCAGCGCCACCGACAGGTTGGACTTCTCCGTGCGTGATGCGGATGGGGACCTCGCCATCGCATCTGTCGTGGTCAATGTGGCCCCGCCCATCTCCGTCACGCTGAGCAACAACGGCATCCCATACCAAGGCAGCCATGCCCCCGAGGACATCACCGGCAGCAGTGGCAACGACACCATCTACGGCCATGGTGGCAATGACTTCATCAACGGCGGCAACGGCAACGACACGCTCTACGGCGGCCAGGGCAGCGACCTCATGGGCGGCGGTGCAGGCTCCGATGTATTTGCCTGGTCACTTGGCGACGCAGGCACCGCCGGACATGCCTACCATGACGTGATCACCGACTTCAACACCGCCAGCAAGGCAGCGGGCGGTGACGTTCTGGATCTGCGCGATCTTCTGCAAGGTGAATTGCACACCGGCTCGAATGTCGGCAACCTGAGCAATTTCCTTCACTTTGAGACGGTCAGCGGCAACACCTTGCTGCACATCAGCAGCACCGGGGACTACGCTTCGGGTGGCTACACCGCTGCCAAGGACGACCAGACCATCACGCTGCAAGGCGTCGATCTGAGCAACAGCAACACCCTCAGCAACGCCCAGATCATTCAGAACCTGCTGGCAGCCGGCAAGCTGATCACCGACTGAACCGCCCTGCCCCGCACGCTGTAGCCATTTCCGATCACAGCTTCACGACCGGTCCGGTCACACCGTCCACACCCAGACGGTGCAGAACCGGAATATCTGCCTCATCGTTCACCCCTTCGGCATACACCGTCAGACCCAGGCCATGCAGCATGCTGACCGTCGCCTGCACAAACGCGGCGCGGGCAGCATCGTGTGAGACGCCCTGACTCACCGAAGCATCGAGCTTGACGTAGTCCAGCCCTGCCTCAAACAGGAACTCGATGCGCGTCAAGCGCTCGCCTGCATGCTCCAGCCCAATGTGTGCCCCCAGCGGCCGCAGTTGCTTGCACAACTCCCGCACCAACTCAAAACGCTCGACAGCAGCACTCTCTGCCACCTCCAACCAAAGCAAACGTGTCGCCCTGGGCGAAGCCATCAACATGGCACGCACACGCGGCACAAACCCACTGTCCAGCAGCGATGCCGGCGACAGGTTCACACCACGTGGCACCTGATCCTTGGCAATCTCTTCCAAAGCCAGGCTGATCGCCAACGCATCCACCTGAGCCATCAGAGCTGAACGCAATGCCATCGGCAACCAGGTTGACGCCACCTCATAAGCCCCACCGTGCTCCAGCTGCAGCCGCAACGGGCACTCCTGATGCACCAGTTGTCCACGTCGATCCAGCACCGGGAACGCCACCAGGCGCCCCCTGCGCTCACTCAGCGCATCTGACAAGCTCTGGCGCCAAGCATCCTCGCCCATCACGCGGCCCGACGTTTCATCACTGCGCCCCACCTCAATGGAGAAAGGTCCACGCGCTTGGGCGTGCGCCAGAGCCGAATCGGCTGCAGCCAGCACCTGATGCCCCGGCATGCCTCGCGTCCACGTCACGCCGCCCAACGCAAACGTCGCGTCCACGCCGTCCATCGCCAACCGCATCTGCCAAGCCCTCACAAGAACCTCTGGCGCCAGCGTCTGCACGGCGTCCATGCCCAGCACACACACCGCAAAGTCTCCACCATTCAAACGCCCCACACAGGCACCGCTCGACATCTGGGTGGCCTCCTTCAAAACCTGCCCCAGTTTCTGCAGCAAGGCATCGGTCTGCATGTGTCCCAGACTGTGATTGAGCCCCTGCAAATCATCCACCCGCAAGAGATACAGACACCCGGCTCCCGCCCCTTCCTCGTCCTGCAAGGCACTGGCCAGCTGGGTCATGAAATGCGCGCGGTGCGACAAGCCCGTCAGCGGATCGCAATGCGCCGCCTGGCGCAAAGCCTCAACCTGCGTTGCCTGCTCATCGAACAAGCTCTTCAAGCGCATCACCACCCCGTTCATGGCCTGCGACAAGCGCGCCAATTCCGGCACCCGTGGCTCCTTGACCGTGATGAATCGGCGCTCCATCAGGGCTTGAGCCTGGCCCACCGTCGCCTCCAGAGGCTGACGAATGCCACGCACACCGAACGTCGCCAGCACACCGGACACACCACCCAGCAAAGCCAGCCAACCAGCCGTCTTCAAAGCCCCTTCCCACAACTGCGCGTGAGCAAAGGCCGAGTGACTCACCACCTCCACCTCGCCGAGCGCACGCCAGCCATCCGAGACCTGCGCCAATCCGGGCGTGGACGCCACCGGCATCAGGTTCACAAACCACGTCGGCACAGCGGGCTGCTTGCCCCCCGCGTTCGACACATGGTTGAAAACCACCTTGCCCGTCGCATCTTTGAACGTGATCCGCTGGTAGTAGCCCGTGTCAAACATGGCCATCACCGCCAACTCCATGGCAGTGACATCGCCGTTTTGCTGCGACAGGTTCAGCGCCAGGGCTTGGGCGTTGTCGGCATTCTTCATGCGCAACTGTGTTTCCAGATAGTCCTGCGACGAAGCCATCCACACCGCAAAGCTGCCCAGAAAAGCCAGCAACAGCGTCCCCAGCAACAACAACCAGATCTGACGAATCAATGACATACCTGCACCATCCTCACCACCAGCCCTCGGCCTTGGCTTTCGTTAATGTGTCTCGCCAGCGTGACAGGCGCGCGGAAGGGTCACCGGCGCTCGATGCGCCCACCCCTTGCCACAACCCTTCGGCGTTGAAACTGAACACAGGCCTGAGATCCGGCCGGCGTGAAGCCGGACGAATATCGCCCAACAAATTATCGAGAATCAGCGGCTCGGCCAGGGGGTCGCGGTAATACGCGAGCACCATGTGGGCCTGCGTGACGGCACCGATCTGTGCTCGCACGTACACCAGACGCAACTTGGCGCTGGGCACCCCAGCTGCCATCAGGGCAAAGTATTTGGCGATCGCAAAATCCTCGCAGTCACCCTGCCCCCGGTTCATCATCTCCAAAGGCGAGGCCCAGTAATCCACCTGCCCCCAGACATCCTTGTCATCCCGAAACTGGATCGCGCGGTTGAGAAAGGTGTTCACACCCTTGAGTCTGGCTTCTTCCTCCAGGGACTGTGCCTCCATGATCTCCTGCACCAGCAACTGCGCCCGCGCTGCCGCCGTCGGTCCCAGGCGTTGAGCCTGAACCAACATGCGCTCGGCCATCCAGGCATGACCGCACACTGCCCCTAGCGCCATCGCGGCAGCCAGCAGGGTAGGCCTGGCACACCGCAGTGCAAACCCCCACCAGGCAAACCACCGCCGAAGAGACAATGAAAGCAAGATCACACGCAAACGAGGAACTCGGCCATGTTGTGAATCCAGAAGCGCCCCCTCATTCTGGTGGGGCTTTATCCACGCTCAATCACGCAACAATATGTAAGCCGCATTTGATGCCAGAATAGGCAAATCATGACACAAGCAGCACGTGTCACCAGGTCGTCAAGGTGTCGAGCGGGCATCTTGGCGGTGTTTGCGCACGAGAAACCGAGGATTACGTGAATAACAAAACGATCAAGCTGAGCCTGACTGCCCTGAGCCTGGCCATCCTGTCCGTCGGCGCCCATGCGCAGAACACGCAACCCACCGGTTTGGCTGCTGCCGTTCAGCAGGCCATCAACAACAATCCCGACGTCACGGCACGCCTCAACGCACTGCGTGCCGCAGGCAATGAAGTGGATGTCGCCCGTGGGCAGTATCTGCCCAGCGTGGACCTCACCGCCAGCGTTGGTCGTGACAGCGACCGCATCACCTCGCGCAGCCCGGCATCGCAAAGCCTCAGCCGCAACGGTTTGGCCCTGAGCGCCACCCAAATCCTGTGGGACGGCATGGCCACCCGCCAGGAAGTGACCCGCCTCGACCACGCCCGCCTCACACGCTACTTCGAGTTTCTAAGCACCACCGAAGAAACCGCACTGGAAGCCACCCGTGCCTATCTTGACGTGGAGCGCTACCGCAAGCTCGTCTCGCTGGCCGAAGACAACTACGTTCAGCACAAATACGCCTTCGATCAGTTGCAAACCAAGTTCAAGGCCGGCATTGGTCGTGGCGTGGACGCAGAACAAGCCAACGCCCGCCTCGCGCTGGCCGAGTCCAACCTGACGACCGAACTGGCCAACCTGCACGACGTCAGCGCCCGCTACCTGCGCATCATCGGTGAAGCCCCTGTCGCCACCTCCGCTGCAACGGGCGTCGATCTGTCCAAGGGCATCCTCCCCGGCAATGCCGACACCATCAACCAGGCCCTGGCCAAGCACGCCAGCATCAGCGCCGCCATTGAAAACCTGCGTGCCGCCCAGGCCCAGGCCAAAGGCACCGAAAGCCGCTACCAGCCCACTGTGGAAGCGCGCGTGCGCACCGGTGTCGGCAAGAACTTTGATGGCGTGCAAGACCAAAAGCGCGACAGCTCGGCCGAAATCCTGCTGAACTGGAACCTCTTCAACGGTGGCAGCGACAAGGCCCGTGTCCGTCAGTACGCCGACCTGCTCAATCAAGCCGCCGACCAGCGTGACCGCGCCTGTCGCGATGTGCGTCAAACAGCTGCCATCGCCCACAACGACATCCGCAAGCTGCAAGACCAACTGGTGGCGCTGGACCGTAACGTCCTGGCGATCGAGAAAGCACGCGATGCCTACCGCCAGCAGTTCGACATCGGCCAGCGCACGCTGCTGGACCTGCTGAACGCTGAGAACGAGCTCTACACCGCCAAGCGCTCCTACGCCAATGCCGAGTCGGATCTGCAGCTGGCCTTTGCCCGCACCCACGCCGCCACGCACAACCTGACCAGCACCCTGGGCCTGTCGCGTGACGCCGATGGTGCCGAAGCGCCACAAGACTGGCAAGCGGCTGACGACGCTGCGCAGCGCTGCCCCGTCACCACCATCGACGTCAAGGGCACCAGCATGAGCGATCTGGACGCCCGCGCCCGCAAACTGGCCGCGCCAATCATGGTCGCAGCCGCACCCGCAGTGGTCGAACCCGTCGCACCGACGCCCAAGCACTCACCTGTGGTGAGCACTGTCTCTCAGCGCCTGCGTGATTGGGCAGACACCTGGATGGCCAAGGATGTGGATGGCTACCTTGCCTTCTACGCCAAGGACTTCGCCCCCACCCGCAGCACCTCGGCCAAGTGGATCGAAGAGCGCCGTCGACTGGTCAGCAAGACCGGCAAGATCGAGTTGACACTCGACAACATCCGGACACAGGTTCAAGGCGACACCGTCGTGACACGTTTTGACCAGAAGTACAGCTCCAGCAACTACAAGGACACGAGCGTCAAGGTCCTGACCTGGAAGCAGATTGACGGCAAGTGGCTCATCGTGAAAGAAAGCAACCGCTGATGCCTGGCTGAACCAGCACGGCTCCAATCAAAGCGCCCTCTTCAGAGGGCGCTTTTTTCATTCTCATCGGTGATGAACAGTGGCCGGTTGCGGCCCCCATTCACCCACACCGTTACTTCGCAATGCCACCGGGGTAGCACAGCCCACCCGTGATCTCGATGGTGGTCGCGTTGAGCGCCTCGTTCTGCACGCAGTAGCCGATCATGTCGGCAATCTCCTGCGGCTCGATCAGGCGATCGAGGTGCACGTCCTTCAAGATGGCCTTCAGCGCCTCCTGGTTCATGCCCGTGAGCATGGGCGTGGCGGTGTAGCCCGGCGCAATGCCCACGCAACGGATGTTGCGGATGCCACGCAGCAGGAACTCACCCACAATGATCTTGGGCATCATCGCCACGGCCGACTTGGCCGACGAGTAGTTCAGCTGCCCGATCTGGCCAATCTTGTTGACCGACGAAATCGGCACCAGCAAGCCCTGCCAGCCGCCATTGACCATGGCTTCGGCCGCGTCTCGCAGGGTCAGGAAGGTGCCGGTCAGGTCCACGTCGATGACGGGCTTCCACTTGTCCATGCCCATCTTGCGCGAGACCTTGCCCGTGGTCTTGTCCAGCGCCAGCATGGTGCCGTCGCGGATGATGCCGGCACAGGCCACCGCAATGTTCAGCTGCCCGAAGGCGCTCACCGTGGCCTCAATGAAGCGCGCCGTGTCGGCCTCGCTGCTCACATCGGCCTGCACCCCGATGGCTTCGCCGCCCATGGCCTTGATCTCGGCCACCACGCGGTCAATGTCTTCCTGCACCATGTCAACAATGGCCACTTTGGCCCCTTGCCGCACGAAATGCTTGGCCACCGCCTCGCCAATGCCCTTGCCACCGCCCGTGATGAGGGCCACGCTGTTCTTGATGTCCATGAATCGATCCTGATTGACGTGAGTAAATTGACCTGACGCCGACAGCTTAGGCGTCATCCACCCCCGTCATGATGACAGATGCGTCACACCGTCAGGTCAATTTGCTGAACGGTGCCCACGCTTCCTGCCTCGCTCAGGTACACACTGCTGGAGCGCACGGTGCCCAGACTCTGTTGATCGGCGCTTTTCAGCTCAAAGGGCGTGCTCACCGCGCCCAGGTACAGCGCACCAACCCCCACGGTGGACAAAGCACGCAAGGTGCCAATGCCCTGTGTTGCACCGGTCGCTTCGGCCGCGTTGTCGGCCAAGGTCATCGCGGTGGCGTCGGCTTGCGGCATCCACACCTGCAGGCGCTGGAAAACGGCATCGGCCTCGTCGATCCAACCGTTGCCATCGTCATCCCACTGCGCCAACTCGGCAAACCCCTGGCCTGTCTCAGGCCCAAACAGTTCGCTGCCATCATCGACCCGGCCGTTGCCATTGCGGTCCAACGCCAGGTAGCCCCGATCGCCCGACAACAAGGCCACCTGCTCCACCTGACCATCGGCGTTCAGGTCGAAGCTGAAACGCTGGTCCTGCAACTGTGCGGCCATGCCGTCAAAATTGATCACCAAAGGATCTTGCTGCTGTACCGCCCCCCCGCGCAACACCGTGCTGGACACCTCGGTATAGCTGCGCTGCATGCTCAGGCTCAACTCGAAACTGAGTTTGCGTCCATCGGCGGTCACGATCACACCCTGGACTGCAAAGTCGGTGGACTCCGACTCGTGGAACACCTCGTGCCGCTCGTAGGACCACGAGAGTCCCCCAGTCGATGCCGCAGCGGTGCCCGGCGTTGACGCAGCATCACGCACGCGCAACACCCCTTCACCATGCATGGCCTGCCTGGGCGCTTCGCGGTCTGCTTCGCCGTAGAGGCGAATCACCTCGCCCGTCAGACGCTCCAGCATGTCACGCAAAGCCAGCAGGCGTGGTGACAGGCTACCTGACACCACACCGGAAGTTTCAGCGCTCTCGGCAGCAACATCTGAAGCGTCCGGGGTCACGCGCGCCCTGCCCACGCCCTCGGCACCCGGTCGGGGCCGCAACGTTGGGCCCGATGCCCCAGGCGCTTCACGCCCAGCGGGGGGGCTGGTCTGCCACTGCCAACGCTCGCTCACGGTATGCACGCTCTCGGCACGGTGTTGCGCTTGCAACGCCATCAGGCTGGATTTCACTTTCATCACCGCACCTCCATGATCCTGTTGGGTTATCGGCAGCCCGGCACGCACATTGATGGCACACCACCCCAGAACGACCGCAGGGCTGCCCCTTCCTGGCAGTCAGCGTGACAAATCGCACAACTGCGCCGCTTACCGGTAGACTTGACCGGCAAACAAGGGAAGCGAATCAAGATGGCATGGACACGCACAAGTCGCTGGATGGTAGGGGCAGGCCTGTTGGCCGTGGCGGCCATTGCCGCCGGTGTTTTCTTGACCAGTCAATCCGAGGTGGACAGTGGCCTGGTTCAGGTGAATGGCCGCATCGAGAGCGATCAGATCGTGGTGTCGGCTCGTGTGCCCGCACGCATTGCCGAGGTGCTCACGCGCGAAGGCGATGTGGTGCAAAGCGGACAGGTCATGCTCAAGCTGCATGACGATGGCGTCGCCGCGCGCACCGCTCAAGCTCAGGCTGCCGCAGCAGCGCAAATGGCGCAGGTGCGCGCCCTGGAATCGTCCTTGAGTCTGCTGCGCAGCGAAACCGCGATGCTCACCCAAACGGCCCAGGCCGATCTCACCGC
>CAYOJR010000080.1:0-1650 GCA_964404335.1 uncultured Aquabacterium sp.
CCCCCACAACACCACACGTTTGACGGCAGGGGCTTGCTGCGACAAGGTGTCGGTAGCGGCTTGGATTTGCGGGCTGAGGTGTTCGAAGTTGTGTATCTCCCCTGTGGCGTCGCCCAGCCCGGCCAGGTCAAAGCGCAATGAGGGCACTCCCACCGATGCCAGTCGCCGGGCAAGGCGCACCGTTTGTCGGTGACTGCCCACCCGGTACTGGAAACCGCCCTGCACAAACACCACACCGACATCGGCGGCAGGTTCGGCGTCGGTCGGCAGGCACACCACGCCCCAGGCGGCGCCGTCTGGGCTGTCGATGCGGGTGGGGGTTTCGCGGAAGGTGTCGTGCATGACGTTACTCAGGCCATGCCTGTCAGGCTGGCTTGCACCAACTCGGGTGAGCTGACATCGCCGAACTGTTGCCAGAACGGCGGGCAGGGCATGCCGCGTGCAGACACTGTCCAGCCCGCGTCTTCCCAGATCCGCGCATGGCGGGTCACAGCCGGGGGCAAGTCGTCAGCCTCGGACGCAGTCAACTCCATCCATGACAGGTGCGCGTCAGCGCCGATGGGCCGAGTCGCCGTCTGTAGGCTGGCCGCCTTCAAACTCTGTGCCAGGGCAGGGGTGATGGGGTAGCCCGCCACATGCACGGTCTGGCCTTGCTGGAGTTGCTCGCCAGCTGATGCGCGCTTGTTGGTTTGGCCTTGGTTCAGCCATTCCTTGGCAGCATCCAGTCTCAACCATTGCTGTAGCACCTGCTGCCCGCTCACCACCGGTTGCCACCAAAGGAGGTGGCAGGGCGTGTGCAGGCTTTTGAGCATGTCGGCTGAGAGCAAGGCACCGCTGCGCACACCCCACAGCCACAAGGGAGCAGTGTCGTGCTGTTCCGCCGATGTGCCAGTGCGTCGGTTTAGCTCGGCGAGCGCATCGTGGGCATTGGTGAGCCAGATGTCCCAGGTGGTGTCTTCAAAATTGCCCGAGCTGTCGCCACAGCCGTGCATGTCAAATTGCAGCACGGCGTAACCGTTTGCAGACAAGGCCCGTGCGAATTGCGCGCTGATGCGACGACAGGTGTTGAGCTCTTCGGCAAACGGGTGCAGGTGCAACACGCGACCGCGCATGACCGCCCCTTGAGGTGCGTGGTACAGGCAGAACAACGACCCGCTGCGCACGGGCAAAAAGAAGGCGTCTGGCAGCAGTTCGGCCATGTTCAAGGTGGACCCACATAGGTTTGCACCAAGTGGCACAAACTGCCCACGCAGGCAAAGGTGTCGGCATTCAGATCGGTTTCATCGAACGTGACGCCAAAATGATTCTCCAAGCCAGTGATCAGTGCCACAGCCGCCATGGAATCGAGTTCCGGCAAACTCCCCAATAAGGGGGTATTGGCGTCGAAGGTCAATGCTTGGCCTTGCAGGTGCAAGGCATCATCCAACACCTTGAGTACGTGTTTCATGAGGTCCATGCGTGCATTCTAGAGTTTCTGCCGTAACATGAAATCATGACTTTGGCGCCCGATTTCAGGGGGGGGCTTCCTCCGGTTTTGCTGCATGACTTACCCGCGCGTGCAGCAGCGTGCTGGCCTGCTCAGCCTGCTCTGGTCGCCGGTGAAACGCAGTGGAGTCATGCCGAATTACAGGCCCGCACAGAAGCATGGGC
>CAYOJR010000080.1:1750-3352 GCA_964404335.1 uncultured Aquabacterium sp.
GATCTGGCCGCCATTTTCTACACCTCGGGCAGCACCGGTTTGCCAAAGGGGGTGATGCTCTCGCATCGCAACTTGCTGGCCGGGGCGGGCAGTGTGGCCACCTACCTTGAAAACCATGCAGGTGATACCTTGCTGGCCGCGCTGCCTTTGTCGTTTGACGCTGGCTTCAGTCAGCTCACCACGGCTTTGCTGGTGGGGGCCAAGGTGGTGCTGCTCAACTATCTTTTTCCCATGGACGTCGTGCGGGCCATGGCGCGTCACCGGGTCACCGGCTTGACGGCGGTGCCGCCCATGTACGCCCAGTTGACCAGCATCGACTGGCCACCTGAGGCCGCACAGCACCTGCGTTACTGGGCCAATACTGGTGGACGCTTGCCGCGTTCGGTGTTGGCCGCCATGCAGGCGCGGACCCCGGTCGCCAAGCCCTACCTGATGTTCGGCTTGACCGAGGCTTTCCGTGCCACCTACCTGCCGCCGCATGAGGTGAGTCGTCGACCCGACTCCATCGGCAAAGCCATTCCCAATGCCGAGGTGCTGGTGTTGCGAGAGGACGGTGGCCTGTGCGCTGACGATGAGCCCGGTGAGCTGGTGCAGCGTGGCCCCCTGGTGGCATTGGGGTACTGGCAACGGCCCGAGGCCACGGCGGAGCGCTTCAAGCCTTTGCCGCAGGCGGTGGCCGGCGTCAGATGCGAGGGTGCTGCGCCTGAACTGGCTGTGTTCTCTGGCGATACCGTGCGCCGGGACGCGGAGGGGTTTCTCTACTTTGTCGGGCGTCGTGACGAGATGATCAAGACTTCGGGCTACCGTGTCAGCCCGACCGAGGTGGAGGAGGTGGCCATGGCCCATGACGGCGTTCGCGAAGCCGTGGCGGTTCCCGTCCCTCACGAAACGCTGGGCAGCGTGATTCGCCTGGTGGTGCATGCCGATGGGAGGGGTACGACCGAGGGGGATGCCGGACGCACGGCAGCGCTGCTGAGTCATTTCAGGCAGGTGGTGCCCGCTTACATGGTGCCCACAGAGGTGGTGTGGGTGGACTCGGCCTTGCCGCGAACCCCGAATGGCAAATTTGACCGTCAGTGCTGGAGAGACGATGCGCGGCTTTGAAGTGCTTCAGGGGCAACTGTGCGTGGGGGGCCAGCCCCTGGAGCGTCTGGCCCAGCGGGCCGGGCAGACCCCGTTTTATGCCTACGACCGGCACATGATCCTGCGTCGTGTGGCCGAGGTGCGCGCCGTGCTGCCCGTGGGCATGCATCTGCACTATGCCGTCAAGGCCAACCCCATGCCTGCGCTGTTGTCGTGTCTGGCGCCTGTGGTGGACGGCATGGACGTGGCCTCGGGCCGCGAGTTGTTGGCGGCACTCGATGCGGGCTGTTCGCCTTCCAGCATCAGCTTTGCAGGGCCAGGCAAGCGCGAGGGGGAGCTCAGGCAGGCGTTGGCCGCTGGGGTGCTGTTGCACATTGAGTCTTTCCGTGAGCTGGATGTGCTGGCCCGGCTGTCTGCCGAGATGGGCTTGCCAGCCCGCGTGGCGGTGCGTGTCAACCCCGATTTCGAGTTGCGTGGCGCAGGCATGCGCATGGGCGGTGGTGCCCAGGTGTTCGGGGT
>CAYOJR010000080.1:3452-8275 GCA_964404335.1 uncultured Aquabacterium sp.
CAGGTCTTGCGTCGCAACTATCCGGTGGCGGTGGCCCATCGTGTGGACGAGCCCTCGCTGGAGCAGGTGAGTGTGGTCGGCCCGCTTTGCACACCGCTGGATGTGCTGGCGCACAAGGTGACCTTGCCCAGGGCAGAGGCGGGGGATCTGGTGGTGATCTTCCAGTCGGGCGCCTACGGGGCGACTGCCAGCCCGCAGGCCTTCCTGGGGCACCCTCCGTGCGTCGAGATGCTGGTGTGAACCGGTGTTGAGGATCTCTCCTGCGTCGTGGCGCTGGGCCGGGATGGGCTTGCTGGCGCTGAGTCTGTGGGGTGTGGCGGCAGGCCTGGTGAGCCATCACCCTTTTTTGTGCTCACCCACCTGGATGGCGTTGGTCCTGGGCCTGGCGCTCATGTCGGCAGTGCGGCCCTTCTGGGGGCTGACGGCGCTGTTCGGTTTGTTGCCAGTGGCCAGCCTCAGCATCTGGAGTGGCTGGCTCGTGACCGACGAGTTCGACGTGTTGACCTTGCTGGTCCTGGGCGGCGGCTACCTGCATGAGGCTTGTTGCGCTCGGCAGGGCGCTGTTCGCATGCACGCCTCCACCCCGGTTCGACACGACAGCGCCCAGCGCATGGGTTGGCCGCTGCGGCTGGCTTGGGCGGGCGTGTGGCTGACGTGGTTCGTGTCAGCCTGGCGCGGGTGGTTGGATGCAGGGGGCGGCACGCCCGATCTGCTGTTTGGTGGCTACGAGAGCACCGGTAATGTCTGGCGGGTGGCCAAGAGCATGGTGGGGCTGTTGCTGCTGGCGCCCTGGTTGCAGGCGCTGTACCGGCGCGACCCTCAGCGGGCGGTGGGCAGCTTGCAGCGAGGGCTGCTGTGTGGCCTGGTGCTGGTGTGTACGCTGGTCGTGTGGGAGCGTGCCGTGTACATCGGCCTGTGGGACTTGACCAGTCACTACCGCACCACGGCCTGGTTCTGGGAAATGCATGTGGGTGGGGGCGCCATCGACGTGTACCTCGCTTTGACGGCGCCTGCCGCATGGTGGGCCTTGTGGCGCTCACGTTCGCCCGTGCAGTGGGCTGGGGCTGCGATCTTGCTGGTGGTGTTGGTGTACGTCGTGTTCACCACCTACTCGCGCGGCCTGCTCGGGGTTTTCGTGGCAGGCAGCGTGTTGTTTTGGATGTTGGCGCGGCGTCTGTCGGCAGGTCAGTCTGAGTCGCTTTCATGGCGACGTCGGGCGCAGCGTGGGTTGATGGGAGTCTTGCTGACCGAGGCTGTTGTGCTGGTGGGCGTTGGGCAGTTTGCGTCAGACAGGCTGCTCCAGACCAGTGTGGATGTGCAAGGCCGCTGGGCGCACTGGCAGTCGATGCATGGCTTGCTGGGGCGTCCGGTGGATTGGTGGTGGGGCATCGGGCAGGGCCGATTGCCTGCGCGTCACAGTGAATTCGAATCCGGACCCGCCATGCCGGGTGCGGTCCTGTGGCCTGCAGCGCCCGGTGTGCCAGCCGTGCGCCTGCAGGGGCCCCAGGCTGACTCCGAACTGGTGGGGCGCCTGGCGCTGGCACGCAGGGTGCCGCTGCTGCCTGGGCGGCATGTGGTGCAACTGACCTTGAGCGCATCGGCGACCACGTCTGTGCGCTTTCGGTTGTGTGAGCGGCACTTGCTGTATGAGCTGCGCTGTCAGACGGCAGAAGGTGTGGTTCAACCTGGGCCCACCAAGACTTACACCTGGCCCTTGAGCGGGGATGAGTTGACGCCGCTGGCGGGCGCTGCAAGATACCGCGAGGGCATGGCCATGCTGGCGGTCACGCAAACCAACCGTGCCGTGGACGTGTGGGCCTGGGAAATTCGGCATGCATCGACCAACAAAATATGGCAACGTGCAGATTTCTCTGACGGATACCGTGGCTGGTATTCCGTCAGTACAGGTTATTTCCGACCTTGGCACGCTGACAATATCTGGATGGAGTTGTGGGTAGAGCGAGGCCTGCTAGGCTGTGCAGCCCATATTATTTTGCTGATTTATATACTCGTACGGGTATATAGGCGCTGTTTCACAGGAGAGGCTTGGTTGCTGCCCATACTGGTAGGACTGATGTCATGCAGCGTCTTGTTTTGTGTCATCAGCGTGACAGAGCTACCCAGATTGTCATTTTTGTGTGGCGCGTTGCTGCTCATATCGTCGCTTTGGGGGGGGTGTGTGAAGCGACAGATCTGCCTAAAATAGAACGTAACAATTGGTTTTCGACATGAGATGTTGTCCATTGTTGCGAACCCAGGGAAGAACAACTAAATGATCAAGGTTTTCGGACATTATTTTCACCGACGCACTGTGCTGCAGGTGCTCAGTGAGGCTGTGCTGATTGGCCTGGTGGCTGTGATCTCGCTTTGGTTGCAGCGTGGCCCTCATGTGAGCACTTCCGATGTCATCGCAGAGGCCTTTTTCATTGGCGGCGTTGTGGCGCTGGTCTTTGCCGGGGTCAACGGCGCGCTGGGCCTGTACGAATACAGCCGCTCCTTTGCCAAGGGTGTGATGCGCACCCGCGCCGTGCTGGCGTGGGGTGTGTCGTGCTGCGCTGCCTTTGTGCTGGTGGTCCTGCTGCAAATCGACGAGGGCTACAACCTCGTGGCGACCTTTGCCATGCTGGCACTCACCATGTCGCTGGTCATGGTTTGGCGCGAGATGTCTGTGGAAACCTTGCCGCATGCCATGACGGTGCAGCGGGTGCTGATTTACGGCGCCGGGCAGCGGGCCCGAGCTGTGGCCGAGTCACTGCAACAGTCCGACCCGAATGTGCAGGTGGTGGGCTTCTTTGCCAGTCCGAACGAAAGCGAGATTGCTGTGCCCGAGGTGCAGCGCGTGGTGCCCGGGCGCAGCCTGACCGATGTCGTGCGCGATCACGATGTGGATGAAATCGTGGTGGCGCTGACGGAGCGACGTGGCGGCAGCATGCCCATGCGGGAGTTGCTCGACTGCAAGTTGCAGGGCGTGCGGGTGATGGACATTGCACGGCATTTCGAACAAAAGCTCGGTCAGATCCGACTGGATGCCATGTCGGCCGGCTACCTCATTTTTGGTGAGGGTTTCAATCAGGACTTCGTTCGCACCATCATGAAGCGCTGCTTTGACATCGCAGGCGCTCTGGTGCTGATCGTGTTGAG
This sequence comes from uncultured Aquabacterium sp., assembly GCA_964404335.1. Taxonomy (GTDB): domain Bacteria; phylum Pseudomonadota; class Gammaproteobacteria; order Burkholderiales; family Burkholderiaceae_C; genus Aquabacterium. The sequence goes on from CAYOJR010000080.1 coordinate 6,594, forward strand.
CCTGCCAATCATGCTGGTCACAGCACTTCTGATTCGCCTCGACAGCCCCGGCCCCATCCTGTACCGCCAGGAGCGGGTGGGGTTGCATGGCCGCATCTTTCATGTCGTCAAGTTTCGCAGCATGCGCACCGACGCCGAGAAGGACGGTGTACCGCAGTGGGCCACCGCTGGCGACAGCCGGGTGACACGGGTCGGACGGGTGATTCGCAAGGTGCGTATTGACGAATTGCCGCAGTTGTTCAGTGTGCTCAAGGGCGACATGAGTCTGGTGGGGCCGCGCCCTGAGCGGCAGTTCTTTGTCGAGCAATTGACGCGTGACATCCCGTTCTACGCGGTGCGCCACAGTGTCAAGCCGGGTGTGACCGGGTGGGCGCAGGTGCGTTATCACTATGCAGGATCACTCTCAGACACGACCGAGAAGCTCCAGTACGACCTGTACTACGTGAAGAACCACTCCCTGTTCCTCGATCTGGTCATCCTGTTTGAAACCGTGGGCGTGGTGCTGACGGGCAAGGGCGCGCAGTAACACCCATGCCTCCAGACACCAACCTCATGATGGTGGGGCAGGGGTTGGCGGGCTTCGCCTACCTGGTGCTCACACTGCGCCTTGTCTGGCAACGGAGTCGGCAAACAGAGGGGCAAGGATCGACGCAGGTGATCTTGCCGGCAACGTTGGCGTCGGTGTTGTGGGCCTGGAGCGTACCCGCCCTGGCCTTGGTCCAGGCCGAAGGTCTGTGGGTGTGGCTGCCGCGTTGGCTGGATGTGGCGCGCTACGCATTCTGGTTTGCGTTTGTGCTTCACCTCTTGGGCAAGGCGCGTGGGGACGCAGGGCACCGAAGCGTGCTGGTGCGTCGCCTCACATGGGCGGCCATCGCCCTGACGCTGGTGGCTGCGCTCACTCCCAATTTCATGCCCATGACCGTGCTCGCGGTGTTCGGGCTGGTTTTGATCGAGCAGTTGTTTCGCAACTTGTCGGCCGATGCCCGATGGAGCGCCAAGCCGATCTGCCTGGGTCTGGCCGGCACCTTGCTGTTCGATGTTTACCTGTTTTCTCAGGCGGCCTTGTTCAACGGCATCGATGAAGATGTGGGCGCCGCGCGAGGCTTTGTCCATGCCCTGATGGTGCCCTTGCTGATCTTGCCCAGCGCCCGCCACCGTAACTGGATCTCCAAGCTTCAGGTCTCTCGCCAGGTGATGTTTCACTCGGCCACCCTGATGATGGCGGGTCTCTACCTGTTGTTCATCTCGTCGCTGGGTTACTACGTTCGTTACTTCGGCGGGGAGTGGGGACGGGTGCTGCAGGTGGCCCTGGTTTTCCTGGCCGTGGTGGCGTTGGTGGCCTTGGGGCTCTCAGGCACCCTGCGTGCGCGCATGCGTGTGTGGCTGGGCAAGCACTTCTTGCGCTACCGCTACGACTACCGTGAAGAGTGGCTCAAGTTCACCCGAGCCTTGACGAGCCACAGCCAACCGCAAGAGCTCAGCCAGCACGTCATCCGGGGGTTGGCCGACATGGTGGAGAGCCCTGCCGGGGCCTTGTGGCTGCTCAATGCCGAGCACAGCCATTATGTGCAGGCCGCACGCTGGAACGTACCTCAGTCCAGTGCCAGTGAGCCCCTTGAATCCGACCTGGTGCAGTTCATGAAGCGCACAGGCTGGGTGATCGACCTTCAGGAATACCGTGC
>CAYOJR010000080.1:8375-9437 GCA_964404335.1 uncultured Aquabacterium sp.
AACGCCAAGCGCTTGCAGCACAACCCCGAGTTTCAGGCCGACATGCTGATGACGGTCGAGAACTCGCTGGAGCGCATGAAGCAGTTGATGATGCAGTTGCGCGAGGGGGCCGCCCCGGCAGGCGGCGCCGTGGGGGTGGACTTGGGTGCGATCGCGCAGGAATGGGCGCGCTCGGCAGAAAGCCGAGGGCGCACCGTGCGCCTGGATCTGCAGCCTGACGTGTTCACCCGTGGGCATGCCGAGCGCCTGAAACGCGTGGTCGGGCACCTGATTCAAAACGCACTCGATGCCACCGAGCACCACGGGCACGATGTCTGGGTCAAGTCCCACCGATTTGGCAGCCATGCCAGCCTGCAGGTAGGTGACAATGGGGTTGGCATGAGCGATGAATTTGTGCAGAGTCGCCTGTTCAAGCCTTTCCAGACCACCAAGGCGGCGGGCATGGGCATCGGCGCATACGAGAGCCTGCAATACATACAAGAGCTGGGTGGCAAGATGACGGTCGAGAGCAAGGAGGGTGAGGGCACCCTCGTGACCTTGCTGCTGCCCGTGATGGATGTGGCCCAACCCGGCAACATACTCAGTGGAGATGGTGCATGAGCACGGACAAGGCGAATACCCTGCTGATCGTGGAAGACGATCTGGCCTTGCAAAAGCAGATCAAGTGGTCGTTGGACCAGTTTGAGTCGGTCACGGCAGATGATCGCCAAAGCGCCATGGTTCAACTGCGCCGCTTTGTGCCTGCGGTGGTCACCATGGACCTCGGGCTGCCTCCGGACGCTGACTCCGTGTCCGAAGGCTTCAAGCTGCTTGAACAGATTCTTTCTGTCGAGCCTGACACCAAAGTGATTGTGCTGACGGGCCAGAACGGGCAGGCCAACGCCTTGAAGGCCATCGCCATGGGGGCCTATGATTTTCTGGCCAAGCCCTTTGAACCCGAGGTGCTGGCGCTGACGGTTGAGCGTGCGTTCCGTCTGGCCGAACTGCAGGCCGAGAACCGCCGCCTGCAGAGCATGCAGACACCAGACGCGCTGGCGGGTCTGATCACGAAAGACCCTGGCA
>CAYOJR010000081.1:0-9340 GCA_964404335.1 uncultured Aquabacterium sp.
GCAGGCTGAACGCCCAACACCACCAGATCCACCTCGTGCTGACGCACATAGGCAGGCAATGCCGATGTCACCGCCCCGCGCTCACAATGGATGTGCACAGAGGTGTCCGAAGGCAAGGGAGTTTGAACCAACAAGGCTTCACAGGCCTGCTGTGCCGAGATGGTCACAGCCTTGCCAGCAGTCGGCCTGCCTGACAAGCCTGCCAGCGGCATCTCATGGGCGTGGAACAGCTCGAGAGGCTGCCCAGGAAACAATCGCGCGGCAACCTGCAACCCTTCGTGCGCCCCCGGTGACAGATCGGACGCAACCACAATATGACGATAGGGTTTGCGGGCACGTTGACGCACCACCAGCATGGGCTGCGAGACGGTTCCTGCCAGCTGCTCAACCGTTGAGCCGAGCAGAAAGCGCCCCAACACCTCGTTGCGCGCCACGCTCGAAACGATCACGTCCGCCCTCACCTCTTGGGCCACTCGCCGGATCACCGCACCTGGATCGCTGCCCCGCTCCACACGCAAGGCAATGGGCACATGCACGCCCTCCGTATTGCGGCGCAACTCCTGTAGCGCAATGCGACGCAGGTCCTGATCGGTAGCGCCGGAGGTCCAGGCAAGAATCTGGTCTGGGGCCCCTCCCAGATCCAGCACGTTCACTGCCGTCAGTTCGGCCTGCCACGCCTCAGTCAATTGCACCGCCCGGTCCAACGCCCGGTCACAACGTGCGCTCAGATCTGTGGCCAGCAAAACCTGCTTGGGCGTGGCACTTGTCGTCAGCGAATCGGGCATGGGCCTTCACTCCTCGTGATGAACGTTCTGATCAGGCTTGGGCGACTTGCCTGGCAAGCGGCGTGCGGCGGATCACGAACTTCTCCAACTCTGCCACAACAAACACCAGAAGCCCTGCCCCCAGCACCTTGATCCATTCCAGCGGGCTCAGATGCGTGGAGTTGAAAATGCTGTGCATCACCTCCGTGTGGGTGAATGCCAGTTGCAGCAGGATGCAGACGCCCACGGCCACCAACACATAGCGGTTGCCGAACAAGCCACGCACGCTGGTCACGGGTGCCAGAATGTAGCGGCTGTTGAACAGGTAGAACATTTCAGCCATCACCACGGCATTGACGGCCATGGTGCGAGCGGTTTCCACCGAACTGCCTGCATTGATCTCCCACAGGAACAGCCCCAGCGCGCCCGTCATCATCAAGACGGACACCATCACCACACGCCAGACGAAAAATCCGGACAGCAAGGGCTCGGAGGGGGGGCGGGGTTTGCGGCGCATGATGCCCGCTTCAGCAGGCTCAAAGGCCAAAGCGAGCCCCAGGGTGCTGGACGTCGCCAGGTTGATCCACAACACCTGTGCTGCCGTCAAAGGCAGCATCAGCTCAAACAGGATGGCGGCGATCACCACCAGCGCTTCGCCGCCATTGGTCGGCAACATGAAAAGGATGAACTTCTTGAGGTTGTCGTACACCACCCGGCCTTCGCGCACGGCAGCTGCAATCGTCGCAAAGTTGTCGTTGGCCAGCACCACATCCGAGGCCTCCTTCGCGGCCTCCGTGCCCTTCAACCCCATCGAGACACCGACGTCGGCACGTTTGAGCGCAGGTGCATCGTTGACACCATCGCCCGTCATGGCCACCACCTGGCCATCCTCCTGCAAGGCCCTCACCAGGCGCAACTTGTGCTCGGGGCTGGCACGCGCGAACACATCCACCTCCATGGCCACGCGACGCAGATCATCGTCACTGATCAAGGCAATCTCTGCCCCCGTCATGGCAGGTTTGCCCACGCCAATCGCGAGCTGCGCTCCGATGGCTCGTGCCGTCTCCGCATGGTCGCCCGTGATCATCTTCACCCGGATGCCGGCCTGATGGCACTCGCCCACGGACGCAATGGCCTCTTCACGCGGCGGATCGATGATGCCCACCAGTGCCAGGAGGGTGAAGCCCTGCTCCACGTCACTGAAAGTCAGGTGGTCGTGGGCCGGCGCCTCGCGCTTGCAGGCCAGTGCCAGCAGGCGCAAGCCCTGGGCCGCCGTGTCAGTGGCCATGCGACGCCAGTAGTCCACGTCCAGGGGATGTTCGCCATCGTGGTCGAGTTGCCGATTGCACATGCCCAGAATCACCTCTGGGGCGCCTTTGACGAAAATCCAGGGGGCACCATCCGCATCTCGGTGGTAGGTCGCCATGAAACGGTGCTCCGACTCGAACGGAATCGAGTCCACGCGCGGCCACGCCGTTTCGCCGGCATCCTGAGTGAAACCCGCCTTGCCGCCCAGCACCAGCAGCGCCCCCTCGGTCGGATCGCCTTCAACCCGCCACAGGTCGTCTTCAACCCGCAGGCGCGCGTCGTTGCACAGCACGCCGGTTCGAATCGCCAGGGCCAAGGCGGGATAGTTCTGCGTGTCAATGATGCGACCGTCGATGCTCAGGTCACCCACCGGGGCGTAGCCCACCCCACCGACGTTGAAGGCGTGTCCCGCGCACACCACGCGTTGCACGGTCATCTCGTTGCGCGTCAGCGTACCGGTCTTGTCGGAGCACACCACGGTGACCGAACCCAGGGTTTCGACCGCCGGCAAGCGCCGCACGATGGCATGGCGCCGCGCCATGCGCTGCACGCCGAGTGCCAGGGTCACGGTCATGATCGCCGGCAACCCCTCCGGGATGGCCGATGCAGCCAGCGCCACCACCATCATGAACATCTCCGAAGGAGCATGCCCGCGCAACCACACACCCAGCACAAAAGTCGCCGCTGACATGGCCAGGATCACCATGGCCAGAAGGCGTCCAAACTTGTCCACCTGCCGCAACAGCGGCGTTTGCATCTGGTCGATGCCCGAGAGCATCTGGTTGATCTTGCCCAGCTCGGTGCGTACCCCGGTTTCGACCACCACACCCGTGGCCTGCCCATACACCACCACGGTACCGGAGTAAGCCATGCAGTGCCGGTCACCGAGTGGTGCGTCGGCCGATACGGCATCGGTGATCTTTTCCACCGGCAAGGACTCGCCCGTCAAGGCGGCCTCTTCCACCCGCAGCTCTTTGACCTTGACGAGCCGCAGGTCAGCCGGCACCCGGTCGCCCGACACCAGTTGCACCAGGTCACCGGGTACCAGATTGGCCGCATCAATTTCCTGAGCAACCCCATCACGCACCACCATCGCATGCGGTGACAGCATGTTGCGGATCGCATCCAAGGCGGACTCGGCCTTGCCTTCCTGAATGAAGCCGATGATGGCGTTGATGACCACGGCGGTCATCAACACGCCCGTGTCCACCCAGTGCCCCAGGAAGGCGGTGATGACGGCTGATCCCATCATCACGTAAAGCAGGATGTTGTGGAACTGCATCAGCAGCCTCATCCAGACCGAGCGCTTGCGAGCCGCCAGCAACCGATTGGGGCCGTACTGCACCAAGCGCCGGCTCGCCTCGTCGGTGCTCAGTCCTTTGAGGGGGCTCGACAAGGCCTGCTCCAACCCTGACTGCGTCAGCGTGTGCCAAGCCAATCGTGGCGTTTCGGTGATGTCTGCTTTCCGGGAGCGTTCCGCCATGCCGTATCCGTCTGATAATCACATTTGATCAAAGTTATCTTAAGGGCTATAAGGCTTTCTGGGTCCATACACCACCGCCGCACTAGACTTCAGCATGAGCAAGCTCCACAGCATCCTCGCCGCCACCGACTTGTCCACCCCGGCCCGCCATGCGGCCGAGCGCGCGGCGCTGATCAGTCAACAAGGCGAGGTGCCGCTGTGCTTGCTGCACGTGGCCAACCTGGCGCCCCTGCAGCGTCTGCGTCAAATGCTCACCAGCCAACACGAGTCGGTCGAGCAGCAGGTGCTCGCCAGCGCCAGGCAACGCCTGCAAAGCGCGGCCGATGCCTTGCAGTCACGCTTTGACATCAACGTCGATGAACGTCTGGTCGTGGGTTCTCTGATCACCGAGATCCGCAGCGTTGCCGATGAGTTGGCCTGTGGCTTGATGGTCTGTGGTGCCCGTGGCGAAAGCCTGTTGAGGCACATGCTGCTGGGCTCCACGGCAGAACGCATGCTCAGCAACACCACACGCCCCTTGCTGGTGGTGAAGCAGGCTCCTCATCAGCACTACAAGTCGGTGCTGGTCCCGGTTGACTTCTCCATCTCCTCCATCCGTGCGATCCAGCATGCGCGCATGGTGGCGCCCGATGCGCAACTGGTGGTGCTGCACGTCTTTGAGGTGCCTTTCGAAGGGCATCTGCGTTATGCCAATGTGGATGAGGAAACCATCAACCACTACCGTGTGGTGGCATTGCAGGAGGCATCACAACGCCTGCAGGCCCTGTGTCAGGACGCAGGCCTCAGCGCCAAAGACAGCCGTCATGTCGTGGTGCAGGGCGATCCGGCCAACCGCATTCTTGAGCAAGAGTCAGAGCAGGATGCCGACCTCATCGTGATGGGCAAGCAAGGCGAGTCCGCCATGGAGAGCCTGTTGCTGGGCAGTGTCACCAAGCAGGTGCTGGTCGAATCGCAGTGCGACGTGCTGGTATCCGTCTGAGCGGCACAAGGCGGTGCTCGATTCAGGCGCGACACGGCCGAAAAAAACCCGTCTGAGTGACGGGTTTAAAACGTTTTCACGGCAAGCAGATCAGACAAGGTCAATCAGACAAGGCATCCTCCAGCAGCGACTGGTCCTGCTGCCTGCGTACATCAATGGTCTCCTGTCGGTCCAGGGGCCGACACACGCGGCTTTGCAGGTGATTGAGCAGCTCGGAGCGCTCCATGGCTGCCAGCACAGCCTCCGGATCCATCATCAAGGCGAAGGGATTGGCATGAAGACTGACCTTTTGCATGGAACCTCCTGTGTGGTGAACCGTGGCAGAGAGGGTTTCACAAACCGTTCTGCCTGTAGGAAATTCTCTGCCAACCACCGCCAAACGGACGTGGACTAACCCTTAATGTGCACGCACGAGTGAGAACAAATCCTCGAAGTTGCCCGATGTGATGCGGCCTACCTCTTGAACATCCAGGCCTTTGAGCTCGGCAAGCTGACGCGCCACAAAGGGCACGTAAGCCGGCGAGTTGGTTTTGCCCCGATGCGGCGCGGGCGCCAGATAAGGACTGTCGGTTTCGATCAGGCAGCGCTCAATGGGGACAAAACGGGCCACGTCGCGCAGCTCCACAGCGTTCTTGAAGGTGAGGATGCCCGAGAAGGAGATCATGAACCCGAGGTCCAATGCCGCACGGGCCACCGCTTCGCTCTCCGTGAAGCAATGGAACACCCCTCTGACCTCGCCCTGCCCTTCTTCCTTGAGGATGGCGATGGTGTCGTCGCTGGCCATGCGTGTGTGGATCACCAGCGGCAGACCGGTTTGGCGGGCCGCCTGAATGTGGGTTCGGAATCGGTCGCGCTGCCAGGCCATGTCGGCCACGCTGCGTTCACCCAATCGGTAGTAATCGAGCCCGGTTTCACCGATGCCCACGACGCGCGGCAGGCGCGCACGGGTCAGCAAGTCGTCGAGCGTGGGCTCCTGCACACCTTCATTGTCAGGATGGACGCCAACGGTGGCCCAAAAGTTGTCATAGCGCATGGCCAGGTCATGCACCTGCGGAAACTCTTCCAGCGTGGTGCTGATGCACAGTGCGCGGTCCACGCCCGCCTCGCTCATCTCGGCGCGAAGGACATCGAGAGAGTCAGCGTATTGCGGAAAATTCAGGTGGCAGTGCGAATCGACAAACATGGTGCTAAGTGCAAGAGAACGGGTGAGCAAACCCGTGATCTTGCCTCAAAGCGCCTCAGAGTGTTTGCGTGGGCTTGCTCGACGAGATGTTCGTGCCGAGGATTTCCTCGATCTTGATGCGCAACAGACGGGTCTTCTCGTCGGCAGGAAAGCGCACACCCACCCCTTGCGTGCGACCACCGGATGCGTTGGCCGGGGTGATCCAGGCGACCTTGCCAGCCACGGGGTAGCGCTGGTTGTCGTCTGGCAGGCTGAGCAAGAGATAGACGTCGTCACCGAGCGCGTAATCTCGTGTGGTCGGCACAAACAGGCCGCCATCGGTGAAAGCCGGAATGTAGGCGGCATACAGCGCACCCTTCTCACGGAACACCAACTGGATGACGCTAGGACGTCCGGGTGCATTGCCCGCAGCACCAGCAACCGCGCCCGTGCCGGTTTTTCCTACTCCTCCGGGCATGAAAGCCGAGGGCATGCTGGTATGTTGAAACTCACTCATGATTCAAGAAGTGTAACGCTGCCTTTCAGGGGCGCATACGGGTATTTCACCGCAACGCCGCACGGCTCGGCCGTGGCCGCATGATGGCCCGCGCCTGAAGCAACAAGGTCTCGATTTTGAGGTTCTGGTTCCAGGGGTGTTCGGCATGCCGGGCAACTTTGCCCAACTCCTGCGACCAGGTGGTCAGCAAACCCAGGTCTGGTGCAGGGGGCAGGCTGGCGGCCGGGAAGTAGCGCGGCGCAGCACCCTGCGCGCAGCAGGCCAGGTCGTGACAGAGCTTTTGCAGCGTCTCCACCACCAGTGGCAAAGGCCATTGGTTCAGCGCCGTGGCAGCACCTTGCATCAAGGCTTGCGGCAGTTGGGGCCAGGTGCGCGCATCCAGGCCCAGTTGTTGGCGGTCACGCGCCGTAAGGGGTTGACCGCCAGCTGCTGCCAAGAGCATTTGAGCGTCTTCCAGGCTCACGCCCTCGGTCTGGCCCTGCAACCATTGGGCGGCCAGCAAGGTGTCGGGCATGGGCAGGCGCCAGGCCTGACAACGGCTTCGGATGGTGGGCAGCAGTTGGTCCAGCGTGGCGCCACTGAGCACAAAGCGCACCTGACCGGGCGGCTCTTCCAGGGTCTTGAGCAAGGTGTTGGATGCGATCAGGTTCATGCGCTCGGCGGGGTGAATCAACACCACCTTGGCACGCCCACGTGATGCCGTGTGCTGCGAGAACTGCACCACCGCACGGATAGCGTCCACCTTGATTTCCTGACTGAGCTTCTTGCTCTTGCCCTCAGACTTGCTGTCAGCCTTGTCGCCGCCCTCTTCCGAGCTGCTGCTCTGCCAGCCGAGTGAGGCCTGCAGGGCTTCAGGCAAGATGACCTTGAGATCGGGGTGTGAGCCAGCATCAATCAGGTGGCAGCTGGTGCAGCGCCCGCAGGCAACTTGATGCCCCTGACCCGCCGCATGCGCCTCGCACAACCAACTGCGTGCCAGGGCCAGGGCAAATTCGAACTGCCCCACGCCTTGCGGCCCGTGCAACAGCACGGCATGGTGCCCACCGAGTTGCTGCAGCGCGGTCTGCAGCGGCTGCTGCAACCACGGCCACAGCGGTGCGCGAGGCCCATCGCTCATGCCACACCTCGAGCCGCGAGGGCCTGGCCGATGGCGCGCGCAACGATCTCCTGCGGCTGATCGGCCTGGATCAGCACGAAGCGCTCGGGTTGCTGGGCCATGCGGCTGAGGTACATCTCGCGCACACGTTCGAAAAACGCCTGATCCTGGGCTTCGAAGCGGTCGGGCTGGCGCGCACCGGCCAACCTGGCGGCGGCCACCGCCGGTGGCAGGTCAAACAAGAAGGTGAGATCGGGTTGACGCGTGCCTTGCACCCAGGTTTCGAGGGTGGTGAGAACATTCAGATCAAACCCGCGACCACCACCTTGGTAGGCGAAGGTGGCATCGGTGAAGCGGTCGCACAGCACCCAGGCACCCCGTGCCAAGGCCGGCTCGATGACCTGGGCGAGGTGGTCTCGGCGCGCAGCGAACACCAGCAGCGCTTCCGTGAGTGAGTCCATCGACTCGTGCAGGAACAGGCCGCGCAGTTGCTCGGCCAGGCGCGTTCCGCCAGGCTCGCGCGTGCGCACCACTTCATGCCCGGCCTCACGCCAGATGCGCTCCAGCGCATCGAGGTGGGTGGTCTTGCCTGCACCGTCGATGCCTTCGAACGTGATGAATCGACCTGTGCTCATGGGCTCTTCCTGGGCGTGCGTTGATAGAGGTTCACGGCACGATTATGTTCGTCCAAGGTGATGCTGAACGCGCTGCTGCCATCGCCTCGCGCCACAAAGTACAAAGCCTTGGTTGGCGCGGGTCGCACAGCAGCCATCAAGGCAGCCTTGCCCGGCATGGCAATGGGCGATGGCGGCAGACCGCGTCGCGTGTAGGTGTTGAACGGTGTGTCAGTGCGCAAATCGACACGCCGCAGGTTGCCGTCAAAGGCTTCCCCCAGCCCATAGATGACCGTGGGGTCCGTCTGCAAGGGCATGCCGATGCGCAAGCGGTTGGTGAACACGCCTGCGATCAGGGGCCGGTCCGCATCCTGGCCGGTCTCCTTCTCCACGATTGAGGCCAGGATCAAGGCCTCATCGGGGTTCTTCAAGGGGGTTTGACCGTCACGCTCCGCCCACGCCGCGTCCAGGTGCTTTTGCATGGCGTGTTGCGCCCGGCGCATCACGGCAAGATCGGTGTTGCCCTTGGCGTAGGCATAGGTGTCAGGGAAAAATCGTCCTTCGGCAGGCACGCCGGGCATGCCCAGCGCATTCATGATCTGCTGCGGCGTCCAGTCTTTGGTGCTGGGCTCCAGACCCTCGGCCTTGGCCAACTCTTCACGCCAGCGCTGAAAGGTCCAGCCTTCGATCAGCTTGACGCGGGCCAGGCTCTCGTCACCCTGGACCATCATGCGCAGCAGATCGAGGGCACTGGCGCCTTGCTTCAATTCATAACTGCCTGCGCGGATCTGGCGCGACTGCCCCGACCAGCGAAACCATTGGTACAACAGCCAGGGCGAGGTCTGCACGCCCGCCTCGGTCCAGCCCTGTGCCACAGCGCGCGGCGTACTTCCTGCCTCCACCGAATACTCCACGGTGGGCGTGCTCATGGGCAGTGCCTGACTCAGCCACCACCAGCTTGCTGCGGCCACCAACAAGGCCACGGTCGCCAGCAGCGTCAACAGGCGCGAGAGGATGCCGCCATGTTGGCGCACAAAGCGTGGGGAATAAAGCATGCGGGTTTCGTTTCTCATGTCGACCGTGATGATAATGAGCCCATGAGCGAGATCCACCTTCCAGACCCAACTTCCTGGTCCGGCGCCTTGCAGGTGTCCGATCTGGGCGTCATCCAGGCCCAAGGCGATGAAGCCGCTGCGTTCTTGCACGGGCAACTCAGTCAGGACGTGAACAGTCAGACGGCAAGCCAGGCTCGCCTGGCGGCTTACTGCTCGCCGAAAGGCCGCATGCTGGGCAGCTTTGTGAATGTGCGCCCCCAGCCGGATCTGGTTTGGTTGATCGCGGCCCAGGACACCGTGCCGGCACTGGTCAAGCGTCTGTCGATGTTTGTGCTTCGCGCCAAGGCCAAGTTGTTGGACGC
>CAYOJR010000082.1:0-1317 GCA_964404335.1 uncultured Aquabacterium sp.
GGCAGCGGCAAGACCGCCGCCTTCATGCTGCCCTCGCTGGAGCGCATCATTGCCGCCCGTGGCGACAACACCAAGCGCCGTGAAAAGGGCAAGGTTCACGGCCCCCGCGTGCTGGTGCTGGCTCCGACCCGCGAGTTGGCCATGCAGGTGGCCAAGGCAGCTGACACCTATGGTCGTCACATGCAAGGTCTGCGCGTGGCCACCGTCGTGGGTGGCGTGCCTTACGCCTACCAGCTCAAGGCCCTGAAGGGCCCGCTGGATGTGCTGATCGCCACGCCCGGCCGCCTGCTCGACCACCTGAACACCGGCGCCGCCGTGCTGGACAACCTGGAAGTGCTGATCCTGGACGAAGCCGACCGCATGCTGGACATGGGCTTCATCGATGACATCGAAACCATTGTCGAGCGCACGCCGGCCGAGCGTCAGACCCTGATGTTCAGCGCCACCTTCGCCGGCCACGTGGGCCAGTTGGCCCAGCGTCTGACGCGTGATGCCGTGAACATCGAAGTGGCTTCGCACACCGACAGCCATGACAACATCGAACAGCGTCTGCACCTGGCCGACAGCCTGCAGCACAAGAACCAGCTGCTGGACCATCTGTTGTCCGACAAGGCCGTGGACCAGGCCGTGATCTTCACGAGCACCCAGCGCGATGCCGACATCCTGGCCGACCGCCTGGCTGACATGGGTCACTCCGTGGCCGCCCTGCACGGTGGCATGCCGCAAGGTCGCCGCAACCGCGTGTTGCAAGGCCTGCGCAGCCGTCAGCTGCGCGTGCTGGTCGCCACCGACGTGGCCGCCCGCGGCATCGACGTGCCCACGATCACCCACGTGATCAACTACGGCATGCCCATGAAGGCCGAAGACTATGTGCACCGCATTGGCCGTACCGGTCGTGCCGGCCGCAGCGGCCTGGCCGTGACGCTGGCCGAGCGCCGTGACATCGGCATGGTGCGCCGCATCGAGCGTTACACCACGCAGCGCATTCCTGAGTCGGCCATCGAGGGCATGGAGCCCAAGATGAAGTCCGGCGGCTACTCGGACAGCCGTGGCCCCCGCATGGGCAAGCCCATGCCCGGTCACCGTAACCGTGACGACCGTGGCGCACCGCGCTTTGGCGCCAACCGCGAAGGTGGCTTCGGTGACCGTGGCGGCGATCGCGGCGGCTTCGGTGGTGACCGTGGCGGTTCTGGTGGTGATCGTGGTGGCTTCGGCGGCGACCGTGGTGGTTTTGGTGGCAAGCGTGAAGGCGGCTTCGGCGGCCAGGATCGCGGCCACTTCGGTGGTGACCGTGGTGGTTTCGGCGGCGATCGTCCG
>CAYOJR010000082.1:1417-6631 GCA_964404335.1 uncultured Aquabacterium sp.
CCAGGATCGCGGCCACTTCGGTGGTGACCGTGGTGGTTTCGGCGGCGATCGTCCGTATGGCGACCGCCCTGCTTTCGGTGACCGCCCGGCACATCGTGGCGACCGTCCGTTCGGTGATCGCCCCGCTTTCGGTGACCGTCCTGCCTTTGGTGATCGCCCCCGCAGTGACCGTCCGGCCTTCGGCGATCGTCCTGCTTTCGGCGACCGTCCGCACAGCAAGCCGTTTGGTGACAAGCCTTTTGGCGGCAAGCCCGCTCACGGCAAGTCGTTTGGTGAGAAGTCGTTTGGCGACAAGCCTTTCGGCGGCAAACCCTTTGGCAGCAAGCCTGGCTTCAAGTCAGGCGGTGCCAAGCCTGGCTTCGGCGGCAAGCGCCCCGGCTTCGGCAAGCGTGAAGGCTGATTGATATAAAAATTCAGGCCCGCAACGAACGGGCCTGAATCATTCACAAGACATCAGGAAGCGGGCCTGACGCCCACAGCGTCAAGGCTGTCTGAGCACATCGGCCCCTGCGGGCGGTGTGAACTGAAAACGGGTGGCCGGCAAGGTCACCTTCGATTCAAACTGCGCGAACTCCAGCCGCGAGCGCTGACCAAAGCTGTCCAGGATCTCCAGGGCGGCGAGTTGCCCTTTTCTGAATCCGACACGAACGGACTGGAACTGCCCCTCTTTGTGGCGTGGCAAGGCTTCCACCCATTCCAAAGACGTTGCTTGTTGAACCATCGGGGTCGCGGTCGCCGCACCCGATGAGGACGCAGGCACGTTGCGGAGGGTGAAGTCCTTGTCCAACGTCCCACCGGCCAGCAAGGCCGCGGGGGTGGCACCGAGTGCCTCACCCATGGGCCGCACGGTCACCTGGTTCAGGTCCACATCGTGCAGCCACACCTGTTTGCCATCGCCCACGATGAGTTGTTCCGTGGGGGTGGTGTAGGCAAAGCGGAATCGGTTCGGGCGCTGGAACTCCAGCGAACCCTTGGATTTGCGCGACTTTTTGCCGTCAGGCGAGGTCACCGTCTGGGTGAAGTCACCCCGACCGCTTTGCACCTCTTTGACGAAGGCGCGCAAACTGGCCACGGCATCGGCCTGCGCCGCACTGCACACCAGCGTCATGCCCAGCGCCAACACGCTGGCGCGCCCCATTCCTGTCCACTTCGATTGCATTGCTTCAGGCCTCATCCCAGGGTGCCGAGGTGGCACCGCCATCGCCACCACGGGCCGGCACGATCAGTTCACGGTTGCCATTGGTGGCCATGCTCGATACGAGTCCGGATTTCTCCATTTGTTCCAGCAGACGCGCCGCCCGGTTGTAACCGATACGCAAATGGCGCTGCACCAACGAGATCGACGCCTTGCGGTGCTGCAGCACCACAGCCACGGCGTTGTCATACATCGGATCGTGCTCGCCATCGCCGCCACCCATCGGGGAGCCATCAAGGTTGCTGCCCTCATCGCTGAGGTTGCCGCCTTCGAGGATGCCTTCGATGTAGTTGGGCTCGCCTTGCGACTTGATGTACTCGACGACGCGGTGCACTTCATCGTCGCTGACAAACGCGCCGTGCACCCGCATGGGCAAACCGGAGCCCGGCGCCAGGTAGAGCATGTCGCCCTGCCCCAGCAGCGCCTCGGCGCCCATCTGGTCGAGGATGGTGCGGCTGTCGATCTTGCTGGAGACCTGGAAGGAGATGCGCGTGGGGATGTTGGCCTTGATCAGGCCGGTGATGACGTCCACCGACGGGCGTTGCGTGGCCAGGATCAGGTGGATGCCGGCCGCGCGGGCCTTCTGGGCCAGACGCGCGATCAGCTCTTCGATCTTCTTGCCCACCACCATCATCAGGTCGGCCAACTCGTCGATCACGATGACGATGTGCGGCATGCGATCGAGGGGCTCGGGCTCGTCGGGCGTCAGGCTGAAGGGGTTGGGGATGAGCTCGCCCCGCGCCTTGGCCTCGTCCATCTTCTTGTTGAAACCCGCCAGGTTGCGCACGCCCATCTTGGACATGAGCTTGTAGCGGCGCTCCATCTCGCCCACCGCCCAGTTCAGGGCGTTGCCGGCCTGCTTCATGTCGGTCACGACCGGGCACAGCAGGTGCGGGATGCCTTCGTACATGCTCATTTCGAGCATCTTCGGGTCGATCAGGATGAGGCGCACATCACGTGCTTCGGCCTTGTAGAGCAGGCTCAAGATGGTGGCATTGATGCCCACCGACTTACCCGAGCCGGTGGTACCGGCCACCAGACAGTGCGGCATCTTGGCCAGGTCGACCACGACCGGTGAACCCACGATGTCCTTGCCCAGGCCGATGGTCAGCATGGACTGGGCCTCATGGTAGACCTGCGAGCCCAGGATCTCGGTCAGGCGGATCATCTGGCGCTTGGCGTTGGGCAACTCCAGCGCCATCAGGTTCTTGCCGGGGATGGTTTCGACCACGCGGATGGACACCAGCGACAGCGAGCGGGCCAGGTCCTTGGCCAGGTTGACGATCTGCGAGCCCTTCACGCCAGTGGCGGGTTCGATTTCGTAGCGGGTGATGACGGGGCCCGGCGAGGCGGCCACCACACGCACTTCGACGCCGAAGTCCTTGAGCTTCTTCTCGATGAGCCGCGAGGTCATCTCCAGCGACTCGGTGGTGATGGTTTCGGTGCGCCCCGGCGCGGTGTCCAGCAGGTCGATCTGGGGCAGCTTGCCGTCGGCCATCTCGGCGAACAAGGGCTTTTGCTTTTCCTTGTTGACGCGTTCGGACTTGGGCACCTCGACAACGGGTTGTTCGATGATCAAGGGGATGGGCTCAGGCGGCAGTTCCTGGCGCACCTCTTCAACCACCCGCTCGCGCTCGATGGCGGCTTTCTCGCCGATGCGGATGTCTTGCGCCACCTCGCGCTGGGTTTCGCGCTGCTGACGCAGGCGATCAAACAGCTGCCCGATGCGCTCGGCCAGATCCAGCCAGGAAAACCGCAAGGCCAGCGCGCTGCCGGCCACCAGCAAAGCAATCCACAGCACGCCCGAGCCATTGAAGCCCAGCCAGTGCATGCCCCACTGCCCCAGCATCATGCCCAGCACGCCCCCGGCCTGCTCACCGGCCAACAGGGCCTCGTGGCGATACAGACGCGACCACTCCAGCGCACAACTGGCTGCCAGCAACAAGGCCAAACCCAGCGCCACTCGCCATGCCTTGCTCTTGTCAGCCGCGCGCTCCGCAGGCAATGGCACCCGCGTGCCCGCTTGGGCGGCATCGCGTCGCATCCAGCGCGCCAGCGCACTCAACCAAACCCGCAGGCCAACCAGCGGCAACCACCATGCGGAATGCCCCAGAAGCATCTGCAAGATGTCGGCCACGTAAGCCCCCAACTGACCGACCCAGTTGTGCGGCAGCGCGTGTTGCCCGGAGGTGGTGAATGCCGGATCGAGTCGGTCGTGACTGGCCATGGCCAGGACCACCAAAATCCACAGCACACCGCCCAGCAACAGCACGGCCTGAAAGCGCAAGGTCTGCTCGACCGGCTCAACTGGCGTCACCACAGGCGCCTGAGGCACACGGTGCAGGCGACCCGTAACCCGGGCCGAACTGGAAGACTCGGCGCGGCGATCAGCGCCTTTGCCGCTGCCGGCGGCATCTGAGTGGAGAGATCCCAACGGAAATGTCATGCCTGCATTGTGAGCGCATTTTGGTCACGCTCACCTCAATGAGCGGACAGCAAAATGCCCCTACGAAAGGGGCATTCGGTCAGGCAGCGAAGAAGAGTGAGCCAAAGCTCCCTTCGGTCGACCTTACGCGGTGCTGGACAGACGCTCCTTCAGCACCACACTGCCGGTTTCCTGCGTTTCGATGAGACCGCGCTCTTCGAGGTCCTTCATGACGCGGCTGACCATCTCACGGGAGGCGCCCACATGCTTGGCCAGATCCTGACGGGAAACCTTGCCACGGATGACCTTTTCGCCGGCGTCTTCGTCGGCCATCTCGAGCAGGGCCCGCGCCACACGTCCGTAAACGTCGAGCAAGGCCAGGGATTCGATCTGGCGATCGGCGGCACGCAAGCGCTGCACCAGACCGCGCAGGATGGCGTAAGACAGCGACGAGTTCTCGGGCAGGCAGCGGGCGAATTCGGGACGCCCCAGCACCAACACGTCGGTCTGGACCTCGGCGCGCACGGTGGCAGAGTGCGGCTCGTTGTCGATCAGGCTCATCTCGCCGAGATAGTCGCCCGCCTCCAACACAGCCAGAATGACCTCACGCCCCCGCTCGTCGGCTGCGACCACACGGGCACGCCCGGTGAGCAGGATGAACAAGGCATTGGTCTTGCGACCGCGCTCGACAATCAACTCGCCCCGGCGGTAGCGGCGCTTGACCACCCCCTCGGCAACGGACTCCGCCTGAGCCTGCGTCAGCATCGAGAACAACGGAACTCGACGAATCAGGTCGAGATTGGACAGCATGGCCATAAACGCTCCTCTTTTTCAGGCAGGTACTCAGGTCAAAAACATGAACGCGGGCGGGCTTACCACCCCGAATCGGTGCGACACACAACCTGACCCTACAATTTTCGTCGATACACCGTTACTTTTCAGCACTTTAACGAGGCTGCATGACGCAGCCCATCGGAAATTGCCCTTGTGCGCAACAGTCGCCGACCTGGCTGTAGCATACACACACACTGAAAGGTCAAGTCATGAGCACACCTCAACACAGCCAAGTCCTGATCCTGGGCTCCGGCCCTGCCGGCTACACCGCCGGCATTTACGCGGCACGCGCCAACCTGAATCCCACACTGATCACTGGCATCGCCCAGGGTGGCCAGTTGATGACCACCACGGAGGTGGACAACTGGCCCGCCGATGTGCAGGGCGTGCAGGGCCCCGATCTGATGCAGCGCTTTCAACAACACGCCGAGCGCTTCCACACCAACATGATCTTTGACCAGATCAATGAGGTGGACCTGTCCAAGCGCCCCTTCACGCTCAAAGGAGACGCGGGCACTTACACGACCGAAACCCTGATCATCGCCACCGGCGCCTCCGCCAAGTATCTGGGCCTCCCTTCGGAAGAGGCCTTCATGGGACGGGGTGTGAGCGGTTGCGCCACCTGCGACGGTTTCTTTTACCGCAACCAGGAGGTCTGCGTGGTCGGTGGTGGCAACACGGCGGTTGAAGAAGCGCTGTACCTGTCGAACATCGCCAGCAAGGTGCACCTGATTCACCGCCGCGACAAGTTCCGCGCCGA
>CAYOJR010000082.1:6731-9297 GCA_964404335.1 uncultured Aquabacterium sp.
GGCGTGTTCGCCGCTGGGGATGTGCAAGATCACATCTACCGCCAGGCGATCACCAGCGCCGGCACCGGCTGCATGGCCGCCCTGGATGCGCAGCGTTTCCTGGAGCAAGGCGCAGCCTGATTGAGGGGATGGCGGCTTGTTTGTCGCCACCTCTTTGCCAAGACCGAAGAATCTGGCTATAATCTCGGTTTTTGCACAATTCGTCCCGGAGTTGATGCGTCAATTGTGGGCCACACCAGTGGCTTTGGCGCCGATGCTTCCGGAAGGGTGCTTCAACAGGGTTCGGTTCAGCAATGAGCACCCCTGCTCTGGGCACCGATTCGCAACATAAGCGCAATTACAGCGAACGGAGAAGCGTCATGGCACGCGTCTGTCAAGTCACGGGCAAGGGCCCGATGTCCGGGAACAATGTTTCCCACGCCAACAACAAGACCAAGCGTCGTTTCCTGCCCAACCTGCAGTACCGTCGTTTCTGGGTCGAAAGCGAAAACCGCTGGGTGCGTCTGCGCATCAGCACGGCCGCTCTGCGCCTGATCGACAAGGTGGGCATTGATCAGGTCCTGGTTGACCTGCGCGCCCGCGGCGAACTGTAATTGGAGACTGAATCATGGCTGCAAAAGGCGGACGCGAAAAGATCAAGCTGGAATCCACTGCGGGTACCGGCCACTTCTACACCACCAGCAAGAACAAGAAGACCACGCCTGAAAAGCTGGAATTCATGAAGTTCGACCCCAAGGCACGCAAGCACGTTGCCTACAAGGAAGTGAAGCTGAAGTAATTCGGCCTTGCTGCTCTGCCTGGCTCTCGCAGCCAGCAGAAACAAAAAAACCCGCCAGTGCAAACCGGCGGGTTTTTTATTGCTCGCGTCAGATCACACGGTCATCGGCTTGAGTTGGTGCGCCTGGGAAGATGCATCGGCAGGCAGATCGAGTTGCGTACCGAAGCGCGCCGGCAAGGTGACCACGAGCTCAAAGGCACGGTAGTCGGCACCCACCTTGGCATCGCGGAAGTGGATGTGAACATCGCCACCCTCACGCTGCAGGAATCCTCGCACGGCATCCATGCCCACGCCTCGGCCAGAGACTTCTGTGACCTGCTCGGCGGTCGAGAAGCCTGACTGGAAGATGGTCTGAGCCACAGACTCATCCGATTGCGCGGCCTCTGCCGTGAGCAAACCATGCTCCAGGGCGCGTTGTCGAATGCGCCCCAATGCCAGGCCACGGCCATCGTCTTGCAGGCGAATGCGCAAACCACCCACATCCAGCTTCATCTCGATGTCGATGCAACCCGCCGCCGGTTTGCCCGCTGCCAGGCGATCTGCTGCAGGCTCCAGCCCATGGTCCATCGAGTTGCGCAGCAAGTGGGTGAACAGGTTCTTGAGCAAGGCAGAGATCTGGTTTTGCACCACAACCTGATGATCGGCAATGTGAATGACCGGAGGTTCTTTGCCCAGTTCGCGTGCCAAGGAGGGCAGCGAGTCGATCTGGCCGGCCAACACACTGTCAAGCCTCTCGGTACCGATCTGGCTCAGCGTGAGTTTGACCTGACGCAGTGCGCCGCGCAGGGCTTCGGGATCGTTCTCGTCCAACTCAGCCAACAGGTCGAGGGAGTCCGCCAGGTGTTCACGCTCGACCAATGCGTACTTCTCGACACTGCCGCGTCGACCCGGCCCCTTGCGGCCCAGGACGTTGTCGTTGATGCGAGCGTATTCCTCGACCATCGCCTCGACGTCGTTGAGGGCGTGCAACAGCGCAGGTGCGTCCCAAACAGCGTCGGGATCCTTGCGCAACTGGTCGTAGGCCTGCTCGGCTTCGTGCACCAGGTTGGTCAGGTGGATGAACGCGTAGGTGCGCGCATTGCCCTTGATGGTGTGCATGTTGCGGAACAGCAGCGCCACCACATCCAGGTCCTTGCCCGTTGCCTGCTCGATGAGTTGTCGGTTCTCGATGATGAAGCGACGCGAGCCTTCGATGAAGTCGTTGAACTTCTCCTGGGTCACCGGCAGGATCTGACCGATGATGTCGAGTTCGCGTTTCTGTTCGGACGCCTCATGTTCGAGTCGCTTGAGTTCGGTGACATCGCGCACACAGACCATCAGCTTGTCAACGGTGTCGTCCTCGTTGCAGATGGGTGACCAGCTCAGCGCCAGTGACTTGACGCGACCATCCGGCATGGTCTTGTCCAACTCGGTCACCATCAGGTGGCTGTTGAACTCGAAGTTCATCACGTCTTCGCCAACGCAGCTGGCTGCAGCGGCCTCGACGGAGGACAGCGCGTCCGAACCGAGCGAGCTGTTGCTGAAGAGCAAGGTCATCAGGTTCTTGCCGGCGATGTCCTTGGTTTCGAGGATGGTTTCAAGGTAGGCAGAGTACTCGGGGTGAATCTCGTTGCTGCCAGTGACCGTGAGGACACCCTGCGGCAGGTTTTCCAGCATGCTTTGGATGTCCTGACTCTTTTCACGCAGCTGTGCGGTACGTTCGTTCACCAGGCCTTCGAGGTTGTCGTTGATGACCTGCAGGTCCTTGACCAGCTTGCGGTTCTCCATGAAGGTGTTGGCAAAGCGCGT
>CAYOJR010000083.1:0-7307 GCA_964404335.1 uncultured Aquabacterium sp.
AGGAAGACGAGGCCCTGCGGGCCCTCGTGGCGCTCATCAACGACAAGTTTGGCGAGGGCGAGTAACCCGACGAGGGTTTACCCTCCATTCGACGCGAAATTGTCACAAGTTCGCGCGGAAACGTGATTTTTTGTTGCGTCCAGACAGCAGGCATTGTGCCCAGAAGTAAGTTCTCAAGGCAAAGTTGTTTCATCCCGCAAACGGGGGTCATCGCAAACTCCCCCTGGCGCGTTTCAAAGACAAGTTCCTGTGTACCAAGGAGTCACAATGACCCGTTCCTCTTCCTTCTATCGCACCCCCTTGAAGGCTTCGGCTCTGGTGCTGGCATTGGCTGCGGCCACCAGCGCCGTCGCGGTTGAAAACGGCAACCAGCGTTATTCCGCCGGCATTGGCGGCAGCGACATGACCACGCCGGTCATCCCCGGCCTGTACTTCCAGGCGCCCATGGTGGCCTACCACGCTGACAAGATCAAAGGCAATGACGGCAAGCAGCGTCAGGTTCTGGGATCTCCGATTGAGATCGACACCAGCACTTATGCAGTGTTACCGCGCCTGACCTACATCAGCAGCCATCGCTTCCTGGGCGCGCACGTCGGCGTGACCGCGATGATGCCGATCGTCAAACGTTCGGCGGATTTGAACACGGTGGATCCTGCCAGCCCTGTTGCGAGCTTGGTCAGTGAGAAGAATGGTTCAGCGTCGGGTGTGGCCGACTTGGAGATCTCGCCGGTCATGCACTGGGAAATTGGTGATCACCAGTCGGTGACCTTCGCGCCCACCATCGTCATGCCTGTGGGGCAGTTCAAGGCTGATCGTCGCGCGAATCCCGGTTTTGGTGATTACTACACCTTCCGTCCGTCTGTGCAGTACGCCTTCATTGGCGATGGCTGGGATCTGGGCGGTCGTGCCGTGATGTCTTTCAACACCCGCAACAAGGATTCGGGCTACTACAGCGGCAAGATCTTCAACTTCGACTGGCAGGCCATGGCCTTCGTGTCGGAAGACATCCGCGTCGGTGTGCAAGGCTACTTCGTGCGACAGCTTCAAGTTGATACGTCGAAAAACGCCATTGATCAATTCCTGATCGATCAGGAAAAGGGCAGCAAGGCCAGCGTCAACGCCATCGGCCCGGCTGTCGCATGGCTGATGAACGGCGGTGAAATGCTGATCGAAGGCAAGTTCATCAAGGAATTCGGTGCCAAGAACCGCACCGAAGGTCAGGCTTTCTGGCTGACCATCTCCAAGCCTTTGTGATCCTGCCCCCTTTCTGTCTGGAGGTATGACCCATGCAAGATGAACGTCAAAAGCCGGAAGCCATCAACACCCTGCGTCGCCAGTTGACCATGGGCGCGGCCGCTTCGACGCTCCTGCCTTGGGCGACACCGTCGATGGCGCAGTCCGTTTCGCTGGAAGGGGTCGATCTGGCCCCCACAGTGACGGCCTACGGCCAGAAGCTGGTGCTCAATGGCGCGGGTGTTCGCAAGCGCGGCTACTTCAAGGCTGACGTGACCGCCCTGTATCTGCCTGAGAAGATGTCGTCGGCCGACGCCATCTACAAGCTCAACGGGGTGCGTCGCATTCAGCTCAACATCCTGCGTCGCTTCACGTCCTCTACCATCACGCGCATCTTCCTGGCCGACTTCAAGGACGCGGCCACCGAGGAAGAATTCAAGCGTCTGATCGGTCCCATCGGATTGATCGGAGCCGCTTACGCCAACGTGAAGGAAGTGGTCAAGGGCGATGTGGTCAACCTGGACTGGGTTCCCGGTCGAGGTTGGCTCGCCTCCCACAACGGGAGGTCGCTCAACGAGGTCGATGGTCAGCCTCTCGTCATCAAGGACGAACTGGCCTACCAGATCTACATGCGCATGTACATTGGTCCGGGTGCACAACCCGATCTGCGCACCGCCCTGTTGGGCATCAAGGGCTGACCTTCGTCAGACCGAAGCGACCGCGCCGCTCAGCGAGTGGCGCGGTAGTGAGCCTCCAGCATCGGAGGCAGAGGCGTGTCGAGCAGGCACGCACACATGCGAAGCGCGTCGGCCCCGGCGTCGCTGAGCAGGCCTTGCGGGCTGTGGTTGAACGCTTCTTCGACCCAGGCCTTCACCAAAATGGCCCTCAATACCCAACCCAGTTCCTGCACGGCCGACAAGGCATGCACCAGGCTGTCCGCATCGGGAGGCGCGGGCATCACGGCTTCAGCCGTGTCTTCGCCGCAGCGTTGCATCACCTGGTCGTACCAGACCTGTGAAGCCGGGTGTACGCCGTCGGCGCGTTCGGGCATCGGAATGAAACGGGCCAGATAGGCGCTCAGCGAGGCCACATGAGCACGGTCTGATGCCGGCAGCTTGCTGAGGTCCGCATCGTGGTGCGTGACCGGCAGAATCAGCGGGGCGCCGCCCGGTTGCCCTTGGAGGCGATGGCGCAATGTCAGCCACCACAGGCGATCACGCGGGCTGATTCGACCATCTGCGCGCAGGAGTTCGCGGGCATCGTGCACCACCTGGCGTCGCAGTTCGACCGGGGTCGCACACAACTCGGCGGTCACCCGTTCGAACTCCGGCATGCGATGTTGCGACAGCAGTGACTGCACATCCTCCAGGATCCGGGCTCCGTGGGCCAGATCCTGGCATCGCAGCTCCCACCAGCGACGCTCCGAGGCATTGCCGGGGTCCATCATCAAGGCCAGAACCAGCAGGCGTTGCTCTGTTGGGCCTTTCAAGCGTGCCAGGCGTGCCCGGCTCTCGCGGTCAGCATGTGTTTGGGCTTGCCAGCCCTCGCTGTGCGCCTGGATCAGATCGTGTTGCGCCATCGAGGTGGATGTCGATGTCACAGACCCTTCCAGACTCAGGCTGAGGGGCGCTGCCGCACCCAGTGCGCCCGGTGGCAGTTGTACGGCGCGCGGGGTGCGTGGTTCGGAGACTTTCTCGCGCAAGATGTGCGCGGGCAATGCGGGCAACACCGTGCCACAGACACGCCGAATGCGTTCGCTCAAGCGCGGGTGGCAGGCCAGCAGATGGGCCGGGCCGGGCTCATGCATCAGCATGGCGGCCACCATCTCGGCGGCAGGATGCTGCATGCGGCCTGCCAGCAGTTGCTCGTCGTGCCAAAGTTTGCGCAGCACATTGCCCAGGCCATCGCGCGTGCGGGTGAACTGGATGGCGCTGGCATCGGCCAGGAATTCGCGTTGCCGCGAAATGGCTGACTGCAGGATGCGGCCAGCCAGCCAACCCATCCACCCAGCCGCTGTCAACACCAGCCCCACCAGCCAGGTAAGTGGGTTGACCTGCCCCTCAGCGTTGGGGCGCATCAGGGCCTGGCCATAGCCGTGGATGAGCGACAAGCCCCACACCAGGGCGAGCAAGCGCATGCTCAAGGGCAGATCGTCTTCCTTGATGTGGCCAAACTCATGCGCCACCAGACCTTGCAACTCGGCGCGATTGAGGCGTTCCAGCGCACCCCGTGTCACGGTCAGGGCGATGTCTTCGGCGCCCCATCCGGCCACGAAGGCATTGATGGCGTCTTCGCGGCGCATCACGAACACGCGAGGCACAGGTTGGGCGCTGGCGATGGCCATTTCATCGACCACGTTCAGCAGTCGGCGCTCCAGCGCGTCATCGGGATCGGTGATCTCGACACCACCCAACCAGTGCGCCACCCGTGCGCCGCCACCGGCACGCAGCCGCTGGGTTTCGACGATGGCGCCTCCCACCACAAACAGCAGCACCACGGCCGTGTTGGTCTCGAAAAACAGATTGGGAAAGCCGATGCCGGCGGGCATCACGACCTTGTAGAGCAGGGCCAACAACAGGTTGATGGCGACGGTGAGAGCCACCACCAGCACGCCAAACCACAGCATGAGCTGGGTGGTGCGTGTCTGGGCGGCGCCTTGGTGCTGACGAAAACGCATGAACTCCGGCGGTCAGAAACTGACTTTGACCGGGGCGCGCTCGGCCTCGGAGGAGGTCGATTGCAGCATCTCGGCGGTCTGGAAGCTGAACAGGCCAGCGAGCAGGTTGGTGGGGAACTGGTGGATGGCGTTGTTGTAGTCGAGTGTGACGTCGTTGAACAACTGACGCGAGAAGGCCACCTTGTTCTCGGTGTGAGTCAGCTCTTCACGCAAATCGGCCATCTGCTTGTCGGCCTTGAGTTCGGGGTAGGACTCGACCACGGCCTGAAAGCGGCCCAGGGCGCTGCCCAGCACCCCTTCGGCCAGGCCCAGGCTCTTGATCGGGCCGCTCTGGTTGGGGTGGGACTTGACCATGTCGGTGGCAGCCATGACCTGTGCGCGGGCTGCGGTCACGCGCTCCAGCGTGTCGCGCTCGTGTTCCAGATACTTGCGGGCCACCTCGACCAGATTGGGGATCAGGTCGTGACGACGCTTGAGTTGCACATCAATCTGCGCGAACGCGTTGCCGATCTCGTTGCGCATGCGCACCATGCGGTTGTAGGCGCCGACAATCCAGAACAGCAGGACCGCGCCCAGTGCAAGCAATATGATCTGTGTGGTGCTCATGCATTCCCTTTGCCGTGTTGAAATTGTGTGAAACCCTCTCGGCGCAACTCACACGCCGGGCAGGTGCCGCAGCCATACCCCCAGGCGTGTCGCTGGCTGCGATCGCCCAGGTAGCAGGTGTGGGTGTGTTCGATGATCAGCTCGTTGAGCGCCGATCCTCCCAGTGTCTCACTGAGCGCCCAGGTTTGCGCTTTGGTCAACCACATCAGTGGGGTTTCGATGGTCATCGGACTGTCCAGACCCAGGCTGATGGCCACCTGCAGCGCCTTGAGCGTGTTGTCGCGGCAATCCGGGTAGCCGGAGTAGTCGGTTTCGCACATGCCACCCACCAGCACCGAAGCGCCACGGCGGTAGGCCACGGCTGCCGCAAAATTCAAAAACAGCAGGTTGCGCCCTGGCACGAAGGTGTTGGGCAGGCCATTGGCCTGCATCTCAATGGCGCGCGACTCGGTCAAGGCGGTGTCCGAGATCTGGCCCAGCAGGCCGAGGTCGAGCAGGTGGTCCTCGCCCAAGCGTGGCGCCCATGCGGGGAAGGCGTGGGCCAGTTCGCTGCGGATGCGCTCGCGGCAAGCGAGCTCGATTTTGTGGCGCTGTCCGTAGTCGAAGCCGATGGTTTCGACGTGGCTGTAGCGGGCCAAGGCCCAGGCCAGGCAGGCGGTGGAGTCCTGACCTCCCGAAAAAACGACCAGTGCGGTGCGCGGATCCTGTGACATGACGGTGCCGGGTGGCGGTTTTATGACTTTTTGAGCATAGCTTATGCCAGCGCAAAGGCCCCAAAAGCACGGGGTCGGATGACGTTCGCGTGACGATCTGAGGGACAATTCAGGGTTTTCGTCAGGATCAACCAACATGGCCGCGTTCAATCAAGAGACCGTCACCTACGTTCACCACTGGAACGACACGCTGTTCAGCTTCAAGACCACCCGCGATCCGGCGCTGCGTTTTGCCAGCGGCCATTTCGTGATGATCGGCCTGGAAGTGGACGGCAAGCCCCTGATGCGCGCCTACTCGATCGCCAGCGCCAACTACGAAGAGCATCTGGAATTCCTGTCGATCAAGGTGCAGGACGGCCCCTTGACCTCGCGCCTGCAACACCTGAAGGTGGGCGACAAGCTGCTGGTGAGCCGCAAGGCTGTGGGCACCCTGGTCGTGGACGACCTCAAGCCCGCCATGAACCTCTACCTGTTCGGCACCGGCACCGGTCTGGCCCCGTTCATGAGCATCATCCAGGACCCCTACACCTACGAGAAGTTCGAGAAGGTGATCCTGGTGCACGGCGTGCGCACGGTGTCCGAGCTGGCCTATCACGACTACATCAGCCACGACCTGCCCGACCACGAGCTGCTGGGCGAGTTGATCCGTGACAAGCTGATCTACTACCCACTGGTGACGCGTGAGCCCTTCCGCAACCAGGGCCGCCTGACCGACCTCATCGAGAACGGCAAGATGGCCGCCGACCTGGGGCTGCAGCCCCTGAATCCGGCCACCGACCGCGCCATGATGTGCGGCAGCCCCTCGATGCTGACCGACCTGTGCAAGATCCTGGACGCGCGTGGCTTCCAGATCTCGCCCTCGCAAGGCGTGGCGGGCGACTACGTGATCGAGCGTGCGTTCGTAGAAAAGTAAATCTCACGCATCAGACATCGCCCAGGCGTGTGACCCGGGCCTGTCTGTTTGCCAGGCGGAGCGTGAGCCCGCCGTCTCAGGCCCCGACAGCGCGACCCGCTTCGGGGCCTTCTTGTTGGCGCGTGCGGTGCGGGGTGGCGGTGTGCACCGTGCGGGCGATGGCCTGACGCGCCGCCTGAGCGCGTGGGTGATCCCAGTACTTGTCGAAGAAGTAGTGCATCACCGTGTTGACGACGGGTTCGACGAAGGTGACGACACCGGCGATGGTGATGCTGCCCGTCATGGCGTAGGTCACGCTGAAGGCGGTGATCACGTGCATCACGCCGAAGGTTGCGGTTTTGGCCATGGTGGACTCCTTTGTCAGACGGGATCTTCTTTGAGAATGGTTCTCATTATTCCGGCTGATGGATCATTGGTCTATTCGACTGATTTGATGGTGGTGATAGCTTTTGTCGAATCCAAATGGATGACCCGTTGAATGGGGGCTGTGGTGATGCCAGTGCCATGCAGCGTCACAGCATTTGCCACGCATCCAGCCCGGTCTTGAGGATGAGGGCGCCGACCACCAGCAGGAAGGCCACGCGCACAAAACCGGCGCCGTGTTCGAGCGCCAGGTGGGTGCCCACGGCGCTGCCGGCCACATTGGCCACCGCCATGGGCAAGGCCAGCGCCCACACCACGTGCCCGTGCGGGATGAACCAGGCGAGGGCGGCCACATTGGTGGCGAAGTTCAGGCGCTTGGCGGCGGCGCTGGCATGCAGGAAGTCCCAGCCCAGCAGGCGCACCAGCGCGAACACGAAGAAGCTGCCGGTGCCCGGGCCGAACACACCATCGTAAAAGCCGATGAGCCCGCCGATGCCCGTGGCAATCAGCGTTTCGGTGCGTGCAGACCAGTGGGGTGCGTGGTGGTGGCCCAGGTCCTTGCGCCACAGGGTGTAGATCCACACCGTCGCCAGCACGACCGGCAGCGCCACACGAAAGCGGGTCGCCGGGATCAACGTGGCCAGCCAGGCGCCCAGCAAGCCGCCCAGCATGGCGGCCACGATGGCGCCCATCAGGCGGGCCGAAGGCAGTTTCACACGCCGGGCGTACTGCAGCGCCGCCCAGCCGGTGCCCCAGATGGACGCGGCCTTGTTGGTGCCCAGCAGTGTGGCCGGCACGGCCT
>CAYOJR010000083.1:7407-9197 GCA_964404335.1 uncultured Aquabacterium sp.
GTGCCCCAGATGGACGCGGCCTTGTTGGTGCCCAGCAGTGTGGCCGGCACGGCCTGCGGGAACAGGCCAAACAGCGAGGGCACGATGATGAGCCCGCCGCCGCCCACGATGGCATCCACCAGCCCGGCACCGGCCGAGGCCAACAGCATCAGGCTTACGTTGGTGAGGGTGAGATCAAGCATCACAAGCAGGCTTCAAAGCAAAGAGCCCGGCAGGGCGCCGGGCTCGTGTCAGTGCAGAAGAGTGCGAGCCGATCAGCTGCGCACTTCGCCCTGGCCCAGCACCACGTACTTCAGCGAGGTCAGACCTTCCAGTCCGACCGGGCCGCGCGCGTGGAACTTGTCGGTGCTGATGCCAATTTCGGCGCCCAGGCCGTACTCGAAGCCATCGGCAAAGCGCGTCGA
The DNA here is from genome assembly GCA_964404335.1 of uncultured Aquabacterium sp. Lineage (GTDB taxonomy): Bacteria > Pseudomonadota > Gammaproteobacteria > Burkholderiales > Burkholderiaceae_C > Aquabacterium. The sequence goes on from CAYOJR010000083.1 coordinate 7,812, forward strand.
GGCGTTGATCATCACGCTCGACGAGTCCACCTCGCGCAGGAAGCGTATGGCGTTGGGGTGGTTGGTCGTCAGGATGGCGTCGGTGTGGTGTGAGCCGTACTGGTTGATGTGGGCGATGGCCTCGTCCAGCGAGTCCACCACCTTCACAGCGATGACGGGGCCGAGGTATTCCTCGTACCAGTCCTGCTCGGTGGCGTCCACCACCGTGGCGCCGGCCACCTTGCCCAGCACGGTCTTGGCGCGCAGGTCGCAGCGCATCTCCACGCCCTTGGCGGCGAACACGGCGCCGATCTTGGGCAGGAAGGATTCGGCCTGTTTCACGTGCACCAGCAGCGACTCGGTTGCGTTGCAGGGGCTGTACTTCTGGGTCTTGGCGTTGTCGGTCACCTTGACGGCCAGGTCCAGGTCCACCTCGCTGTCCACATAGGTGTGGCAGTTGCCGTCCAGGTGCTTGATGACGGGCACGCGGGCCTCCAAGCTGATGCGCTCGATCAGATCCTTGCCGCCGCGCGGGATGATGACGTCCACATACTGCGGCATGGTGATGAGCTGGCCCACGGCGGCGCGGTCGGTGGTCTGCACCAGTTGCACGGCGTTGGCGGGCAGGCCGGCCTGGGTGAGGGCGGCTTGCACCAGCTTCCACAGCGCCAGGTTGGAATGGATGGCCTCAGACCCACCGCGCAGCACGCAGGCATTGCCGCTCTTGATGGCCAGCGAGGCGGCTTCGATGGTGACGTTGGGGCGGCTCTCGTAGATCATGCCGAACACGCCGATGGGCACGCGCATCTGGCCCACGCTGATGCCAGTGGGACGGCGGCGCACGTTGGTGATCTCGCCAGTCGGGTCGGGCAGGGCGGCGACCTGTTCGCAGCTCTCGGCCATGGTCTCGATGACCTTGTCGGTCAGGCGCAGGCGGTCGACCATCGGGGCGGCCAAGCCGTGGCGCTCGGCGGCCATTACGTCGGCCTCGTTGCGTGCCTTCAGCTCGCCCGCATGTGTGCGGATCTGGGCGGCCAGAGCCAGCAGGGCGTTGTTCTTGGCGGCGGTGCTGGCGGTGGCCATCGTGGTGGCCGCGACGCGGGCGGCTTGACCCACGGCGGTCATGTACTGGTCAACCGGCAGGTCGGCGGAAGGGGTGATCGCGGTGTTCATAAGGCAAGATTGTCGCAAACTCTGCTCGCCATGCACCAGGTCATCCACATTCACCCTGACGCTCCCGTCAAACCGCCGGAGGGCGCGCCGTGCAATGGTTGCGGCGTGTGCTGTCTGGCCGCGCCTTGTCCAGTCGGGATGGTGGTGAGCCGCAAGCGCCACGGGGCCTGCGCGGCGCTGGTGTGGTCCGAGGCAGCAGGGCGCTATCACTGCGGACTGATGCTGGCTGCGGGG
>CAYOJR010000084.1:0-9010 GCA_964404335.1 uncultured Aquabacterium sp.
ATGTTGAGCTGCTCGCCACGGCGACCCAGTTCGTACTCGAACAGGTTGCCCAGCAGCTGCATGGCCATGTCCTTGAAGGCCAGCGTGGGGCCGTTGGACAGGGCTTCCAGCGCCAAGCCGGGCTCCAGCAGCTTCAGGGGCGTGATCTCGTCAAACCCGTACACCGATTTGTTGTAGGTGCGGGCGGTGATGTCCTTGAGGTCGGCAGCCGGGATGTCGTCGATGTAGAGCGACAGCACCTCGAAGGCCAGCTCGGCGTAGCTCAGGCCGCGCCACTTCGTCAGCGTGGCGTCGTCCACCTTCGGATAGCTCACCGGCAGGTAGAGGCCACCATCGGGGGCCAGGCCTTCCAGCAGGATCTCGCAGAAGTGGCGCTCGGTCTTGTCGCCGCGGGTACTGATGTATTTCATGGTCACTCCAGCAACGGCGATCAGGCGAGTTCTTCTTTGCGCAGCTTGACGATCGGGGCCAGCACGGTCGGCAGGGCCTGCATCGCGGCCAGCGCCTTGTTCATCGCGCCTTCCTTGGTGTCGTGCGTCAGGATCATCAGGTCGGTCTGGTTGCCGCCTTCACCGCTGACCTCGTCGGCCTCACGCTGGATGACCGCGTCGATGCTGATGCCCTGCTCGGCCAGGATGCCGGTGAGCTTGGCCAGCACGCCGGTCTGGTCGGCCACGCGCAGGCGCAGGTAGAAGGAAGTGACCACTTCTTCGATCGGCAGGATCGGCAGGTTGGACAGCTGGTTGGACTGGAAGCCCAGGGCCGGCACGCGCGAACCTGCCGGTGCGTCGATCTGGCGAGCGATGTCCACCAGGTCGGCGATCACAGCCGAGGCGGTGGGCTCGGAGCCCGCGCCCTTGCCGTAGTACATGGTCGTGCCCACGGCATCGCCCTGCACCAGCACGGCGTTCATCGCGCCTTCCACGTTGGCGATCAGGCGGCGCATCGGCACCAGGGTCGGGTGGGTACGCAGCTCGATGCCATCGGCCTGGCGACGGGCAATGCCCAGCAGCTTGATGCGGTAGCCCAGTTGCTCGGCGTACTTGATGTCGGTGGCCGACAGCTTGGTGATGCCTTCCACGTGGGCCTTGTCGAACTGCACGGGCACGCCAAAGGCGATGGCGCTCAGCAGTGTGGCCTTGTGGGCGGCGTCCACGCCTTCGATGTCGAAGGTAGGATCGGCTTCGGCGTAACCCAGGCGTTGGGCTTCCTTCAACACCACGTCGAAGTCCAGGCCCTTGTCACGCATTTCGGACAGGATGAAGTTGGTGGTGCCGTTGATGATGCCGGCCACCCACTGGATCTGGTTGGCCGTCAGGCCTTCACGCAGGGCCTTGATGATGGGAATGCCACCGGCCACAGCGGCTTCGAAAGCCACCATCACGCCCTTGTCGCGGGCGGCGGCAAAGATTTCGGTGCCATGCACGGCGAGCAGGGCCTTGTTGGCGGTGACCACGTGCTTGCCAGCGGCAATCGCTTCCAGCACCAGGGCCTTGGCGATGCCGTAGCCGCCAATCAGCTCCACCACCACGTCGATCTCTGGGTTGGCGATCACGGCGCGCGCATCGGCCACGACCTGGGCGGCGTCGCCCACCACTTCCTTGGCGCGCTCGGTGTTGAGGTCGGCCACCATGGCAATCTCGATGCCACGGCCCGCACGGCGGCGGATCTCTTCCTGGTTGCGGCTCAGCACCGTGAAGGTGCCACCACCGACCGTGCCGATGCCCAGCAGGCCGACTTTGACAGGACGCAGTTGTTCTTGGCTCATAAGATTCTCTTCTCTCGGTGCGCGCCACCTTGTGGGCGGCGTGACGTGTTCAAAATGGGGGAATGGTGGGGTGCTGGTGACGCAGGAGCCGGCTCAGGCGGCAGCCGTGCCGTGGCGCTTGCGATAGCCTTCCAGGAAGCGCGCAATGCGGCCAATGGCCTCGGCCAGATCGTCGCTGTTGGGCAGGAAGACCAGGCGGAAGTGGTCAGGATGCGGCCAGTTGAAGCCGGTGCCCTGCACGATCAACACCTTCTCTTCGGCCAGCAGCTCGTAGGCAAACTGCTGGTCGTCGGCGATGGGGTACATCTTGGGGTCGAGGCGGGGGAACATGTAGAGCGCGCCCTTCGGCTTGACCACGCTGACGCCCGGGATCTTGTTGAGCAGCTCATAAGCCAAGTCACGCTGCTTGCACAGGCGGCCCGAGGGGGCGACCAGGTCCTTGATGCTCTGGTAGCCGCCCAGTGCGGTCTGGATCGCGAGCTGACCGGGGGTGTTGGCGCACAAGCGCATCGAGGCCAGCATGTTCAGGCCCTCGATGTAATCCTTGGCATGACGCTTCTCACCCGAGACCACCATCCAGCCAGCGCGGTAGCCGCAGGAGCGGTAGTTCTTGCTCAGGCCGTTGAAGGTCAGGAACAGCACGTCGTCGGCCAGCGAGGCCATCGAGGTGTGCGTGTTGCCGTCGAACAGGGTCTTGTCGTAGATCTCGTCGGCCAGCACGATGAGCTGGTGCTCACGGGCGACCTGGATGATTTCTCTGAGCAGGCTCTCAGGGTAGAGAGCGCCGGTCGGGTTGTTCGGGTTGATGACGACGATGGCCTTGGTGCGCGGCGTGATCTTGGCGCGAATGTCGGCGATGTCGGGATTCCAGTCAGCCTGCTCGTCGCAGATGTAATGGACCGGACGGCCGCCGGACAGCGACACGGCGGCGGTGTACAGCGGATAGTCAGGCGCCGGCAGCAGCACCTCGTCGTCTTCGTTGAGCAAGGCGTTGAGGGCCATCACGATCAGCTCGGAGGCGCCGTTGCCCAGGTAGACGTCATCGACGGTGACGCCCTGGATACCCTTTTCCTGGCAGTAATGGACCACCGACTTGCGCGGCGCAAACAGCCCCTTGGAGTCGGTGTAACCGGCCGCGCCAGCCAGGTTGCGGATCATGTCCTGCACGATCTCGTCCGGCGGCTCCAGCCCGAACACGGCCAGGTTGCCGATGTTGAGCTTGATGATCTTGTGGCCGTCTTCTTCCATCTGGCGCGCCTTCTCCAGCACGGGCCCACGGATGTCGTAACAGACATTGGCAAGTTTGCTGGATTTGGCGATGGGTTTCAAAACGGGCTCCACTGCAGGCGAAATGAGGGAAAGCTAGAATTTAACCACACCCGCCCACTCCCGGGCGCCCTGCTACGCACTGCGGATGCGGGCTTTTCCAAGCCTTTGCCCACCATGAAACTGCATGCCGACCGCGCCGAAGGCGTGAACGTGATCAACGCTTGCTCTGCCGACGCCATTTCAGTGAACGGCGAACGCTATACGCAAAGCATTCTGGTATCCCACGTCGGCCCGGTGCTGGCCTGGCCAGTGGCTTCGATGGACGAACTGGAGGAAGCCGATTTTGCAGACATCGTGGCCGCTGCACCCGAGGTGGTGATCCTGGGCAGCGGGCCTCGCCTGCGCTTTGCGCACCCGGCCTTGCTGCGCAGCCTGATGGCCGCGCGCATTGGCGTCGAAACCATGGACACGGCCGCCGCCTGCCGCACCTACAACGTGCTGGCCGCCGAGGGGCGTCGCGTGATGGCCGCCCTGCTGCTGCATGCCTGAACAACTCTGTCAAACAGGCGACTTTTAGTCCTAAAGGGTGACTTTACAAGCGGCATTGGTGCCGTCCCTTATAATTGCTGGCTACTTTTCACGCAGGCAGCTGATCACTACGACATGACACCCGCCCTCAACAAACCTTTGCCGGAATTCGAAGCGCTCGCCACTGGCGGCGTGAAGTTCACCCCCCAGAGCTTTGTCGGCCAAACCGTGGTGCTGTACTTCTACCCGAAGGACCACACCCCCGGATGCACGACCGAAGCCATGCAATTCCGCGACAAGCACAAGGAATTCGTCAAGGCTGGAGCCGTCGTGTTCGGCGTTTCTCGCGACAACCTGGCCTCGCACGACAAGTTCAAGCAAAACCTGGAGCTGCCCTTCGAGCTGATCGCCGACACCGAAGAAAAACTGTGCCACATGTTCGGCGTGGTCAAGAACAAGATCATGTACGGCAAGAAGGTCAAGGGCATCGAGCGCTCGACCTTCCTGATCGGCCCGGATGGCATCTTGCGCGAAGAATGGCGCGGTCTGAAAGTGGCCGGCCACGTGGACGAAGTGCTGCAGGCGGTCAAAGGCCTCAAGCAAGAAGCTGCCTGATCCCGCAACGTGCCCACACGGGCATGTGTCACAGAGAGCGCCCTGCGGGGCGCTTTTTTCATGCGCGCTTACAACCAAACGGTGAAATGGCAACTGTTGCGCGACACGGACAAAACCTCCTCGGGTCTGCCACTACGACAAGCGGTGCTGCAGTGTGTGCATAATCAAATGCATGAGTCTGAGCTTTCTGCAACTCGGTCACCCGCCTTCCCCTCGATCTGCCGTGTGCGCTGCGCACCTCCGCCTGATCGCCCTCTTCAAGGCCGCACATTGCCCTGTGCGGCTTTTTTGTTTGTGAACTTTCGCCACGGACCGCACCATGCCCTTGCCCAAGCCGCCCAACAAACGCGCTGACATGCTGACCGATGACGACTTCGCATCGCAGCCCAAGGCCGCCAAATCCGCCTTCTCGTCCACCCGCCAAGCCACGCCCCAAACCACCCGCGCTGCGGGGGGGGCACGTCGCAGCGGAGTGGGCAACGCCCCGGTTTCCACCCTGGAATTGGTCAAGCCCGTGACCGCCAGCGCCGCACCGGCGAGCGAACCCGCCCGTCCGGCACGCAAGGCCTCCCGCAAGGCAATGGCCCCGGCAGCCGCCCCCGCGACCGCCCCCATCGTGGCCGACAAGGGCACCGGCGGCGCGAACGCCAAGCCCGTCACCCCCGCCCCGGCAACGTCGACCGTGACCTACCCTGGCCCCAGCGTGCGCCGCAAGCGCGACGTGGGTGGCCCGGCCAAGCTCTTCGTGCTCGACACCAATGTGCTGCTGCACGACCCGATGTCGTTGTTCCGCTTTGACGAGCACGACATCTACCTGCCCATGATCACGCTGGAAGAGCTGGACGGGCACAAGAAGGGCTTGACTGAAGTGGCGCGCAACGCCCGTCAGGTCAGCCGTGAACTCGACACCCTGGCCACCGACCTGAACACACGCCAGCAGGTGGACCCGGCCGCCGGCATCGAGCTGGCCAAGACCGGCCACATCGAGGCCAAGGGCAAGCTGTATTTCCAGACCACCGGCCTGGCCGTCGAGCTGCCCACCGGTCTGCCCCAGGGCAAGGCAGACAACCAGATCCTGGGCGTGGTTCAGGCGCTGCGCACGCAGCACCATGGCCGCGAAGTGGTGCTGGTGTCCAAAGACATCAACATGCGCATCAAGGCCCGTGCGCTGGGCCTGACGGCAGAAGACTACTTCAACGACAAGACGCTGGAAGACGGCGACCTGCTCTACACCGGCGTGCAGGCCCTGCCCGCCGACTTCTGGGAACGCCATGCCAAGGGCATGGAAAGCTGGCAGCAAGGCGGCGCCACCTTCTACCGCATCACCGGCCCAGCTGTGCCCACGCTGCTGGTCAACCAGTTCGTGTACCTGGAAAGCCCGGGCGTGACGCCCTGGTACGGCAAGGTCACCGAGATCACCGGCAAGAGCGCCGTGCTCCGCACGCTGAAGGACTACACGAATGCCAAGCACTCGTCCTGGGGCGTGACCGCCCGCAACCGCGAGCAGAACTTCGCGCTGAACCTGCTGCTGGACCCGGAATGCGACTTCGTGACGCTGACCGGCTCGGCCGGCACCGGCAAGACCCTGATCACACTGGCTGCGGCCCTGAGCCAGGTGCTCGACGAGCGTCGCTACACCGAGATCATCGTCACCCGCGTGACGGTGCCGGTGGGCGATGACATCGGCTTCCTGCCGGGCACGGAAGAGGAAAAGATGTCGCCCTGGATGGGCGCGCTGGACGACAACCTGGAAGTGCTGGCGCGTGGCGACAGCACGGCCGGCGAGTGGGGCCGCGCGGCCACCTCGGAGCTGGTGCGCAGCAAGATCAAGATCAAGAGCCTGAACTTCATGCGCGGGCGCACCTTCTTGAACAAGTTCGTCATCATCGACGAGGCGCAGAACCTGACGCCCAAGCAGATGAAGACGCTGATCACCCGCGCCGGCCCCGGCACCAAGATCGTCTGCCTGGGCAACCTGGCCCAAATCGACACGCCTTACCTGACCGAAGGCAGCTCGGGCCTGACCTATGCGGTGGACAAGTTCAAGGGCTGGCCGCACGGTGGCCACGTGACCCTGGCACGCGGCGAGCGCTCGCGCCTGGCAGACTTTGCTTCCGAGGTTCTGTAACGGCAGCGGACACGCGCCTTGCGGCCTGCTGAAGGCCGCTTGAGCGAGGCCCCAACAAAAAGCCGAGGTCGATGCCTCGGCTTTTTTCATGGGTGCGCGGTGGGTGCTCAGTCGCGCTCGAACACCGCCATGCTTTCGACGTGGGCCGTGTGCGGGAACATGTTGACTGCACCGACCGCCACGCAGCGGTAGCCCGCCTGGTGCACCAGCAGGCCGGCGTCGCGCGCCAGGGTGCCGGGACTGCAGCTGACGTAGACAATGCGCTTGGGCGGCACCCAGTCGGGCACCAGGGTCGGGTCCTGGTGCAAGTCGGCCACGGCCTTGGCCAGCGCGAAGGCGCCCTCGCGCGGCGGGTCCACCAGCCACTTGTCGGCGTAGCCATAGCCGGCCAGCTCCTGCGGGGTGATCTCGAACAGGTTGCGTGCCACGAAGCTGGTCTTGTCGGGCACGCCGTTGGCCAGCGCGTTCTCACGCGAACGGGCCACCAGGGTCTCGCTGCCTTCGATGCCCAGCACCTCGCGGGCCTGCGTGGCCAGCGGCAGCGTGAAGTTGCCCAGGCCGCAGAACCAGTCGATCACGCGTTCGTCTTTTTGCACCTGCAGCAGGCGCAGCGCCCGGCCCACCAGCACCTGGTTGATGGCGTGGTTGACCTGGGTGAAGTCGGTGGGCTTGAACGGCATGGTGATGCCGAACTCGGGCAGGGTGTAGTCCAGCTTGGGCAGGGACTCGTCGAGCGGGTGCACGGTATCCGGGCCCTTGGGCTGCAGCCACCACGAGATGGCCGTCTGACCGCCCTCGGCGGGGCTGTGCTTCACCGCAAAGTCCTTCAGGCGCTGCGTGTCGGCGGCGGTGAGCGGCTCCAGGTGTCGCAGCACCAGCACGGTGATCTGGGTGCCCACGGCCACTTCGATCTGCGGCAGGCGGTCGCGCTGGTCCATGCCGGCGATCAGCTCGCGCAGCGGCACCAGCAGGCGGCTGACGTGCGGGGGCAGGATCTCGCAGGTCTTCATGTCGGCCACGTAGCGCGACTTGCGCTCGTGAAAACCCACCAGCACGGCGCCCTTTTTGGCCACGTAGCGCACCGACAGACGGGCGCGGTAGCGGTAGCCCCAGGCGGGGCCTTCAATGGGGCGCAGCAGGGTTTCGGGCTTGACCTTGCCGAGGTGCCACAGGTTGTCTTCGAGCACGCGCTGCTTGACGGCCACCTGGGCGCTGGCGTGGAAGTGCTGCATCTTGCAGCCGCCGCACAGGCCAAAGTAGGCACAACCGGGCTCAACACGCTGGGAGCTGTCGCGACGACGGTCGGTCATCGTGGCCTGTTCCCAGTTGTTCTTGCGGCGGGTCACGTTGACGCGCACCTCTTCACCGGGCAGCGCGTCTTCGATGAACACGACCTTGCCGTCGGCGCGGTGGGCAACGCCCTGCGCCTCCAGGTCCAGGGATTCGACTTTCAGCCACTCCAGGTGCGGCGGAACAGGGGCCACGGCCGGCTCGGCGGCGTCGCCAGAAACAGAAACGGGGGATGCATCACTCATCCCCCGATTGTCTCAGGACTGAGGCCTGTTCTCTGTGCTTTCAGGCAGCTTTCAGGCCGTCATCGCGCGGGCAGCTGGCGCGCCGGGTCGATGGGCTTGCCCTGCTTGCGGATCTCGAAATGCAGTTGAACGCGGTCGGCGTCGGTGGCGCCCATTTCGGCGATCTTCTGGCCCCGGCGCACGGTCTGGTCTTCCTTGACCAGCAGCGCCTGGTTGTGGGCGTAAGCCGTCAGGTAGTCCTCGCCATGCTTGATGATGACCAGATTGCCATAGCCACGCAGCCCCGAGCCGGCATACACCACGCGGCCATCGCCTGCGGCCACAACCGGATCACCGGCCTTGCCGCCGATGACCAAGCCCTTGCGCTTGCCCTCTTCAAACTGGGCAATGGTGGGGCCGTTGGCGGGCCAGGCCCAGGTCGGCTCGCCGGCAGGCTTCACCTCAGGCTTGACCTCGGGGGTGCTGGCGGCCACGGCGGCACTGGAGCCAGACGCTGCGACAGCGGGCGCAGAGGCCGCCGACACCGGCTTGCCGCCCACCGGACGGGGTTCGATGCGGGCGGTGGTGACCGGTTTGGCCGCAGGGATGACACCCGAGCTGGCGACTGCGGCAGCGGTGGCAACCGGGGCGCTTTCACCCACCGGCGCCACGATGCGCACGACCTGACCCACTTCGATGCGGTCGGGGTTCTCGATGTTGTTCCAGCCGGCGATGTCACGCCAGCTTTGGCCGGTTTCCAGACCGATGCGGATCAGGGTGTCGCCCGGTTTGACGGTGTAGTAGCCGGGCTTGCCTGCGTTTTCGGCGCCAGGAGGCAGGCGCTGGGGCTGCGCGCTGATGCTTGTGCGTTCCTCCACCGGGGCGCGGTGGGTAGGCGATGCGCAGCCGGCCAGGACGGCCACAACGGCCAGCGAGGCGGCCAGTCGGAAAGAAGGTGTGATGTGCTGCATGAGACCAATCGTCGTGCCCAAGGCCTGGAAGCCTCAGGTCGTCAAAACATCAAGTGGTGCCCGATTTTAGGGGGACGAACAAAACCGCACCGGCACGGGTGTGCTGAAAGCGACCATCGGCCAGACGATCAACGATGACGAGCACCTGCCCGCCGCGCTCGTCTTCGGTTGGGGCCACCAGGCGACCGCCGGGCGCAAGCTGGTCAAGCCAAGCTTG
>CAYOJR010000085.1:0-8910 GCA_964404335.1 uncultured Aquabacterium sp.
GCCGCGCTCCGGGCTGGGGCACAAGCACGGCATCGTGCTGGGCAACCTGGTCGGCCTCATTGACTCCGACTACCAGGGGCCGCTGATGGTGAGTTGCTGGAACCGGGGCCGTGAGTCTTTCACCATCCAACCTCTGGAGCGTATTGCCCAGCTGGTGATCGTGCCGGTGGTGCAGGCGCAGTTCCGCGTGGTGGACAGCTTTGATGCCAGTGAGCGCGGCGAGGGCGGTTTCGGCTCCACCGGGCGGGCTTGAGCGTTCCCTCAGCAAAAAGGCCGCGCATGGCGGCCTTGGTTCAACAGGGTGGGCGTGCGTCAGTGCAGGGTTTCGCCAGGCGGGGCAGAAGGGGTGAAGCCCAGCAGCGCCTCTGATACCGAGCCTTGCTCGACTTCTTCGGCGGTTGCCGCGCGCACGTCAAGCACCTTGAGGCTGATGCGCACCGCCACCCCGGCCAGCGGGTGGTTGCCGTCCAGCACCACATGGCTGTCGTACACCTCGGTCACTGTATAGATGGCGTCGGGGTTCAGGTCCGGGGTCTTGGAGCCTTCAGGCGGACCTTCGAACTGCATGCCTTCGGCAACTTCGGGCGGGAAAATATCGCGCTCTTCGAAGAACACCAGGTCGGCGTCATAGTCGCCAAACGCGTGCTCGGGCTCCAGATGCAGGTGGGCCTCAAAGCCCACGCTCTGGCCCAGCAAGGTCTCTTCGACCTTGGGAAGCAGGTCTTCTCCGCCCAACAGGAACTCCATCGGTTCGTTGAGCTCATCTACCAGGTTGCCTTGGGCATCTTCCAGACGCCATACCAGGCTCACGACACAGGGTGAGGAAATGATCATGGCGAGATCATCTCACGAGGCGCGGCGTTCCGCGCGGTACGCTGCAGCGTTCCTGTCGTGAGCAGTGTGCGCAGTCTTTGGTGGGTTATCTGCTCCACGCGGTGTTCTTGGCGCCACAATGGCCAAATGAAATCGACTCGAACCTCTGCATCTGCTGCGGCGACACCGCCTACACCGGCCGGCCCTTCGCCCATTGATCAAGCCACACCGTTGTTGGGGGGGCTGACGCCTGAAGCGTTCATGCGGCGCTACTGGCAGAAAAAGCCCTTGCTGATTCGTCAGGCCGCGCCCGGGATATGCAGCCCCATTGAGCGCAGCAAGCTGTTTGCGCTGGTGGGGCAGGAGGAGGTCGAGTCGCGTCTGATCGTGCGCCAGCATGCCACCGGCTCCGCCGCCTTGAAAAAGACGCGCAGCAAAGCAACCACGCCGGGGCAATGGCAACTCACTCACGGGCCGCTGACCCGTCGCAGCCTGCCACCGCTGGAACAACCGGGCTGGACCTTGCTGGTACAGGGCGCGGAGCAGCATGTGCCCGCAGCCTACGACCTGCTGCAGCAGTTCCGTTTTGTGCCTGATGTGCGTCTGGACGACCTGATGATTGCGTATGCGAGCGATGGGGGTGGTGTAGGGCCGCACCACGACGCGTGCGACCTCTTCATGCTGCAGGTGCAGGGGCAACGCCGCGTGCGCATCGGCCCCGTCCAAGATCCTCGTCTGCAGGACGACGCACCGTTCAAGATCCTCACGCACTTTGTGTCGACTGAGGAGCATGTGCTTGAGTCGGGCGACATGCTCTATCTGCCACCAGGCTGGGCCTACGATGGCATTGCCCAAGGTGAATCCATGACCTGCTCCGTCGGTTTGCGTGCGCCCGAGGCCACGGATCTCGCCCGTGGGGTGCTGATCCGCTGGATGGAGGCCATGGATCCGGCGCTCAAACCCCGTGTGTACCAGGATCCCAAGCAGGCTGCCACGCCCACGCCGGGCTTGATTCCTGAAGCCTTGCATCAGTTCACGGTCGATGCAATTGCGCGCTTGTTGAAAGACGACGCAGGCTTGCAGTCAGCGCTGGGCGAGGTTCTGACCGAGCCCAAGCCCCAAGCCTGGTTCCAATCGGGCGAACCTCTGGCACAGGGGGGCGGTGTGCGCCTGGATCCGCGCACCCGGATGTTGTATGACGCGCAGCGGGTGTTTGCCAACGGTGAGTCGTGGCGGGTGGGAGGCAAGGATGCCAAGCATCTGCGCATGTTGGCTGATCAGCGCTTTCTTTCGGCGACGGTCGTGGCGCAGGCCAGCGAGGCCGTGCGGGAGTTGCTGGACCAATGGGCCGAAGATGGGTGGTTGCACCCCTTGGCATGATGTTTTGCTCGTGACAGGATGAGTCGCATGAACGAAGACAATGCGAAACCCGCCGATGACCTGGAAAGCGATGCTGCGCATGAGCCCGTGTCAGATTTGTCCGGGCGCATCAGCAGTTGGCGTGATTTTTCAGATCGTGTCAGTGCCGCGATGGCGATGGCGGCGGCCGAGCCTGGTTTGATGACCCTGAGTGATCGCGATTTCACCCACTGGCCTCTGGGGCACAGGGAAGTCGTTGAAGCGTTTCAACAATGGGTGCTGGGTTCCGCGCGCGAAATCCAATGCACGGTGCTGGCAGCGAGTTTTGACGGGTTTGCGCGGACTCATCCACGTTGGGTCAATTGGCGCAAGCTGTGGGCACACCGCGTGCCTTGCATGCAGTCACCCGAAGATCTGGCGCAGTCTGTGCCAACCATGTTGATCCTGCACAATAAATTGGCATTACGAGTGTTGGAGCCACTGGTTGGACGTGGTCTGTGGACCCGTGACCCGGTCGTGATCGGGGATTGGTTGTCGGAGGTTGATGTAATTTTGCAACGTTCTCACGATGCGATGCCTCCAACGACGCTTGGTCTATAAGGGTTAGTCTGATTGCCCGTATAATTCTCGGTTGAATGTTGAGCGAAGCCAAACTGTGGCAACGCGCATAGTTCCAATATCACCGGTTTTATTGACACTCCATTGAGGATAAAAGCATGAAAAAGTCGCTCCTGCTGGCTTCGCTGATCGCTGCCGTTGCCCTGGCCGCTTGTGGTAAGAAAGAAGAAGCTGCTGTTGAAGCCGCTTCCGAAGTCGCCTCCGAAGTCGCTACCGCTGTTGAAGCCGCTTCTGAAGTTGCTTCTGCTGCTGCTGACACCGCTTCCGCTGCTGTTGACGCTGCTTCGGCAGTCGTTGAAGCCGCTTCTGAAGCTGCTTCCGCTGCAAACTGATCTTACCGATCCGTTGCAAAAAAAGCCGCTCCTTGGAGCGGCTTTTTTCTTGGGGATACCCCCGATCAGGACCGCATTGGATGCGGATGCCGTGAAAAAAACCCGGATGACCTCACCAGGTCTCCGGGTTTTGTCATTCATGGGGCGGCACACGCCAGCCCCTGCAGACTGGGGTCAGTTCAGTTCGATCTGCAACTGCTTGGCAAGGCGCTTGGCCGTGGCGCTGGTGGCCGGCTTGCCTTGCGAGTCCAGCACGTTCACGACACTGCTGTTGCCTTGGCCTTGCACCATCACCTGATAGTGGCTCAGCGTGTCTTCAGCTTGGTCACCAGCACCGAACAAGCGCGAGAAGAAACCGGGCTTGGCGGCGGAGGGGTCGTTGGCAGACAGTCGCACCTCAAAACTGCCCTGTCGGCGATCGCGACTCTCGACGGTGAAGCCACTGCGGTCGAGGGCCAAACCTACACGGCGCCAGGTGGTGTCGGCATCAGCCGCCACCGTCAGGCCATTGCCTTGGGCGTTGAGTTGAGCGAGGTTGGTCGTCGCTGTCGGGGTTGGCGTCTGCGCTGATTCACGCTTGAGCGCTTCGGCTTCCTCTTGTGTGCCACCCAGCACCAGCATCAGGCGCGACAGCATTTCAGCTTCCAGTCCCGGATCACTTGGGCGGGAGCGCCAGGTGGTGCGCTCCTTCTTGCTGTCTTCGTACTCTTCGCTCATGCCGCGATGGCTGATGTACACCTCGGTGCCATTGGCGGTGCGTTCGATGCGGGTGCGGTACATGTCGCGCTCGCCGGTGTCGTAGAGCATGTCGAACACGCGGCCCAGAGTCTGGCGAATCAGGCCATCTTTGGGCACCTTGGCGCGGTTCTCGGCCCAGGTGGTTTCCATCACGCCGATCTCGGGTTGGTTGACGGACAGGCTGAAACCGTTGTCTTCCCAGAATTTGCTGACCTGGTTCCACACCTTGTCGGCAGGTTGGTCTACGACCAGCCAGCGGTTCTGGCCCTGGCGTTCGAGTTTCACGCCACCCTTGCTCACCACGGCAACGCTGGTCTGTCCGGTAGCGACGGCAGTTTCGGCGCGGCTGAGGGTGCTGGCGCTGATGGTGTTTGCTGGCAACTGGTTGTAGCGGACCTGACCAGGCAATTGGCTCAGGTCGGGGGGTACATCCAGGCGCACGGTTTTGGCGCCGCTGGTGCGGTAGTCCACCTTGTCGCCGTCCAGGGCGTCATTGACGGTTGAGCAGCCTGAAATCAGTAGCAGAGACGCCAGGGTGGCGCCCATGACGAGAGGGGTCGATTGACGAGTTGTGTTCGGCATGTGCGTGGAAATCGGATACCGACACCTGCGGGTCGGGAGAGGTCTGGATCGGAAGGGTTACAACACCCCGGATTCGAGCAGTGCGGCCTTGACCAGCTCTTGCGAGGCTGGTGACAGGGGGGTCAGAGGCAGGCGCAGGGTGCCGCCAGCCATGCCCATGTGGGCAAGGGCCCACTTGACGGGAATGGGGTTGGGCTCGACAAAGAGCTGCTTGTGCAGTGGCAGCAGTTTCATGTGCAGCTCCATGGCACGCTTCGCATCTTGCGCCATGGCGGCTTTGCACAGCTCGGCCATGCCGCGCGGCGCGACGTTGGCCGTGACGCTGATGTTGCCGTGCCCGCCCATGGTCATCAGGTGCACGGCTGTGGGGTCGTCACCCGAGAAGATGGAGAAGCCCTTGGGCGCCTGCCTGATCAGCCAGGCAGCGCGGTCGAGGTTGCCGGTGGCTTCCTTGATCCCGATGACGCGTGGCAACTGAGCCAGACGCAGGGCGGTTTCAGGCGTCATGTCGGCCACCGTCCGACCGGGCACGTTGTAGAGCACCACCGGGATGTCCACCGCTTCGACGATGGCCTTGAAGTGCTGGTAGATGCCTTCCTGGGTGGGCTTGTTGTAGTAAGGCACAACCTGAAGGGTGCAGTCAGCGCCGACCTGCTTGGCGAACCGGCTCAATTCAATGGCTTCGCGTGTGGAGTTGGCGCCGGCACCAGCCATGACGGGCACGCGCCCGGCGGCCTGCTCGACCGCGACGCGGATGATCTCGCAGTGTTCTTCGACGGACACCGTTGGGGACTCACCTGTGGTGCCGACCACGCCGATGCAGTTGGTGCCTTCAGCGATGTGCCAATCGATCAGTTTGCGCAGGGTGTCGTAATCGACGCTGCCGTCTTCAAACAGGGGGGTGATCAGGGCGACGATGCTGCCAAAAATGGGTTTCATGGTGTTTCCTTCTGTCTGTTCATTCTAATGGGCTGAGCGCGTGGATCTCAGCGCGAGGCCGCAAGTCGCCACAGACAGCAAGGGTGGTCGTTTGCCCAGGGGGGAATGTGTGGGGAATGCACAGGCTGTACCCAGCGTGGCAGGGGCGCGCTGACGACATGACGGCCGGATGGGCGAAGCAGACCAGGACAGCGCGTCAAACACGCACGTCAGACCTGCATGTTCATGATGTCCGTGTACGCCTGCACCAGTTTGTTGCGAACCTGAACGGCCGACTGGAAACCCAGTTGGGCTTTCTGCATGGCGATCATGGTTTCTTCCAGACTGACCGTGGGGTTGTCAAACTGGACTTCGCGCTGCATGGTGGAGGCGGTGGCCTGGGCTTGGCTGATGGAGCTCAGGGCGCCAGCAAAGGCGTTCTGAAAGCTGGGTTTCTCGACGGGCGCTGCACCTGCGGCGTTGCCCAGTCGGGTGTTGGCCTCAACCCGGCGCGCCACGTCGGCCATGCCAGCCTTGGCTGCGGCCTGAGCAAAGTCGAAGGGTTTGAGCTTGAGGTCCATGGCGTGGAGGAAGTTCAGCGAGGCGTGGTGCCGATCACCACACTTCGCACTCTAGGGGAGTGGCGAGAGGGTGATAGCTCAAAGAAGTTGACAATTCGGGGGCTGTTCCCGGCTCAAAGAGCGCTGGAAATCTCAATAATCAGGATCTGCAAAGGTGGGTTGAGGTGCCGAATCGGTTCGGTGCGCAATCCCATGCATCATGTCGAGCCATGGAAGTCTCTGTTGCCACCCCTCAGTCTGTCGCGTCTTTGTCACCCGGTCAGGTGATTGATGCGAACGCCCAGCCGCCCGGTTTTGTCCAACGGGTGATGGCCCTGCCTGTTCAGCGCAAGCTGATGCTGGGGGGCGGGATTGCCGCGCTCATCATCATTTTTGTGACGATGATGCTGTGGGGTCGCAGTGCTGACTATCGCGTGCTGTACACGAATCTGTCAGACAAGGATGGGGGCGCCATCCTGGCGCAGCTGCAGCAGATGCAGGTGCCTTACAAGCATGCTGATGGGGGGGCGGCCATTCTGGTGCCGGCCGACAAGGTGCATGACGTGCGTCTGAAGTTGGCCTCGGCCGGCCTGCCCAAAGGCTCGGTGGTGGGTTTCGAGCTCATGGAAAGTCAGAAGTTCGGCACCACGCAGTTCCAGGAACGCTTGAATTTCCAACGGGGTCTGGAGGGTGAGTTGGTGCGCTCCATCCAGGCTCTGTCGAGCGTGCAGAGTGCCCGTGTGCATCTGGCATTGCCCAATCAGAACGGTTTCTTCCGTGAGCAGCAAAAGCCTTCGGCCTCGGTGGTTTTGACCTTGTTTGCCGGGCGTTCGCTTGACCGCGCGCAGATTGCGGGCATCGTTCACCTGGTGTCATCGAGCGTGCCGGAGATGTCGCCCAAGGCGGTGAGTGTGCTGGATCAGACAGGGGCCTTGCTGTCGGGTCCGCAGGAGGGCGTGGACCACGCCGGGCTGGATGCCCAGCAGTTGCAGTATGTGCGCCAGATCGAGGCCAATTTCTCACAGCGCATCCGAGACATTCTGGAGCCGGTGGTTGGCAAGGACAATTTGCGTGCCCAGGTGACAGCCGAGCTGGATTTTTCGCAGACAGAATCCACCGCCGAGGAGTACCGTCCCAACCAGGGGCCTGATGCCCAGATTACGGTTCGCAGCCAGCAGACCAGTGAGCAGTCCGGCAGTGTGGCTGCCACAGCGGCAGGCGTGCCAGGTGCGACGACGAATCAACCGCCTGTGCCGGCGACTGCGCCCATTGCGGGCGCCTCCGCCCCCTTGCAGGCGGCTCAACCCAATGGCAGCGCTTTGGTCAATGGTCGGCGTGAGGCCGTGACGAACTACGAAGTGGACAAAACTGTGCGGGTGACGCGCAGTGCCACCGGCAGCATCAAACGGTTGAACGCCGCCGTGGTGCTCAATCACCGCACCATCACCGATGCGAAGGGCAAGACCACCACGCAGCCGATTCCGGCCGAGGAGCTGGAAAAATTGACGGCCCTGGTACGCGAGGCGATTGGCGTGGATGAGCGTCGCGGTGACTCGATCAAGGTGGTGAACACGCCCTTCCAGGTGGTCAAGGAAGAGCCGGTTGAAACGCCCATGTGGCAGCAGCCCGAGACGGTCGATCTGATTCGCACCCTGGCGGTGCCCGGTGCATTGACGCTGGCCGCCTTGATCGTGGTGTTTGGCGCCATCCGGCCCGCCATCAAGGCAGCTGGATCGGGGCAAGCCGCAGGCGCACAAAAGGGTAAGCTCAACGCTGTCGTGGACGACGCACAGGAGTTGCCTGCCTTCGATGATGCGGGGTTGGTGCTGGGGCCAGATGGGCAGCCTTTGGCTGCGCTGGAGTCCCCGGGGGCGGATCGTCGTCTGGAATCGGCCCGCGCCCTGGCTCGTGGTAATCCACAGGCCATGGCCAATGTGGTGCGTGGTTGGATGAACAATTGAGCGAGGACGCGCACCATGGATGAAAAAGGTGTGGAAGATGCAGCCATCCTGCTGATGTCGATGGGTGAGGAGGAGGCCGCCGAGGTCTTCAAGCATCTGGAGCCCAAGGAGGTGCAGTACCTGGGCGAGGCGATTGCGCGCATGAAGGCGGTGACCAAGGAGCGCATCGGCAACGTGCTGGACCGGTTTGCCAAGGAGTCGACCGACATGGGCGTGCTCGTGGCCGACAACGACGAATACATCAAGGCGGTGTTGCGCAAGGCGCTGGGTGAAGACAAGGCCAACTTGCTGATTGACCGCATCATCCAGGGCAGCGACATCACGGGCATCGAGAGTTTGAAGTGGATGGATCCGGGTTCCGTGGCAGAGTTGCTGCGCAACGAACACCCGCAGATCGTGGCGGCCATCCTGGTCCATCTGGACCCGGATCAGTCTTCGTCGGTGCTCAAGTGTTTCACGGAGCGTCAGCGCAACGAGGTGATGGTGCGCATTGCCACACTCGATGGCATCCAGCCTTCGGCCCTGAAGGATCTCAATGAGGTGCTCTCCAAGGTGCTGGCCGGCGGTCAGCAGGTGCGCAAGTCCTTGCTGGGTGGGGTGAAGCCCGCCGCCGAGATCATCAACATGATGGGTTCGAGCATCGAAACATCGGTGCTGGACTACATCCGTGAGGCCGATGGCGATCTGGCTCAGCGGATCATGGACAACATGTTCACCTTCGATGACCTGGTCAAGCTCGACGACAAGGGCTTCCAGTCGTTGCTTAAGGAAGTGCAGACCGAGTCGCTCATCATCGCGCTCAAGGGTGCTTCCCCAGAGATCCGCGAGAAGGTTTTCAAGAACATGTCAAGCCGTGCTGCGGAAACGCTGCGCGAGGATCTGGAGTCCCGCGGTCCGGTCAAACTGTCCGAGGTCGAGGGTGAGCAGAAGGAATTGCTGAAGATCGTACGCCGTCTGGCCGACGAAGGTCAGATCGTGCTGGGCGGCGGAGGCGACGATGAGTACGTCTAAGCCAGGGCAGCCTGGTGG
>CAYOJR010000086.1:0-2711 GCA_964404335.1 uncultured Aquabacterium sp.
ATGTGTAAGGCATGCCGCCAGCGTTCAATCTGAGCCAGGATCAAACTCTTCAGTTTAATCTCTGTAAACTCGCTCTTAACGGAATTGAAGTGATTTAACGCACTTCTCTTACCGTGAGCATTTGGCCTCTTTCATCCAAACACCCACGCTTATCGGCTGTTAATTTTTAAAGATCGGTCCGCTGTGTCGATCGCGTTTTTGTTGTCGCGATCAGCGAAGAACGCAATTATGACACTGTTTCGGATGAGTGCGCAAGTGCTTTTGCAAAAAAGTTGAAAAAGATGCGTTGAGTGGGGTGCCGGCTGCAGCTGGAGGCTGTGTCAGACCGCCTGCAGCAAGGGGCGCGCGGGTGACGGCTCGGTGACCATGGCATCGAGGAAGGTGGCACGTGTGCGGGACAATCGGGGCTGGCCCGGGCTGGCTCGGGCAATCTGACTGGTGAGGTGTGTGTGCTGCCGCGTTTTCATGTTGAGTCTTTGCCGATGAGCCCCGGAGCGGGGGTGGCGCTGCCCGATGGTGCAGCCCGCCATGTGCAAGTGCTGCGCATGCAGCCGGGCGATGCGCTGCGCCTGTTTGATGGCCAGGGGCAGGAATGCCTGGCCACCGTGATGGAGATGGGGCGCAAGTCGGTGACGGTGACCTTGGGGCAGCCTGTGCATGAGCCGCGTGAGCTGCCCGTGCGGGTGACGCTGGCGGTGGGCATGCCAGCGAATGACCGGATGGATGCACTGGTGGAGAAAGCTGCGGAGTTGGGCGTGTACGCGATTCAACCTCTGGTGTGTGCCCGGTCGGTGCTGCGACTGGATGGGGAGCGGGCCGCGAAGAAGGTGGCGCACTGGCAAGCGGTGGCGGTGTCCGCCTGCGAGCAGTGTGGGCGCGCCGTGGTGCCCGTGGTGCATCCGGTGCAGAGCGTGAGCAGTTGGCTGCAATCTCCCGAGGTTCACACCGGGGCGGAGCAGGTGATGCGCGGTGTGTTGAGTCTGCGAGAAGCCGGGTCGGTGCGGCAGTGGCTGGCGGTAGCTGCACCGCAAGGTCTGGCCAGTGCGCCGCGTGATTGGTGTTTTCTGAGTGGGCCGGAGGGCGGGCTGAGCGCGGAGGAGGAGGCGCTGGCCTTGTCGCTCGGCTGGTCGGCCGTGAGCCTGGGCCAACGGGTGCTGCGCGCCGACACGGCGCCCCTGGCCATGCTCAGTGTGCTGGGTGCACAGTTCGAGGGCTGACGGTCGTTGACATGACCAATTGGGGCGATCTCGCCACATCGGGGTCGGCGGGATCGTTGCCATCCCGTTTGCCCCCTCCCTGTATCCAATCGCTCCGAGGCGACTCAGTCGCCTTGTGACGGCGGAGCTTCTTCGTCCGTCGATTCGTTGGCGCGGGGCTTGTTGCTGCCGGCAACGAGGTCGAAGCGGAAGAGGCGGCATTCGATGGGGCCGTTGAACATGACGACGCGGCGGCTTTCCTTGAGGCGCATGGCGCTGGGCAGCTTCATGTCCGGGCTGAGGATCCAGGCGGTCCAGCCGGGGTATTGCTTCTTCCAATGGGATGACAGGCGCTGGAAGAAGGTGGCGGCTTCGTCGTCCTGGAATTGCTCGCGACCGGCGCGAGAGGTGGGTGCGGCATCCCCCATCTCGTCGTCGGCTTCGGAGCGGGCGCGGTAGGCGTTGCGCACCGAGCCTTTGGTGTCGATGCGCTCGCCATACGGCGGGTTGAACATGAGCACGCCACGCTCGCAGGGCACGGGACGCTGCAGGGCGTCGGCAGTTTTGAACTCGATGTGCTGGCGCACGCCGGCGCGCTCGGCGTTGCGAGTGGCGAAGTCGGTCATGCGAAAGGCGACGTCGCCAGCGTAGATGAGCACGCGGGGCGGGTGCTGGCGGTCGCGGGCGGCTTGCTTGAGGCGTTGCCAGTCGGCCAGGTGGGCACGGAAGGGCAAGAGGCGCTCGAAGGCGAAGCGGCGTTGCAACCCGGGAGCGATGCCGCAGGCGATCTGGGCGGCTTCGATGGGGATGGTTCCGGCGCCGCAGCAGGGGTCGAGCAAGGCGCCGTCTTCGGGGCGGCCTTGCCAGTCCGCAGCGGCGAGCATGGCGGCGGCCAGGGTTTCTTTCAGCGGGGCCTCGCCGGTGTCTTCGCGCCAGCCGCGCTTGAAGAGGGCCTCGCCGGAGGTGTCGACGTAGAGGATGGCGTCGAGGTCGTCGAGGTAGAGGACCAGGCCGAGGTCGGGGAAGCGGGTGTCGACGCTGGGGCGCTCGCCGGTGCGTTCACGCAGGTCGTCGCAGACAGCGTCTTTGATACGCAGGCCGGCGAAGTTGAGGCTTTGCAGGTGGCTGCGGCGGGAGACGACGTCGACGCGCAGGGTGTGCTGCGGGGTGATCCAGTCGGACCAGTTGACCTGACGAGCAAGGACGTAGATGTCGTCTTCGTGGCGGTAGACGCGGGAGGCGACGCGCCAGAGGACGCGTTGGGCCAGACGGCTCTCGAGGTTTAGGCGCATGGCGTAGTCGCGCAGGGTGTGCTGTCGCTCAGCGGGGGATGCGCTCGTGGGCGCGATCACCTCGATGCCGCCACGGGATTCGCTGATCTGCGCGGCGTCGCCCAGGATGCGGCGAGCCTCGGTGGCCAGCAGGGATTCGACGCCGGAGGGGCAGGACAGGTAGAGGGCGGCGGGGCGGTCGGCGGCGAGCACGGGGCGCGGACCGAAGTCACGCGACTCGGGA
>CAYOJR010000086.1:2811-8903 GCA_964404335.1 uncultured Aquabacterium sp.
GGGTGCGGTCGCGCGTGTCCCCCGAGGGGCGTCCGGTGGCCGAGGACACGACGGGGCGGCGGGGGGGCTTGATGGGCATGATGGGGTCGCAATACACAAAAAGACGTGGTCAGTGGCGCAGGATGGCCGCCACGTCGGAGCGGAATTCTCGCCGATACAGGATCCAGAGGACTGCGAGGGTGCCGCAGCCAAAGGCGACCGGGGAGACCAGCCAGGCGATGACCGCGAAGGACATGTAGTAGGCCCGCAGGCCGTCGGCAAAGCTTTCGGCGGCCATGCCCATGAGCTTGCCGGCACGGTCGCCGAACTCCTGGCGGTCGGCATCGCCTTGATCGAACACGTCCACATTGGGCGCTGCGCCGACCAGGATGGCGCCGAAGGAGTAGACGCGCATGGACCAGGTGAAGCGGAAGAAGGCGTAGATGAAGACGACCAGCAAAACGATGAGCTTGAAGTCGAGGACCTGCATGGAGGTGCGGACCGCAAAAGGCAGATCGCTAACGAATTCACTGGCCTTTTCGGTGGTGCCGAGCACGGCGAGCAAGCCGCCGAGCACCAGAATGGTGGTGGAGGCCCAGAACCCAGGGCTGCTGGCGAGGTTTTGCGTGATGGCGGCATCGACCACGCGCTGATCGCGATGGGTCACCTGGATCATCCACAGGCGGCGGTAGTGGTTAGTGCTGGACAGCAGGGTGCTTTCGACGCGGGCACGCCGACTGGCGAACTGGGCATAGCCAATCCAACCGAGCACGAACAGGGTCAAGGCAGCCCAATCCTGCCAGGGCAGGAGAGCGATCAGGTCTTGGAGTCGATGGAGCATGGTCGATGGATCAGGAGCCATGGCGGTGAAACTGAGGATCGCTGAGGCATAGGACAGATGCCGCCTACCGCCGATCACACGCCTCACTCACAGCGTCTTGCGCAGGTTCGCGGGTGCGATCTTGAGGGCTTCGCGGTACTTGGCCACGGTGCGGCGGGCAACCTGGATGCCTTGTTCTTCCAGCATGCTGGACAAGGCGCTGTCTGACAAGGGCTTCTTGGGATCTTCGGCAGCGACGAGTTGCTTGATGAGCGCGCGCACTGCGGTGCTGGAGGCGTTGCCACCGGCTTCGGTGTTGAGCGAGGAGCAGAAGAAGTACTTGAGCTCGAACGTGCCGAACGGCGTGTTCATGTACTTGGCCGTGGTCACGCGCGAGATGGTGGACTCGTGCAGGCCGAGTTCGTCGGCGATCTCGCGCAGGACCAGGGGTTTCATGGCGATTTCGCCATGGGTGAAGAAGTTCTTTTGCCGGTCGACGATGGCCTGCGAGACACGCAAGATGGTGTCGAAGCGCTGCATGATGTTCTTGACGAACCAGCGGGCCTCTTGCAGGCGGGCGTTGAGGTTGGCGTGGCTTTCACTGGTGGTGCTGCCGCGTGCGCCCCGGCTGGAGCGCAGGGCCTGCGCGTAGTAGTCGTTGATGCGCAGCTTGGGCATGACGTCCGGGTTGAGGACGACTTTCCAACTGCGGCCGGACTTCTGGACGATGACATCCGGGATGATGATGTTGGCCTCGGCGCGGGTGAAGGCGCGGCCGGGTTTGGGCTCGAGCGCGACGATGAGGCTTTGTGCGTCTTTCAGCAAGGCCTCGTCGGCGCCGGTGACGGCCATGAGCTTCTTGAAGTCGCGACGGGCCAGCAGTTCGAGGTGCTCACGGCAGATCGCCATGGCGACCTCGCGGGCGGGCTCGGCGTGCAGACCGCGCAGTTGCAGCAGCAGGCACTCGGACAGGTTGCGCGCACCCACGCCCACGGGCTCCAGGCTTTGCAGCCAGCCCAGCGCGCAGCGCAAGCGCGACATCAGCTCGTCGAGGGTGTCTTCGTCCGGTTCATCGGGCAACAGGCTGGCGGCGATCTCTTCGAGCGTGTCGGCGAGGTAGCCGTCCTCATTGAGGGACTCGATGAGCATGTCCACCGCAGCCATGTCTTCGTCGCTCAGGCGCGTGCCCAGCAACTGCTGGCGCAGGTGCTCCTGCAGGGTGATGGACAGGCTGTTGCGCTCGAGCGGGTCGGAGTCGTCGTCGCCCTGGATTTGACGAGCCGGGCTTTCGCTGATGCCGTCGAAGTCGTCGCGCTCGGTGCCGTTTTCCCAGTCCTCGCGCTCGGTGGTGCCCAGCTCGGCGATGTCGATGCCACCCGCATCCGCTTCGGCGGGTGCATTGTCACGCTCGGCGCTGGCGTCTTCGCTGCTGTTGCGCTCGTTGCGCTGGCGCTCGTACTCCAACGATGCAGCCGTCTCAATGGGTGAGTAATCGTCCTCGGGCTCCAGAAAGGGATTCTGTTCGAGCATCTGCTCGATTTCCTGGTGCAGCTCCAGCGTGGACAGTTGCAGGAGCCGGATGGACTGCTGAAGCTGAGGGGTCAGCGCCAGATGTTGCGACAGCCGGAACTGCAGGGTGGGCTTCATGGGCGCCGGCCACTCACATGCGGAAGTGCTCACCGAGGTAGACCTTGCGGACCTCGGCGTTTTGGACAATGTCGGCCGGACTGCCTTCGGCGAGGACACTGCCCTCACTGATGATGTAGGCGCGATCGCAGATGCCCAGCGTCTCTCGGACGTTGTGGTCGGTGATGAGCACCCCGATGCCACGCGCCTTGAGGAAGCTGATGATGCGCTGAATCTCGATGACCGCAATGGGGTCAACGCCGGCAAAGGGCTCATCGAGCAGGATGAAGCGCGGCTGGGTGGCCAGGGCGCGGGCAATTTCGACGCGGCGCCGCTCACCGCCCGAGAGTGACAAGGCCGGATTAGTCCGGAGCTTCTCGATGCTGAGCTCGTGCAGCAGGCCGTCGAGGCGCTCCTGAATCACGTCTTTGCTCAGCCGCTTGCCGCGTTCGTCGACCTGCAGCTCCAGCACGGCGCGGATGTTGTCCTCGACGTTGAGCTGACGAAAGATGGACGCTTCTTGCGGCAGGTAGCTCAGGCCCAGGCGCGCACGTTGGTGGATGGGCAGGCGCTCGACGCGCTGTCCGTCGATGGTGATCTCGCCAGCATCGGCGGGCACGAGGCCCACGATCATGTAGAAGCTGGTGGTCTTGCCGGCGCCGTTGGGGCCCAGCAGGCCGACAACCTCACCGGCCGCGACGGCCACATGGACGTCATGCACGACGGTGCGTGCGCCATAGCGCTTCTTCAGACGTTCGGCACGCAGTTCACTGCGTGGGGACGTGACCGACGACGCACTCATCAACGGGCGCCCTCTGTGCCAGGGGTCTCCGGCGTGGTGCGAGGGGTGATCACACCCCGGACACGGCCGACGGCCCCACCGCTGCTGCCACCACCCACCACCTGAAAGACCGAAGTCTTATTGTCGTAAACGATGACGGGCCCGCTGACCTGATCGTTGACGGTGTTGCCCTGGAGACGACGCATGATGGCGCGCGAGGTGAAGCGCACGATCTCGGTTTTGCCGTCGTAGACGATGCGTTCGGCTTCACCTTCGATGGACTCGTCCACCCCGTCGCGCTTTTGGCGGAAAAAAGCGCGCCCACCGGGGCCGCCGATGGCGGTGGCAGTCTGGGTCCCGTCGGGGTTCTGGCGCACTTCCACACGGTCAGCTCGGACCACCATGGTGCCCTTGGTGATCTCGACGTTGCCACTGAGGATGTTGAGGCGCTGGTTGTCCTCGACGCGCGCGGCATCTGCGGCGAAGTGGAGCGGCTGATAACGGTCTGCTTTCTCTGCGCCGGCCGTAGTCGACCACAAAGCCGCCACCCCGAGTGCCAGCGCCCCGGTGAGGCGGGCCAAGCGGGGCGTCAGAGAGGGGGCAAGCGGGTTCGTCATCATCGGCATGGAATTTGCATTGATTTTAGCCACGAACCAGGGGGAAATCGCATCTGACACGCGATTTCCCTGCACCAGCACACCGCTTCAACGGCCCTTGCGAACCAGGTTGATCAGGAAGTTGGTGGTCGCCAAGGTGCGCTCATGGTTGCCGTTGAGCGACACCGAGGTGAAATAGCGCCCTGCGATGCCCAGGGTGGGAACCCCGTCGATCTTGTAGGCGTCGGCCAGGCTGCGTGCCTGCTTGCACTTGGTCTGCACAGCAAACGAGTTGAACATCGCCATGAACTTGGTCTGGTCCACGCCATGACGGGCCACGAAGGCGGCAATGGCTTCGGGCTTGTCCAGCGGCTGGCCTTCAGCATGCATGGCGCGGAAGATCTTCGGGTGCAATGTGGACACCAAGCCCATGGCCTCCAGGGCGTAGAACAAGCGCTGGTGGTTGCCGAAGGGATTTTCACGGAAGGCCACCGGAACGCGACGGAACACGACGTCGGCAGGCAGTTTCTCAGCCCAGGCGGCCAAAGAAGGCTCGAAGTTGTAGCAGTGGTTGCAACCGTACCAGAAGAACTCGACGACCTCGACCTTGCCTGCGGGCGCCGACACCGGCACCGCCTGGGACAGGCGCACGTAATGGGTACCTTCCACCGGGCCACCTTGTGCCAGGGCCAGGCCGGGTAGACCGGCGCTCAAACCCAGCGCACCCAGGGTGTGGATCGAGAACTCGCGGCGATTCATCATCTAGCGTCCTTTCTGTTGGGCACGAACGCCCAGACCATCAACAGGGCCGTGACCCCTGCTTACTTTCGCAGCAACAGGGCGGATTCCACCCCAGCGTTTTTCAGCTGGGCACTCACCTCTTCGGCGGCATCCTTTTGGGCGTAGGGACCCAGACGCACGCGGAACACTTTGCGTCCATTGACCTGCCCTTCCTGAATGCTGGCCTCCAGCCCCATCATGGCCAGTTTGGCACGTTGCTGTTCGGCTTCGGCCTCACTGGCATAGGCTCCGGCCTGCACCTGGTAACTCAACGCATCAGTGGCCGGAGCGGTGGACACGGGCGCAGCGCCGGACAGGATGGCGGCCGGATTGCGGGCACTGGCCGCCGGGGCGCTGGCCGGCTTGGCCGCTGCGGACGCGGGCACCGAGGTCGGCTCGGCGGAAACAACCGGCACCTCGGTGGGCTCGGGCGCCGACGCAGGGGCCGAGGCGACCGGGATGGCTTTGGGCACGGCCGGGTTCTTGCCGTACAGCGGGCTGTTGGGGTCCCAGCTCTTGTTGTGCTCCATCTCGGCGGCATCCTGCTCGGGGGTGCGTTGCGGCACCTTGTCGATGAAGGGCAGCGGCACCTTGGTGATGTAGACGGCCACCCCCAGCGCCAGCGCCAGCCCGATCAACAGGCCAACGATCATGCCGAGGAAGAAACCGCCGCGCTGCGCGGCACGTGGAGTGGTCATGGGGAGGGATCCTCTCTGGGTCGCCGGGTGTTTTACATCTTGTCGGGCGCGCTGACGCCCAACAGGGACAGGCCATTGCGCAGCACCTGCGCGGTCGCGCTCAGCAGGGCCACGCGGGCACGGCTGAGTTCGATCTCGTCGACCAGGAAACGTTCCGCCGCGTAGTAGCTGTGGAAAGCACTGGCCAGGTCGCGCAGGTAGAAGGCGACGTCGTGCGGGGCCAGGCCCTGGGCCGCCGCAGTGAGCATGCCGGGGAACTCCGCCAGCCTGGTCATCAGCGCCAGCTCGGTGTCGGCGGTGAGCAGGGCCAGGTTGGCGCCGCCCAGTGCGTTCAGGTCACCACCCTTGTCGGCGTACTGCGCGCGCACTGACTGGATGCGGGCATGGGCGTACTGGACGTAGAACACGGGGTTCTCGTCGTTCTGCTTGAGTGCCAAGTCGACGTCAAAAGTGAATTCGGTGTCGGCCTTGCGGCTGATCAGGAAGAAGCGCACGGCGTCCTTGCTGGTCCACTCGATCAGGTCGCGCAGGGTGACGTAAGAGCCGGCGCGCTTGGAGATCTTGACCTCCTCGCCGTTCTTCATCACGGTGACCATCTTGTGCAGCACATAGTCGGGCCAGCCTTGGGGGATGCCGACGCCGGCGGCTTGCAGGCCAGCGCGCACGCGGGCGATGGTGCCGTGGTGGTCGGAGCCCTGGATGTTGACGCACTGCTCGAAGCCGCGCTCCCACTTGGCGATGTGATAGGCCACATCCGGCACGAAGTAGGTGTAGCCGCCTTCGGACTTGCGCATCACGCGGTCCTTGTCGTC
>CAYOJR010000087.1:0-8764 GCA_964404335.1 uncultured Aquabacterium sp.
GTCGGATTTCAGGCTTTGGGATTGTCGTTACCATTGGCGGGTGGATTCTCTGTTTTTTGAGGATATTGCTATAAGTGGCTGCGGATGTAAACACTTGTTACTGTAAGATATGTTTACAGTAATATCAGAACTTTGCACCCGGGATGGGAGCTATCGAATTGATAATCTGTCTGGCGGTAATAGCCATAACATCTTTCCGCTTGCGGTGGACCAACGCCTTCTTGCACTGGCCCACCATCAAGTAATGCGCTTAACCCTTGCGCCGTCATTCTCCCGCTATGAGACACGCGCCTTCAAAGGCAACCGTGCCTACTGCGAGAAACAGGGCAGATCCCCATACAAAGGGGTTGAGCACTACAGCCGCCGTCGCTCCAATCGCACCGGCTGTTCCGCCCATAATACCCACGGTACCTGCAGCAGAAGCCCCGCCAGCGGTGGATGCCAGCATAGTTAAACCCGAGGCTGCATGCGGTAATGTGTAGAAACCGAGGGCGCTACCCGCTGCTCCTGCCGATCCAACAGCACTGCCGGCTGCCGCAGTGGCGGCAGCCCCAGCAGAACTGATTAGCTTGCTTGGTTTTTTGTCACAGAGACCTCCAGCAAACGCAGGGGCGGTCACAAAAAGAAACACAAGTCCTATTGCTAATTTTTTCATTATCTTTCTCCAAATTAAAATGCTTTAAGTAATTTACATAACTTTACATGGCTCTCATCAGTAGTTATGCAGAATGTGTGCCAAGTTATTTAAATTTTTATGAGACTAATAATATTCATTATATTCAATTAGATAATTTAATATTCCATTCAGACTGGGTAGTCTCGACACGGAATGGATAATCCATATCGTGTGATTTATTATTTTATGTATTAATATATACATTTTGAATGCGGCAACTTCGTTGTACGTTGATAGCTTGGGTGAACAGAGGTTTTTTAGGTTACCCTGTTACCGATGTCCACTAGCCAAACTGACGAAGACAAACCTGAACAAAGCCCCTTTGCATATCACTGACAGGGATGTACGGAAAGTAATGGATACTTCAAAAAGTCATGCGTTCCTGCGTTTGAGTCCACCTCGTGACTGGCTTCAGGGCGTTAATGACAGACACCGGCTGCCTCCGATTAAGCTGAGTTACCATCAGCCCAAGGAAGGTGATACCAATCGATGGGCTAAGATAAACAACATGCAGGACAACAAACTGCTGGCTGCGCTGAAGATAGATCTGTCCAACGGAATTTCCAGTATCGAATCCCTTGCACCTACGCAGGATGGGCGAGAAAGGCTCAATATTCGCGGCACCCATTGGGAAGTCACCGTGGTAGGGAATATCGGCAAGAAAACGGGGCAGCCTGTCGGCGTATTACAATCTGTTAGCAAACTTAAATATCCCAGCAAAGCCCGGCTGATCAAACCAGAACTTGTGGATTTTGACCTTATACAGAAAGAAAGCGAGTTCAATGCGAGTGAAATTAAGGAGCGATACCGGGCAGTAAAAAATACTCTAACAAGTGCTGAGCACCGCCTTACGCATCCCGAGGGTGATTACTCTGTTCTGAGGAAAAAAGAGGATCACACCAAAGCTCGCAAGCAATATTCAGCTCTCAGGCTAATGATGACGCTTCTGCGTTTGAAAAGTGAGCAGGACAAGCATGTGTTTGATGCGGAGGTGCTGCCTTTCAGGGATGTGCCTCCACGGCCAGATGATAGCGCTGAAAATGAGGAGAAAAATGTTTATCTCAAGCTTGAGGGCGCAAAGGCCATCGAATTCCTGGATGCCGGTGTCCTCATCGAAGTTACCCTGTCAGAGGGCGCTCGCCCTTTACGAACAAAGATACTTGCGGCATCCAGAACATCAGACGGCTTGGTGATCGAGCTGGATATTCCCGCCAGCAGAGTACAAAAAGTAGACCACGTGATAATAAGTAATGTCTCACGCTTCGGCATGAAGGCACATGAAAGAGCTGTATCCGATTTCCTGAATGAGAATGTACATGGATATTGGCAGAACCTTGCGCACTTGCTGTGCTCCCCGAGCGATATAGCTCCTGCCAGTCAACCATCCAGCGCTCCAAAATTCTATTGCGATGATCTGCCCGGGGGGCACAGATTAAATGAACGTCAGCGCCTGGCCGTAGTGGGCGCTCTGAATGCTCCCAGTGCTTTTTGCATTCAGGGCCCTCCGGGGACCGGCAAAACGACAGTTATATGTGAGATTGTGCGGCACTTGATCGCCCGAAAAGAGCGAGTCCTTATGGTTGCGCCCACACATGTTGCCATAGATGAGGTCCTTCGCAGAATTGGTGGACGCCCCGGGGTGCATGCGATACGCCTGAGCTGGGATGACTCACGTGTAGCCAGAGATATTCACCAATATCTACCAAATGCCTGGTCCAATCCCCTTAATAGCGCGATCAACGCAACTTCCCGATCCAAGGTGGCTGAGTGGAACAGCAAAAGGCTTTCATTGGAGGTTGCCCTGACATTGCTGGCAAAGCTGATGGGCGCCATAAAATCTGAACACTCTTCCCAACAGAAACTGAAAAACGACAAGCATCAGCTCGAGGGGTTCGAGCGGAAATACCCAGCCATGAAGTCTGAGCTGCTGCAGAAACTCGAGGCGGTCACGGCCAAACATAACACCCAGTGCCAGGACAGAGTTGTGACGGCGGCCGCCACATTGGCGTCAAGGGAGTATCTGGAAGTAGTTCGAACAGGGGCCGGATTTGGGAAAAAGCTGCTTGGATATATCGGATTGGGCAACCTTGGCAAGGCTAATCGCCGTTACGCCGCATTGAGAAAAGAACTATCAGCAATTGATCAGGCAGTTTCTACACTGGATAAGGACGGGAAAGAGCTGACTGAGAAAGTGGAAGCTCTTACAAAAATACTCGCCGCGAAGAGGCAAGCTGCCTCTGCCAGTGAGGGTGAGTATCTCGCGCAGGTTAAACTATTAGAGGAAATAAAAGTTGATTGTCAGGCCAATCCCATTTTAACAGGTAAAGAACTTGATCTGAGCAGCGCCGGCGATTTGCATGAACAGATTTTGCATAAG
This sequence comes from uncultured Aquabacterium sp., assembly GCA_964404335.1. Classification (GTDB taxonomy): domain Bacteria; phylum Pseudomonadota; class Gammaproteobacteria; order Burkholderiales; family Burkholderiaceae_C; genus Aquabacterium. The sequence goes on from CAYOJR010000087.1 coordinate 3,054, forward strand.
GTAAAAAACCTTGAAATCTATCCTCGTCTGGCCGACGTCTTTCAAACACTTATTACTACTGATGACGGATCCGTTACTGATCGCGAATCCCTTCAAAGTGATCTTGTGAATTCGTCCAATCTTTTTTGTTGCACGACAACAGGAGTGGCCGGCAGCAAGGAATTGAATGGCCTGGAATTCGATACACTCATTATCGACGAAGCGAGTCGAGTCACCGACTCCGAATTTCTGATTGGAGCTGTTCGTGCCCGACGCTGGTTACTCGTTGGGGACGAGAATCAGTTGCCGCCATACGTTGAGCAGCAGGACGAGCACTTTATTCACGCCTTGTCCGCTCTGCATCGATCTAACGACCAGGGCCTAACCCTCGAAGACGCCATTGCAGAACTGGGCGAACTTTGGCACGAAGACGAGGAACTACATAAGTTCCGGAATGACAGTGTGCTGCGATTTGCTACCGAGCTTCTCACAAGCGGCACTTGGGATGCATCCTATCGTGATGTGTATCGTGAGGGCATCGGCAAACTCAGACGAGAGGTCGAAGATCCAGCCAAGTCGCTTTTGAAAGCGATGCGAGAGAGTATCGTACATAGCTTGTTCGAGAGAGTGGTGAAGAGCTGCCCGAACGATGCAAAAGTCAGATTAGGCGAACAGCGGCGGATGATAGAACCGATAGCCCGAATAGTTAGCCAGCCCGTATATGGCGGGGATTACCAGACGCCTTCCGCCGCTGAGTTAGCAAAATCTGGCGTCACACCCCTCACCACCACTACTTTCCGGACACCGATCACTTTTCTTGATACATCGTCGCTGGGCCTGAAGGGTCGAGAAGAGCTTATTCGTAACAGCTTCGTCAACAAGGCCGAGGCAAATATTATCGTCAAGGCTTGCCTGATTATTGAACGTGAAACAGCGGAGACCTCCCCCAAGGTAATTACGGTGAGCATACTGGCCTTTTATAAAGCCCAGGCACGGTTAATTGAATTGGAGTTGAGTAAACACCGATTTCATCGTCTTAAGTTCTCGGTGATAGATGCCATCGACCGCATCCAAGGTCAGGAAAGTGATGTCGTTTTCTTATCCTTTACCAGAACCGCTGGAAAACATGTATCTAGTCAATTTGGGCAGTGGTTGCAGGATATTCGCAGATTGAATGTGGCCTGCACTCGGGCGCATCGGGCGCTATTCCTCGTTGGGCAAAAAGAAATGCTGACCAAACTTCACTCCAATGAACAAGCGGTGGCGTTTTACAAACACCTAGACAGTCTGTTTGAGCAATATCCTGAGGACATGACAATTATTAAACACTTGGGTGACCACTGATGCTTCTGCGGCGCGATGGCACCACCCCGGAAATCGACATTGAGCTGTTACGGACTCACGATGAGGGAGGTGCATTGTTAACGCAGGCAGTTCCCATTCAGATCTGGACCGGCGTAGTTATCACCCAAGAGGTAATTACAGGCCTGTCTGTATTTGAACGATTTACACTGGAGTGCCTGGTGCAGTTAGATACTTGTGGAGCAGAGGACATTTGTGAAGTTATTGGTATTGATCACGGGCTGGCCAAGAGGTGGCTGGAGATAGTTGAAATGAAAGGCTTAGCCACCAGGCAGGATGAAGCCACGTTCATTCCTAACGTTGGCCCTTGCGTTGAAGCACTGGCCAAGAACTCCATCAAAGAGAGGAAAGAGGCTGAAAAAACTATTGCCTGGTTTGCGCAAACATCTGAGATGATCTTACTCGGCCCTAACGACCCGATGATCAGAATCTTATCGAAGGTCAAACCAAAGGCTCGATTTGAAATCCCAAATAGTGTTGCCCATGTATCGAGAGGCAGTTTGATCGAGCAATCCCTGGATAAGTCGCTGCTATATGGCGATGAGGCACATTCAATTATCGGAGTGAAGGACTCAACACTTTTAGGTGAGGATACTTGCGCGGCATACTTATTGGAAATCAATCTCGACAAAATTAATCATACTACCGTCGAGACAAATGTTTATGGACATCCCGCCAAAAAAGAAGGCCAACACGGCAAAAATGGGAATTTCATGATCAGGCAACCCATGAGCATCCCTACCCTGCCAGAATTTATAGGTGCGTCACTAAAGAAAGTTAGCGGCTTGTCAAACAGTCTCAGCAAAGCCATGGAAGGTGAAGGCTTTTTATCGCCACAAATGCTTCAAAACAGCGCCGTGGCAACCCTGAACTATGACAAAGCCCTGTCGATGCTCGAGGAGGGACTGCTTAGTTCCCACAAACGCATTCGTTTTACCATTGATAGTGAAATGGTATACGAGATTCCATTCGAATTAATTCCGGCCGATGATAAAACTGCCTCGTTGATTAACTTGGACAGCGCCGTGAGGGCGTTGCTGGAGTTGCCCATCTCGGAAGAGGCTTTGGACAAGATTTGTATTGAGTATGACGTTTCGCAAAAAGATGTGTCAAAACGTCTATGGCAACTCAAGCAATACGCAATGATTTACCAGCTAAGAGAACAACAGGATTTCAACGAGTGATTCCCATAGAACTTTCACAAAAGCGTATTGAGGGCGGGTACTTTTTACTGAGATCCGTTTCACCACCTCCGATCACCTGGCAAATTGACACCGGGCGAGCAGAATTCTTTGTGGGAACATACAGAGATAGCGGTTCGCCAGTGCGTGATGCTTTGATCGAATTACTTCGCTCCGCCCAGAAGCACATTTTTATTGCTTCGTTTGTCTTGGGTGACGATTTGTTAGTCGATGAAATAGTAAGAGCCGCTGACCGCCTACAGGGCGGTGTCTACGTAATTACAGCCCTTGATAATCAATCACTGCGCCGCGGATTGGAGGAATACGGCGAGGAAGAATCCATCGACTCACCAGAGGAGCGCAAGAAGAACTTCGAAAGGTTAACCTCTCGCGGTGTATATGTACGGGGACATGAGTCATGTCACGCCAAATTTGCAATAGCCGATGACTGTACTGCGCTGGTCGGCTCAGCTAATTTCGTGAAGAATGGATTTGAATGGACAGGTGAGGCCAACATCATCATCCGCACCAGCGCGGAGGTCCTTAGACTCAAGCGATTGTTTACTCAGCTTTGGTATGAGGGTTGCACATTTGAAATACCACCGGGAGTGACTTATAAAGTTGCTCAGAGAACGCCTCAGAATTCGCCTGTCCCCCTCCCGACTGAACAGTTCACTCCAGGGTCGATCGTATGGACTAATGGACCGGAATCCACATCGCTGCTGAAATGCATAAAAGACGTAATCAATGGTGCCCGCACACGACTTACACTCTCCAGCTACAGCATCGTCGGTATGCAAGACAATCCCGGCCTTTTGTTTAATGATATTGTAGGTGCAGCTCGACGTGGTGTTGAAGTATCTATTTTTGTACGCCAAAGGAATGCATGGCCCACACAGTGTGCGGAGTTAAATTATCTGCACAGTGAGGGCGTAAACATCTACGCGGACTTGAGAAACCACGCCAAAGTCGCAATCGCGGATGGGCTGGAAGCAGTCCTTTTTTCTGCTAATTTTGATGCCAAGCATGGGCTTAATAGTGGCGTTGAGGTGGGCTATCGTCTTTCCGACGCAAATGAAATTCAACAACTGATCACCTACATGGAACATGCCATAAATCACGCCGATGCAAAGTACCTGAAAAACCCTACGTTATCGGAACTTGATGGGACGTTAGCTGCAAGGTGGTGCTCAGCCTGGAATATGGATAGCGAGGCAGAAGTTACAGGGGCAGACTCCGCGATGAAGCACCTAAACACCAGTGATACTATTCCTCCAGTTCTTTACGAAGAATTTAATAATGGCACCATTTATATCTGGTGCGGTGTCTATCAAATTTCAGGAAAAAATATCAACGGAAAATTTATTGGTACTCTGTTAGATAAGCCGAGTGAAATGTGCTCAGCTGATAAACTGAAATCCTGGATGCAATCGGTGAGAAGAAACAATAATTCCGATGTCGTACGCCGAGGCTTCTTTGCAGGCTCAATGCTAATTGGTTAGATACAATGTCAAGAGCTTTCTCGAAACATATGTTTTATTAATTTTTTGTTTTTTAGGCGGAGGACTCGCAACTCATTATGACAAACATACTGTTTTCCTGGATCGGCAACACTGATCTAGAGAAGTTTGAGAAAAGAGATGGACCTACCGAAGGTCCCTTGGCTCGAGCGGTTCTGGAGCGCGATTTTGATGAGATTCATGTGGCGAGCAACTTCCCACCAGAGCTCACGGACGCGTATTTCGCCTGGCTCCGATCTGCATGTAACACGGATATTTTTTGTGAAGTAGTAAAGCTGAAAACCGCCGTTGATTACGGGGACATCTATCGTTTTGTCGATCAAAAACTGAAAAAGCTTAGCGTTGAGCACACTAACCTGAACCTGACCATACATCTCTCCCCCGGCACACCTCAGATGGCTCAGATATCGGTTCTACTTGGCAAGACCCGCTACTCAGCCAAATTTCTTCAGTCCTCTCGTGAGCAAGGGCTTTTAGACGTTGATATCCCGTTTGACATATCTGCTGAATTTTTGCCGCCTTTGCTTAAGAAATCCGGGCAGGCGCTGTTTGACCAAGCATCCGGACGAGCGGATGTATCGGCGGAATTTTCAGGAATAGTTGGCGAAAGCTCCCTGCTGAGAGATGCTAAAAGCGATGCATGGAAGTTTGCTCAATTCGATATTCCAGTTTTGATTTTAGGCGAATCAGGGACGGGCAAGGAGCTTTTTGCCCGGGCCATCATTAACAGCAGTAGCGATCGGGCACCATCAAACTGTAAGTCGGTTAATTGCGGTGCAATAGCGGGTGATCTTATTAATTCCGAGTTATTTGGGCACGTTAAGGGCGCATTTACGGGTGCTATCAAGGACAAGCAGGGAATATTTGCTGCGGCGGACGGCGGTACTGTATTTTTAGACGAGTTTGGAGAGCTTCCGCAGGAGACACAAGTTCGATTGCTCAGAGTGCTGGAAGAAAAGAAGATCACACCAGTCGGCTCTACAGAAGAAACTAGTGTGGATGTTCGGATTATTGCTGCCACCAATCGAAATCTCACCAGAGATATCGCCGACGGTAATTTCAGAGAAGATCTTTTCCACCGTGTTGCCGTTGGCGTCGTTACCCTACCACCTTTGAGGGATAGACCGGGTGACATTAAGCTTTTGACTAAGGAGCTCATTAAGTCTATCCGCCAAACACCTGGTTTCAAGGGAAGGACACTGTCGCCTAAGGCGATGAATGTGATCCTGCACTATGATTGGCCGGGTAATGTGAGAGAATTGAAAAATGCGCTCACTCGAGCTTGTGTTCTGACTGATGATGACCTCATTAATGAACAGGTCATGGCCAGAGCAATTATTAGAAAACATGAAGAATCGCACAGACTGCCCTCCGAGAAAGTAGGAGACAACTTCAACCTTGCAAACGCAACAGAGGCGATGGAGAAAAAATATATCGAACTTGCCCTGAAAGAGGCAAAGTACAAGAAGACAAAGGCTGCTGCTTTGCTCGGAATAAACAATCACCAGACCCTCACCCTTAAAATGAAAAAATACGGACTCTCCACGTAACCTATGGGTAAGTCATACCACAATGGGCTGGAGCGACTGACGTTTGTCGATGGTTCACCGATTGGGAAACCCGCATGAAAATTTACCAAGTTGGTTTCAACGAAAGAGATGTCACGCCA
>CAYOJR010000088.1:0-3069 GCA_964404335.1 uncultured Aquabacterium sp.
TTGCCGATGGTGCGCGACCAGAACGGCATGATCTGCATGTAGCCGCGTGCGCCCGCATGCGAGATCGCGTGCTTGCGGAAGCCGCTTTCCACCTGGATCAGGCCCAGCACCAGCGAGGGCTCCAAGCCTGCGCGCTTGGCTTCGTAGCAGACGGTGTTGAGGAACTCGGTGCGCACCAACTCTTCCGGTTTGCGTTTGCGCAAACGGATTTCCTGGGCCTGCGTCCAGCGGGCGCATTGCTGGCGTTGCGCCTCATCGGCAAACACCAGTTTGGGCTCGCTACGTCCCACCGCCGCCGAGAGCGCCGAACGCACCGAATCAGCAAGGGGCTCCTCAATCTGCGCCCCCGCCCAGGCGCTGGGAATGCACGCAGCCAACAGGCCCGCCATCCACAGCGCACGACGACGCACCACATGGTTCACCACGAGCAGAAACAAGGAACTGACCAACATCATTTAACAATACCGCATCCGGTCCGCCTTGTCGCGCACCGGGCGCATGTGCCACTCAAGCAGTGTGCAATCGTGCCAGCAGGTGCACCAGCACATCGCTCACCGGCACCTTGGTGGCTTCGGCGTCGGTACGACCCTGGTACTCGGCCAGACCTTCCTTCAAACCCTTGTCGCCCAGCACCACGCGGTGCGGCACGCCGATCAGCTCCCAGTCGGCGAACATCGCGCCCGGGCGCTCGCCACGGTCGTCGAGGATCACGTCCACGCCCTTGGCCAGCAGGTCGGCGTGCAGCTGGTCGGCGGTGGCCTTGACGGCCTCGGAGCGGTCGTAACCCACCGGGCAGATCACCACGGTGAAGGGCGCGATGTTGTCCGGCCAGATGATGCCGCGCGCGTCGTGCTTCTGCTCGATGGCCGCGCCCAGGATGCGGGTCACGCCGATGCCGTAGCAGCCCATCTCGAAGTGCTTGGGCTTGCCGTCCACGTCCAGGAAGGTCGCTTTCATGGCCTCGGAGTACTTGGTACCCAGATAGAACACGTGACCGACTTCGATGCCGCGCTGGATGGCCAGCACGCCCTGACCGTCCGGCGACGGATCGCCCTCGACGACGTTGCGGATGTCGGCCACCAGATCGGGCTCGGGCAGGTCACGGCCCCAGTTCACGCCTTGCAGGTGGAAGCCTTCTTCGTTGGCGCCGCACACGAAGTCGCTCATGGCCGCCACCGTGCGATCGGCCACCACCTTCACGGGCTTGAGCAACTGGACCGGGCCCAGGTAGCCGGGCTTGCTGCCAAAGTGGGCGACGATTTCGCTTTCGGTGGCGAAGCGGAAGCCCGCCTTCAGGCCCGAACCGTCCGCCAGCTGGATCTTGCCGGCCTTGACCTCGTTGAGCTCGTGGTCACCGCGCACCAGCAGCAGCCAGAGGGTGGACTTGACGATCTCGCCTTGCTCGTTGGTCTCGTCGGTGGCCAGCACCAGGGACTTGACCGTGTGGCTCAGAGGCACGCCCAGCAGTTCGGCCACGTCCGGGCAGGTGCTCTTGCCAGGGGTGGGCACCTTGGCTAGCGTGGCCGTGGGGGCCGCGCGGTGGTCAATCAGACCCACGGCTTCGGCCAGCTCGATGTTGGCGGCGTAGTCGCTGGTCGGGCAGTAGACGATGGCGTCTTCGCCAGTGTCGGCGATCACCTGGAACTCGTGCGAACGGTCGCCACCGATGGCGCCGGTGTCGGCCGCCACGGCGCGGAACTGCAGGCCCAGGCGCTCGAAGATGCGGGTGTAGGCCGCATACATCGCGTCGTAGGTCTTGCCGGCGCTCTCGACGTCACGGTCGAAGGAGTAGGCGTCCTTCATCGTGAACTCGCGGCCGCGCATCACGCCAAAGCGCGGACGGCGCTCGTCGCGGAACTTGGTCTGGATCTGGTAGAAGTTCTTGGGCAACTGGCGGTAGCTGCGCAGTTCCTGGCGGGCGATGTCGGTGATCACCTCTTCGGCGGTGGGCTGGATCACGAAGTCGCGGCCATGGCGGTCCTTGAACCGCAGCATTTCCTCACCCATCTTCTCGAAACGGCCGGTTTCTTCCCACAACTCGGCGGGCTGCACCACCGGCATGACCAGCTCGACGCAACCGGCCTTGTTCAGCTCGTCGCGGATGATGGCTTCCACCTTGCGAATGCTGCGCAGGCCCATGGGCATGTAGTTGTAGAGGCCGGCCCCCAGCTTCTTGATCAGACCCGCGCGCATCATCAGCTTGTGGCTGACGATCTCGGCATCGGCCGGGGCTTCCTTGAGGGTGGAGATGAAGAACTGAGAGGCTTTCATGGGAACCAATGCAAAGGCACCGCAAGAGCCGGAATGACCACACTAGGCGATCCGGCACAGCGGTGCAATAATGAAACCAGTTGAAAATTTGGAGTTGATTATGCTCGACCGTGAAGGGTTTCGGCCCAACGTCGGCATCATCCTGCTCAATCACCGTAACCAGGTATTCTGGGGCAAACGCATTCGCACCCACTCCTGGCAGTTCCCACAAGGCGGCATCAAGTACGGTGAGTCGCCCGAGCAGGCGATGTTCCGCGAGCTCCACGAAGAAGTGGGCTTGCTGCCCGACCACGTTCGCATCGTGGCGCGCACACGCGACTGGTTGCGCTATGAGGTGCCCATGCACTTCATCCGCAAAGAAGCACGTGGCCACTATCGGGGGCAAAAACAGATCTGGTTTCTGCTGCAGCTCATCGGTCGCGACAGCGACATGAACCTGCGCGCCACCAACCACCCCGAGTTCGACGCCTGGCGCTGGCACGAATACTGGGTGCCCCTGGAAAGCGTGATCGAGTTCAAGCGTGGGGTGTACGAGATGGCCCTGTCCGAGCTGGCGCGTTACCTGCCCAAGCCTCAAGTGCCGGGCAACCGCTTCCTGCGCGGCCACCTGCGCCACGGCCCTCATGACGAGGGCGACGATGCCAGCGGACCAGCGGACGACGACATCTCGCACCCCGAGCACGCCTGACGCTGTTGACAGCCCGCCAACAGGGTTGCAAGCATAAAGGCCCGGCAGGCATGAGCCTCCGGGCCTTTTTCACGTTGAGACAACCCGGCCTCAACCGGGCTGCTCGTGAG
>CAYOJR010000088.1:3169-8636 GCA_964404335.1 uncultured Aquabacterium sp.
CCTCCGGGCCTTTTTCACGTTGAGACAACCCGGCCTCAACCGGGCTGCTCGTGAGTCATCACTCGATTTCGTTCTTGGTGGCGCACTCGGCGTCCGTCGGGTTGACGTTGCAGCGAGCACGCTTCATCACGTTCAGGGTGATCTTGTTGTAGATGCCCTGCTTGGCAATGTCGATGCGCGCTTCGCGGTACATCACGGCGTACTTGGGGATGCTCTCGGCAGGGAAGTCTTCCCACACGGCATTCGGGATACCCTGTTCGGCGGTCTTGACGATGTTCAGGGCGCGGTCAAACTGGGCGAGCCAGAACTGACGCGACTTGTCGCCAAAACCTTCGGGGAACTTGGTCTTGTTGAGCATGATCTGCACCGTGGGGATCACGATGGGCAGACGACCGATGCCGCCAGTCTTGCCAATGCCCTTGTGCAGTTCGAAAGGCTTGTAGGCCACGGCAGGCAGGGTCACCATGTCGAGGAAGCCGTTGTTGAACTTCGGACCGATGTTGGTCACGTCCACCGACACGGGCTGTGCGCCGATGCGTTGGATCATCAGGCCCTGGGCCTTGTCGTAGTCGAAGGCAGCGATCTTCTTGCCCGACAGGGACTCAACCGTGTTGTTCTTACGGTCACGCACGATGGGGTAGGCTGCACCCAGAGGGAAGATGCCACCCACTTCGTAGTTGCCATCCACCATCATCTTGGCGCCTTGGGGGGAGGCAAACACCTGCACCACCTTGCGCAACACTTCGTAGCCAGCGTTGATGTCAACCTTGCCGTTCTTGATGATCAGGGTCGAACCGATGCTGTCCACCGAACCGGCGATGTTGTTGAACTGACGGGTGCGGAAAGAAGTCGCCACCACGGCATCACACTGACCGGCGCGGAAGTCTTCGATGGCCACGCGCTCGTCGACGTAGCCCTTGAGTTCCAGGGTGGCGCCGTGCTTCTGCATGGCCAGTGCGTAGTCGGTGGCGGCAGCGTAGACATCACCAGACTTGCCAGCCACGTCCCAGACGCACACGACATTCTTGGCCTGGGCCGAGACTGCCACGGTGGACAGCAGCGCAGCGGCAGCCAACGCCAGAGATTGAGGACGAGGGAGTTTGCGGGTAGCTTGGGACATGAGGGAAGGCCTCCGGAGTGCAGAACACGTGAAAAAAGTCGCAGGACTTATTTTCATGTGACGCGTGTACGCCCCTGGGCAGGGTGAACCCTCTTCCCTCCCCATTCAGGGGATCGCGTCAACCCCCTCTCCCGCGAGGGATCTTCAGGCCAGCACGAGGTTGTCGCGGTGGATCATCTCGGGCTCGTTGGTGAAACCCAGCGCTGCTTCAATGTCGGCGGAGGCTTTGCGCACCAGCAAACGTGCCTCGCTGCTGGCGTAGTTGGCCAGGCCCCGGGCGACGTCCTGACCCAGGCTGTTGCGCACCGCAATCACGTCGCCACGAAAGAACTCGCCCTCCACCTCGGTCATGCCGATGGGCAGCAGGCTCTTGCCCTCGTCGCGCAGCGCGGTCACGGCTCCGTCGTCGATGACCACGGCCCCACGCAGTTGCAGGTGGTCGGCCATCCACTGCTTACGGGCGGTGAGCTTGGCGGTGGCGGCCACGAAGAGCGAACCAATGGCTTCGCCCTGCGTGAGGCGCACCAGCACGTCGGGCTCGCGCCCCCAGGCGATGACGGTGGAGGCACCACTGCCCGCTGCGCGCTTGGCCGCCAGCACCTTGGTGATCATGCCACCCGTGCCCACGCGCGAACCGGCGCCGCCGGCCATCTGCTCCAGCGCCGGATCGCCCGCCGTGCAGACGTCGATGAAGCGGGCGCTCGGGTTCTTGCGCGGATCGGCGCTGTAGAGCCCCTTCTGATCGGTAAGGATGACGAGCGCGTCGGCCTCGACGAGGTTGGCCACCAGCGCCCCCAAGGTGTCGTTGTCACCGAACTTGATCTCGTCGGTGACCACCGTGTCGTTCTCGTTGATGACGGGCACCACCCGGTGCGACAGCAACGTCAAGAGCGTGGAGCGGGCGTTGAGGTAACGCTCGCGGTCGGCGAGGTCGGCGTGCGTGAGCAGCACCTGGGCGCTGCCCATGCCGTGCTCGCGCAGCTTGGTTTCGTACATCTGCGCCAGGCCCATCTGACCGACGGCGGCAGCCGCCTGCAAGGCGTGGATTTCCTTGGGGCGGCTGGCCCAGCCAAGGCGCTTCATGCCTTCGGCGATGGCGCCACTGGAGACCATGATGACCTCACGGCCATCTTGCGCCAACGCGGCCATCTGGCGACACCAGGTGCCAATGGCCTCGGCGTCCACACCCTTGCCCTCGTTCGTGACGAGACTGGAGCCCACCTTGACGACAATGCGGCGGGCGTTCTTCAACACATCGTTCATGGGCAGGGACTCGGTCAGGACGAATGGAGATCGGGACTCAGCGGGCGGCCTTCTTGGCCATGGCCTTTTTGGCGACGGTTTTTTTGGCGGCAACCTTCTTGGCGGGGGCCTTGGTGGCCACGGGCTTCTGGGCCACCGCCTTCTTCGCGGCCACGGGTTTCTCAGCGGCCTTCTTGGCGACCACTTTCTTTGCCGGCGCGGCCGCCTTTTTCGCAGCCACCTTCTTCACGGCGGCGGGTGTGGCGACCTTCTTCGCCGCAGCCTTCTTGGCAGGCACAGCCTTCTTGGCCGGCGCCTTCTTGGCAGAGGCCTTGCCCGCCGCACCGGACTTGGGCTTGATCAAGGCCTCCAGTTCGTCGTCGTACGACAGACCCGCGCGGGCCATCAGGTCGGAGGCCATGGGCAGACTGGCTTCCACGTCGAAGCGGATGTCGGCCTCTTCGTGGTGCTCCTGCATGCTGGCCACGTGCTGATAAATCGTCTGCACGAGCTGTTCGCAACCCTGGCGGGTCAAGGCCGAGATCTGGAAGACCGGGCCCTTCCAGCCGTAGCGGCGCACGAACTCCAGCACGCGGGTGACGCGCTCGGCCTCGGGGATCATGTCGAGCTTGTTGAGCACCAACCAGCGCGGTTTGTTGTAGAGCTCTTCGTCGTAGATCTTGAGTTCATTGACGATGGCGCGAGCCTGCTGGACCGGGTCGGCGTCGTCAAACGGGGCCAGATCGATGACATGCAGCAGCACGCGGGTGCGCTGCAGGTGGCGCAGGAACAGGTGCCCCAGACCGGCGCCTTCCGAGGCGCCTTCGATCAGGCCGGGGATGTCGGCAACCACGAAGCTCTTTTCCGGACCCACGCGCACCACACCCAGGTTGGGGTGCAGGGTCGTGAAGGGGTAGTCGGCGATCTTGGGGCGTGCGTTCGAGATGGCCGCGATCAGGGTGGACTTGCCAGCATTGGGCATGCCCAGCAGACCGACGTCGGCCAGCACGCGCAACTCGAGCTTGAGCTTGTAGGCTTCGCCGGGCCAGCCGACGGTCTTCTTGCGCGGCGCACGGTTGGTCGAGGTCTTGTAGTGCAGGTTGCCGAAGCCGCCGTCGCCGCCCTTGGCGAGCAGGCGTTTTTCGCCATGCTCGAGCAACTCCATCATCACTTCGCCGGTTTCAAAGTTGCGGATGATGGTGCCGACCGGCATGCGCAGAACGATGTCCTCGCCGGCCGCGCCGAACTGGTCGGAGCCGCGACCTTGCTCACCGTTGCGCGCCTCGTGGCGGCGGGCATATCGGTAGTCGATCAGGGTGTTGATGTTGCGGTCAGCGACCACGTAGACATGCCCGCCTCGTCCGCCGTCGCCCCCGTTGGGGCCGCCGAAGGGGATGAACTTCTCGCGACGGAAGCTGATGCATCCGCTGCCACCGTTTCCGGCGGCCACATCAATGGTGGCTTCATCGACGAATTTCATGAGACGGGTGTCCTTGTGAGTCCAGGGCAGAGATTATCCCTGCCGCAGGCTAAAAATTGGAGCGGGCGACAAACACAAAAGCCCCGGCAAGCCGGGGCTTTGGTTCAGCAGGCCCGCAGGCTGCCTGAGACCGATCAGACCGGGGTCACGACCACGGTCTTGCGGTTCAACGCGCCCTTGACGGTGAAGGACACGGTGCCATCGACCAGCGCGAACAGGGTGTGGTCGCGGCCGGTGCCGACGTTGGAGCCAGCGTGGAAGCGGGTGCCGCGTTGACGAACGATGATGGAACCAGCGGAGATCACTTGACCGCCGAAGGCCTTCACGCCCAGCATCTTGGGTTGCGAGTCACGGCCGTTCCGCGTGGAACCGCCGCCTTTTTTCTGTGCCATGGATCTGCTCCTTGGTGACTGAGGTTAGACGAAGAAGGCGCGAGATCAGGCGTTCACGGCGCTGATTTCCAGCTCGGTGAAGTTCTGACGGTGACCTTGGCGCTTCTGATAGTGCTTACGACGGCGCATCTTGAAGATGCGGATCTTGTCGTGACGACCATGAGAAACGACAGTTGCCTTGACAGTTGCGCCAGCCACCAGGGGCGTGCCAACCTTGAGTTCAGCGCCGGAGCCGACTGCCAGAACCTGGTCGATCACGATCTCTTGGCCAACGTCCGCAGCAATCTGTTCTACTTTAATTTTTTCGCCAGCAGCAACCTTGTATTGCTTGCCACCGGTTTTTATGACCGCGTACATGTTGAGACCTTTCGGGAAAGAACTTGAATCCCCGCCTTTTACAAAGCGAAGCTCTCTACTTTAGCACGCTGTCAGATCGAAGTAAAGCACCCTCACCCCAGCCAAAGAAGCGCAGCACCTCGTCGCGTTTGGCGAGCGCATCGGTGAAGCCCAGGTGAATCAGTTCGCGGGTGAAGGACGACTCGAACAGCAGGTAGCTGGCGAGCGCGGCCCCTCGGGCCGATTTGCCCTCGCCATACACCCCCAACGCGCTGAGCATGGCACGCACGGCCGGTGGCAAAGCCCACAGGTGACGGGCGGCGATGTCGTCGATGCGCTGGCTGGGCGCGATCACCAGCGCGTCGATGGGTCGCAGGCTGGTGTGCTGACGCTGTTCGGGCGTCATCAGGCTGAGCGTGTGGTTGATGCGCTGCATGCGCTCGATGTCCACCGTGAGCGAGTCCAGGAAGATGCTCGACATGGCATGCCCAGCGATCTGCGCCAGGTTCGGATACTCGGCCATTTTCTCGCGCTGATCGGGCGGTTCGTACAGACGCCCCACCCCGATCACCAGGATGCGATCGGCCCCCAGGTGGATGGCCGGCGAGATGGGCGCCGCCTGGCGCATGGATCCGTCACCGCAGTAGTGATCACGCCCCTGCACGGGCAACTTCACGGCAGGAAACACGAAGGGGATGGCCGACGATGCCAGCAGATGGTCAAGGCCAAGCTGGTCGTGCACGCTCATGCGTTGCGAGCGTGCCCATGGCGCAACGTGATGGGCGCTGTCATAGAAGGTGACGTGCTCGCCAGTGGTATAGCTGGAAGCAGTGATCGCCACAGCATCCAGGTGACCTTCGGCCATCAGTTGCGGCAGGCGGTCCACCTGGAACAACT
>CAYOJR010000089.1:0-8610 GCA_964404335.1 uncultured Aquabacterium sp.
GGGGTGCCATGAGCGCAGTCGTCATCAGCGGAACTGGTTTGTACCAGCCGCCTTACACCATCACCAACGCCGAGCTCGTTGAGGCCTTCAACGCCTACGTTGACCAGTACAACGCCGAGCACGCCGCCGAGATCGAAGCCGGCACCCTGACGGCTCTGGGCCACTCCAGCGTCGAATTCATCGAAAAGGCGTCGGGCATCAAGCAGCGCTATGTGATGGACAAGAGCGGCATTCTGGACCCCAAGCGCATGTACCCGCGTTTCCAGGAGCGCAGCGATGACCAGCTGTCCATCCTCGCTGAAATCGGCGTGGAAGCCGCCAAGAAGGCCATGGCCGCCGCCGGCAAGACCGGCGCCGACATCGACGCCGTGATCTGCTCGTGCTCCAACCTGCAGCGCGCCTACCCGGCCATCGCCATCGAAATCCAGAACGCCATCGGCGCCAAGGGCTACGGCTACGACATGAACGTGGCCTGCTCGGCCGCCACCTTCGGTCTGGAGCAGGCGGTCAACGCCATCAAGTCGGGCTCGGCCAAGTGCGTGCTGGTGATCAACCCCGAAATCACCTCGGGCCACCAGGAGTGGAAGGACCGCGACTGCCACTTCATCTTCGGTGACGTGGCCACGGCGACCATCGTCGAACGTGCCGACACCGCCACCTCGGCAGAACAGTGGGAAGTGCTGGGCTCCAAGCTGGCCACCCAGTTCTCCAACAACATCCGCAACAACTTCGGCTACCTCAACCGCAGCGAAGACAGCGATCCGAAGGCCCGCGACAAGACCTTCCGCCAGGAAGGCCGCAAGGTGTTCAAGGAGGTGGTGCCCATCGCCGCCGCCCACATCGAGTCCGAGCTGACCGAGCTGAAGCTGGCCCCCACCGACGTGCGCCGCTTCTGGCTGCACCAGGCCAACCTGTCGATGAACCAGCTCATCGTCAAGCGACTGACCGGTGGCGAAGTCACCCCCGACGTGGCCCCGCTGATTCTTGACGAGTACGCCAACACCTCGTCGGCCGGCTCCATCATTGCCTTCCACCTGCACAAGGGCGATCTGGCCTCGGGCGACGTCGGCGTGATCTGCTCTTTCGGCGCCGGTTACTCGGTCGGCTGCGTGGTCGTGCGCAAGCGCTGATCCTGGCCTGACCCCTCCTGCAGCGGCCCGTCTGGTTGTCCAGCGGGCCGTTTGTCCATCCTGACGATCCTGGCTTCTTCTGCATTCATGAGCGGCGAATTCACCTTCTACTGGCACGACTACGAAACCTTCGGCAAGGTGCCGCGACGCGACCGCCCCTCGCAGTTCGCCGGCATCCGCACCGATGCCGATCTGAATGAGGTGGGCGAGCCGCTGATGCAGTACTGCGCCCCCGCGCCCGACTACCTGCCCGAGCCCGAAGCCTGTCTGCTCACCGGCATCCTGCCGCAGACCTGTCTGGAGCAGGGCGTGCCGGAGCATGCCTTTGCCCAGGCCATCGCTCAGGAGTTGGCCCAACCGAACACCGTGGGTGTGGGCTACAACACCATCCGCTTCGACGATGAGGTGACGCGCCACCTGTTCTGGCGCAACCTGATCGACCCCTATGCCCGCGAGTGGCAGAACGGCTGTGGCCGTTGGGACCTGCTGGACGTGGTGCGCACCACCTGGGCCCTGCGCCCCGATGGCATCCAGTGGCCCAAGCACGACGACGGCCGCCAGTCCTTCAAGCTGGAACACCTCACCGCTGCCAACGGCCTGAGCCACGAAGCGGCGCACGATGCCTTGTCCGACGTGCGCGCCACCATTGCGCTGGCCCGCCTGCTCAAACAGGCTCAGCCGCGCCTGTGGGACTTCTGCCTCAAGCTGCGCAAGAAAGACGCCGTGCTGGCTGAAGCCGGACTGGACCAACCACGCTCGCACTGGAAGCCCTTCCTGCACATCTCCGGCATGTTCAGCCACGAGCGCGGTTGCATGGCCCTGGTCTGGCCCCTGGCCCAGCACCCCAGCAACAAGAACGAGATCCTGGTGTGGGACCTCGCGCACGATCCGCGTGAGCTGTTCACCCTCAGCGCCGAGGAACTGCGCTTGCGTCTGTTCACCAAGACCGCCGACCTGCCCGAAGGCGTGACCCGCTTGCCGCTCAAGAGCGTGCACATCAACAAGTCACCCATCGTGGTCGGCAACCTCAAGGTGCTGACGCCGGCCTTGTGCCAGAAATGGGGCATCGACGTGGCCCAGGCGATGGCGCACGCCGAATGGGCAGCGGCGCAAGGCCCCAGCATGGACGGCATCTGGGCTGAGGTGTTCACCCGCCCCGAGCGTTCGCTCGACACCGATGTGGACGAAGACCTGTACGGCGGCTTCGTCGGCAACGAAGACCGGCGTGCGCTGGAGCGCCTGCGTGCGCTGTCGGGCGAGCAACTGGCCGACAAGCATCCCGGCTTTGTCGACGAGCGGCTCGACGAGCTGTTCTTCCGATACCGTGCCCGCAACTTTCCCGACACCCTCAACGAGGCCGAGCTGGCGCGCTGGCACGCCTTGCGCGTGGCGCGTCTGCACGAAGGGCAGGGCGGTGGCCTGTCGCTGCAAGCCTTTTTCGAGCGCATCGACGCGCTGAGCGAAACCCTGTCTGACGACGATGAGCGCGGCCAGGACATCCTGGGGGCGTTGTACGACTATGTCGAACAGATCGCGCCCTGAAAGCCGCCCTTCGGTGACGCCGCTCGTGCCGCATCACCGCAGCACGCCGCCGCACCTCAAATATCTCAGCGGCTACCCGGCCCACCTGCTGCAACAGGTGCAGGGCCTGATCGACGACGGCAAGCTGGGCGACATGCTGACCCGGCGTTACCCCGATCAGCACGAGGTGCGTACCGACAAGGCTCTGTACGACTACGTCATGGACCTCAAGCAGCGCTACCTGCGCAGCAGCGAGCCGCTCAGCAAGATCGCCTTCGACAGCAAGATCAAGGTCATCGCGCACGCGCTGGGCACGCACACCATGGTGTCACGCGTGCAAGGTGGCAAGCTCAAGGCCAAGCGCGAAATCCGCGTCGCCAGCCTGTTCAAGGAGACACCGCCCGAGTTCCTGGAGATGATCGTGGTGCATGAACTCGCCCACCTCAAGGAACGCGAGCACAACAAGGCCTTCTACAGCCTGTGCACGCACATGGCGCCGCACTACCACCAGCACGAGTTCGATCTGCGGCTGTGGCTCGTGGCTCAGGAGTTGGGCCTCCTGAGTCACCAGGGGGCAACCTCGGGCTGAACCCCAGGGGGGCCGTTGCGCATCAATTGAACAGTCGTTCAATGAAAGAGCGCAATGTATCTTCGCCCTCTGCGGCCGAGGCGCCTGAGGCTGGTGGTGTGGGAATCAGGCTGCGATCGATCGGGGTGTCGTCCACGCCCAATTCCGCAATGAAACCGCCTTCGGCCCATTCGGTATAGCGCCAACCGCTGGGCAGGTCCACCACGCCCTCAGGCGCACTCAATGCGCGTACTGGCTCGCCGCGTAAGGCCGTGCCCATGAACTGGATCCAGGCCGGCAGTGCCAGCGAGGCACCCGAGGCGTACGTGCCCAGGCTGCGCGGTGTGTCATAGCCGAACCAGACCACGGCGACCAGATTGGGCTGGAAGCCGGCAAACCAGGCATCCACCACGTCGTTGGTGGTGCCGGTCTTGCCATACAGATCGGGTCGACGCAGTTGGGCCTGGGCTTTGGCTGCGGTGCCGCTGCGCGCCACCTCATTGAGCAAGGTCGCAGTCAGGAAAGCATTGCGGGCCGGAATGACCCGTTGGGACTCGTCTGCGGCGGTCGGTTTGGCCTCGAACACCACCTTGCCCTGGCCGTCCTGAATTTTCTGGATCAGCACCGGGTTGACCGACAGGCCTCCGTTGGCAATCACCGCATAGGCACTGGCCATTTGCATGGCTGTGGTCGAGCCGGAACCCAGGGCCAAGGTGAGGTTGGCGGGCTGCTTGTCCACATCAAAGCCGAAGTGCCCTGTCCATTGACGTGCGGCCTCGGGGCCCATCAACTGCACCAGACGGATGCTGACCAGATTCTTGGACTTTGCCAGCGCGATGTGCAGCGGGGTGGGGCCGTCGGCGCTGCCATCGGCATTACTGGGAGTCCAGTCGCCAACGTTGCTCAAGGGAGCATCGTTGATCAAGGTCTCCGGCATCACGCCGTTCTCGAGGGCGGCGGAATACAGGAAAGGCTTGTAGGTCGAGCCGGGCTGACGCCAGCCCTGGGTCACGTGGTTGAACTGGTTGCGATGAAAGTCAAACCCACCCACTAGTGCACGAATCTGGCCGTCGTGCGGGTCCATTGCCACCAGGGCACCTTCGGCCTGGGGCCATTGCGTGATCAGCCAGTCCTGGCCTTGTTGCATCAGACGCACGACAGACCCGCGCTCTAACCTTTGCGCAGGCCGAGCCTTGGCGCTCAACCCGGGTTGCGCTTGACGCAGGCCTTTGCCACGTACGGTCAGTACATCACCGGAGGCCAGCACCACCGTCACCTGCTTGCTGCTGGCTTGCGTCACCATGGCGACACGCAGGGTTTCGTCATCGTTGTAGTCCGCCAGCAACTGGGCCAGCGCCGGGTCCTGGTCTGCCAGATCGGCAGGCAGGTCTTCCTGCGCCTCCGGCCCGCGCCACGCCAGGCGCAGTTCTCGGTCGATCAGGGTCTTGCGCACGGCTTTCCATGCTGCCTGCTGGTCGGCGGCACGCAGCGTGGTCACCACCTTCATGCCGCTGGTGTAGGCGGACTCGCCGTACTGGGCATACACCTGGGCGCGTGCCATCTCGGCCACGTATTCGCCGTGCACGTCCATCTCGCCTGGGTTGCGTACGTCCAGCTTTTCCGCCTTGGCGGCGGTGTACACGATGTCGTCGATCACGCCCTCTGCGCGCATGCGTGACAGCACCACCAGTTGGCGATCCTTGGCGCGCTTGGGGCTCTTGATCGGGTTCGCATACGCTGGGTTCTGCGGCAGACCGGCCAGCATGGCGCATTCGGCGACCGACAGTTGCTGAATGGGCTTGCCGAAGTACGTGCGGGCGGCCTCGGCAAAGCCATAGGTGCGCGCGCCCAGGTAGATCTGGTTCATGTACAGCTCCAGGATCTGGTCCTTGCTGAGCTGCTGCTCGATGCGCAGCGACAGCAAGGCCTCCTTGAGCTTGCGCGACAGGGTGCGCTCGCGCGTCAGAAAGAAGGTGCGCGCCACCTGTTGGGTGATGGTGGAGGCACCCTGCGTGCGACCGCCCGTGGCATTGGCGACGATGGCACGCAACACGCCAATCACGTCGATGCCGGGGTGTTCGTAAAAGCGCGAGTCCTCAACTGCCAGCAGGCTGTCGCGCATCATCTTCGGGAACTGCTGGATGCGCAGGTATTCCCGCTTCTCCTGGCCAAAGCCCCCAATCTCGACACCGTCGGCGGTGTAGACGCGCAAGGGCTGCTTGGGCTGATAGTTCGCGAGGCTGCTGGTGTCAGGCAGTTGTGGCAGCAGCACCAACACTGTGGCGCCCAAGGCCAGCACACCCGCCAGGCACAGAGCAAGCAGAGCCCACAGGGCACGGCGCAGCCAGCGGGGAGCGCCACCGCGCTGGGTCGCAGAATCGGACATACAGCAAGGCCGGCACCGAAGGGTGCCATCAAGTCAGCAAGCGGGCATTATGGCTGCTGCCGGATGTGCCTTTGCAAGGAAATGTGAGCCCGACCTTGGCAGGTTCGCTGTGGCCGGTGTCAGTGCCAGGTTTCGG
The DNA here is from genome assembly GCA_964404335.1 of uncultured Aquabacterium sp. GTDB lineage: Bacteria > Pseudomonadota > Gammaproteobacteria > Burkholderiales > Burkholderiaceae_C > Aquabacterium. Next base: position 5,742 of record CAYOJR010000089.1, read on the forward strand.
TCAGCAGGCGGCTGTAATGAGCCCCCGCCCGTCCCAGCAAGGCCTCGAATGCGGCGGGTGGCGCTGCGTTAGGCTGCTTGAGCATATCCACCGCCTCGCTGCTCCAAGGGCTGGCCGACACCAGGTCGCCCATCATGGCGCTCAAGGAGGTCAGCGCATCGGGCAGCCGCAGCACCTTGGCGGGCCTGTGTCCCAGCTGTTGACGCAAGCTGGCGATGAAATCTCCCAGTGGCACGGGCTGTGGCCCCACACAGGCCAGCGGGCCAGGCGGCTGCGGCGTGTGGTTCAGCAGGTTCACCACCGCGTCGGCCAGGTCGGTCACCGCCACCGGTTGCACCTGGGCATCGATCACCGGACCGGGCAACAGCGCCACCGGCAAGCGGGCCAGGTTCACAAACAGGGCACTGCTGGCGCCCCCTCGGCCGAACACGATGCTGGGCCGCAAAATGGTGGCCGACAGCCGGCCTGTGGCCATCAGCGCCTGCAGGTGCTGCTCTGCCGCGAGCTTGGTCTGCGCATACTGGGTGGGGCTGTGCTCAATACCCAGGGCCGAGATCTGGATGACCCGGGGCACGCCGGTCTGTGCGCAGGCATCAAACAGGGCCTTCGGGGTGTCGGTGTGCACCGCCTGGATCGGGCGGCCGCCGGTGCTGCGCAGGATGCCGACCGCATTGATGACCACGTCCATGTCACGCACGCGTGGCAACCAGTCGGCCGCCTGCACATCGCGCGCAAAGTCGACGGCAATGACGTCGCGTTCGCCTGGCCGCACCGACGATACGCCGCCGATCACCTCGTGACCCGCGCGCACCAAGGCACTTTGCAGGTGGCTGCCGACGAAGCCACGGGCACCGCAGAGCAGGATCTTCATGGTGGTCTCCCCATGCCGGCTTCAGCGATGCCGGCTCGTGTGAACAGACCTTGAGTTTGCCTCGCGATGTGCGGCGTCGTGCCTTTGACGTCTGGATGACGCCATTTTGAGTTCGATATGAGCGCAAAAAAGCCCGCCGAGTTTCCCCGGCGGGCTTGGGTGTCAGCTCAACGCTGCGTCAGGGACGCAAGGCTCAGGCCTTCACGGTCTTGGCGGTCTCGACGTACTCTTCAATCTGGTTGAAGTTCATGTACTTGTAGACGTTGGCGGCGTCCTTGGCCACGACACCGATTTCAGCCATGTACTCGGCCGGGGTCGGCAGCTTGCCCAGCTTGGAGGCGACAGCGGTCAGTTCGGCCGAGCCCAGGAACACGTTGGTGTTCTTGCCCAGACGGTTCGGGAAGTTACGGGTCGACGTGGAGATACAGGTCGAGCCTTCCTTGATCTGAGCCTGGTTACCCATGCACAGCGAGCAGCCCGGCATTTCGGTGCGGGCACCGGCTTGGCCGAAGGTGTTGTAGTAGCCTTCCTTGGTCAGCTCGGCGGCGTCCATCTTGGTGGGCGGAGCCACCCACAGACGCACCGGGATGTCCTTCTTGCCTTCCAGCAGCTTGCCGGCGGCGCGGAAGTGACCGATGTTGGTCATGCACGAACCGATGAAGGCTTCGTCGATCTTGGTGCCAGCGACTTCGGACAGGAACTTGGCGTCGTCCGGGTCGTTCGGGCAGCAGACGATCGGCTCCTTGATGTCGGCCAGATCGATCTCGATCACGGCAGCGTACTCGGCGTCCTTGTCGGCTTCCAGCAGTTGCGGGTTGGCCAGCCAGGCTTCCTGGGCAGCGATACGGCGCTCCAGGGTGCGGGCATCCTGATAACCGTTGGCGATCATGTTCTTCATCAGAACGATGTTCGACTTCAGGTACTCGGCGACCGGTTCCTTGTTCAGCTTGATGGTGCAACCAGCAGCGGAACGCTCAGCGGAGGCGTCGGACAGTTCGAACGCTTGCTCGACCTTCAGGTCAGGCAGACCTTCGATTTCGAGGATGCGGCCCGAGAAGATGTTCTTCTTGCCAGCCTTGGCGACGGTCAGCAGACCAGCCTTGATGGCGTACAGGGGGATGGCATGCACCAGGTCACGCAGGGTGACGCCAGGCTGCATCTGGCCCTTGAAGCGCACCAGTACCGACTCAGGCATGTCCAGCGGCATCACGCCGGTGGCGGCGCCGAAGGCGACCAGACCCGAACCAGCGGGGAAGGAGATGCCGATCGGGAAGCGGGTGTGCGAGTCGCCACCGGTACCGACGGTGTCAGGCAACAGCAGGCGGTTCAGCCACGAGTGGATCACGCCGTCGCCCGGACGCAGGGCCACGCCGCCGCGGTTCGAGATGAAGGCGGGCAGTTCGCGGTGCATCTTCACGTCCACAGGCTTCGGATAAGCCGCGGTGTGGCAGAACGATTGCATGACCAGGTCAGCCGAGAAGCCCAGGCAAGCCAGATCCTTCAGCTCGTCACGGGTCATCGGGCCGGTGGTGTCTTGCGAACCCACGGTCGTCATCTTGGGCTCGCAGTAGGTGCCCGGACGCACGCCCTTGCCTTCAGGCAGACCGCAGGCGCGACCGACCATCTTCTGGGCCAGGGTGAAGCCCTTGCCGCTGTCGGCCGGAGCCTGGGGCAGGCGGAAGACGGTGGAGGCGGGCAGACCCAGGAACTCACGGGCCTTGCTGGTCAGCGAGCGGCCGATGATCAGGTTGATGCGGCCACCAGCTTGGACTTCGTCCAGCAGCACTTGCGACTTCAGTTCGAACTTGGCAGCGACAGCGCCGTTCTTCTCGATTTTGCCGTCGTAGGGGTAGATGTCGATGACATCGCCCATTTCGAAGTTGGTCACGTCCACTTCGATGGGCAGCGAGCCGGAGTCTTCTTGCGTGTTGAAGAAGATGGGAGCGATCTTGCCGCCCAGGGTCACGCCGCCGAAGCGCTTGTTGGGCACGAAGGGGA
>CAYOJR010000090.1:0-8604 GCA_964404335.1 uncultured Aquabacterium sp.
CCTGCAGGTCCTTGACCAGCTTGCGGTTCTCCATGAAGGTGTTGGCAAAGCGCGTCGAGGCCACATACATCATGGCGCACATGTAGATCAACACGCCCGTGAAGATCAGCGACACGGAAGAGATCTTGCCCAGCGCCAACAGCACATCGTTGAAACCTGTCGCAAGGAAGATGATCATGGCGACCGTCAGGATGGTTGCACCAGACTTGCCTTCACGCCACGCCCGCACCAACTGCCAGAAGCTGATAGAGCCCGAGATCAAGGTCAGGATGAACAAAACGGGGCGAACCTTCTGGAACAACTCGACGTTCGGCGCGAACATCATGCTGCCGATCGTGGCGCACAGGATGATGTAGATCCCGCCCTTCACCCAGTTGAGTCGAGGCAGAAATCGGTGCGTGATGTACTGCCCGAACATGTAGAACATGAAAATGCCCATCAGGCCGACGTAGTGCGAATAGAGCATCACGTCCGGGTGGTACACCTTCATGAAGTAATCGCCGGGTGAACCGAAGAAGGGGAAGATGAAGATGCCCGCCAGCGCGGCAGTCAGGTAGAGCGGGTACTTGGTCTTGCTGTAAACGAGCAGGAAGAACAAGCCGAACACGAACATCGTGTAGGCCGCGATGGTGCGCGCCTCACCTCCCCAGAACTGCCACAGCGCCAGACTGGTGTCATGCTCGTTGTAGCGATGAATCTCGAACGGCAACTGGTACACACCGGTCATCAGCGGTGTCTCCACCCGGAAGGCGACAACATGCTCAGCCTGGGTCACCTTGAAGCGCACCGGGATCGGTTGGATCGAGTAGTAGCGCTCGACGTTGATGTTGTGAGGACGTTGGTACACCTCCTGACCATCCACGTACACGTGCATGCGCGCCATGTAGGTGTTGACCATGAAGACGACTTCCTGCCCGATGAGGGAGGGGTCGAACTTCAGGTTGCCCCGATACCAGCCGACAGTGAACACCTTGCCATCGTTGTAGGCGGGCTTCCAAGGACCTGGCGCCTTGATCAGCTTCCAGTCCTGGGTGTCCAGAACCGGATTCTTGTTCTCAGGGCGGTCGTCACGGGTGAACAGCCACTTGCCGGCGAGCTTCACCGGTTTGTCGAGCGACTGGATTTCAATGTGACAGGAGTGGCAATCGGGGCGGGTGTCGGCCGCGCGTGCGGTCCAGGGCAACAGCATTCCCAGAAGGGCCAGCATCAGGAATCGACTGATGGACATAAGGTGTACCTCTCTGATGGAGGGTGAGCAGACAAGATGGCAAACAGCGGAGCGAAGATGGTCTGTCTGCGTGTGGAGAAGCAGGGAAACAGCCGGTACGGCTCAACCTTCGGCCAGCTTCTTGAAGGTGGCGATCACGGCCTCGCCTTTGAAAGGTTTCACGATCCAGCCTTTGATGCCCGCCGCCTTGCCCCGCTCCTTCATGATCGGGGTGTTTTCGGTGGTCAGCATGATGATGTTGACGGTGCTGTTGCGCAGCTCGCCTCGGATCTTCTCGGCCATGGTCAACCCATCCATATTGGGCATGTTGACGTCGCTCACCACCAGCTTGATGCGAGAGTCGGCCTTGAGTTTGTCAAGTCCGTCTCGGCCATCGACTGCCGTGGCCACATCCAAGCCATTTTTCTTGAGGAAGTCTCCGACTTCGTTGCGGACGGTTGCCGAATCATCGACGACGAGTACTTGTGCCATGGTGGTTCACCTCTTGAGAAAAATGGATCAGAAAAGCTCGAGTTCACCCGACTCGAACAGGTCTTCGGTGAGCACTTCGTTTTCCTTGAACTTCTCAGGCGCCCAGCTGAGATTGAAAACAAAGCGTTGATAAAGGACCAAGGATGCGCCTTCACCACTCGGGTCGGACAGGGTGTAGCGGAAGCACAGTTGCGGATCTTCGGAGCCGAATGAGATGTAGCGGTGCTCGTGGTTGACGATGAGCGGCACCTGTGACTGGCGCCATTCGACCGGGTCGGTGGACACGAAGCGGTTCTTGAACGCGCCCCAGATCAGGTTGGTGACTTCCCCCATGACATGGTTGATGTCACGGAAGTTGGCTGGATCACGCACGATGTGGGCTCGTCCTTCCTCCACATAGGTGATGAGCGGCGCTTCCTCGGTCTGCAGCATCATGTAGCCACGACACCAATTGCTCTCCAGAGGGATCAATGTGAAGAGTTCGCCGTAGATGATGCGATCCCGCACCATGTAGGGCGCTTCAGTCCGCACCTCAATGCCTTTGAACTGGCTCTCCAGCGTGGTTCTGGTGATCTCGGTGATGCCACGCACCAGCGCGTTTGGATACTGCAGGCTGAAGATGGTCTTCTCGATCAGGGGCGCCAGCTCATCAATCGTCTCGGTGGTGTAGGCCGCCGTGAAAATGCCCTGGCAGAACTCCGGCAGGTCATCAAGGTGTGAATGGTGTTCACGCCTGAGGAAGATCGGCAATTCAGGTCGAATGGCATGGACCGCACGAGCGAACTCCAGCGCATTCTCGCCACCGTCTGCGCTGGTCTCCTGCATGAAGATGGCTCCCAGGTCCACATTGGACTTGAGAACAGCAAGGGCTGCCCCCGGTTGAGGCTTCACAGGAATCAGGTGGTGGGCGTCGCAAAAAGCCTTGATGTGGCCCCGAACCTCATCGTCATCGTTGAGCACCAGCACCTTGCTGACGACTTGAGCTGCTTCTACCATCATGTTGTGGTTCTCTTGCGCAAATAGGGTCAGAACAGTTCCAGTTCGCCGTGGCTTTCTTCGGTCACGGTGGTATCGACCTGGAAATCGATGTCCGCGAAATCGCAGACACACAGGCTTGCGTGAAACGTCACGCTTTCATTGACGCACACGCGAAAGTGCTGGATGTAGCTGGCATTGAGTTCGTCAAGGTGATCGATGCACTGACGCTCCAGCACATTGGGCGTGGACATGCCGAGGTAGGGAAAGTGATGGGACAGGTCGCGGTTGAGCGTGCCGCAAAAAATGTTGCCCACCTCTCCGATGACGTCCAGATAGTCAGCCTCAGACATGGCCTCCGGTGCGCTGCGGTGAATTCCCGCCAGGTGCCTCCGCGTGCCGGCATCCAGACTGAAACTCATCAAGGTGATGGCGCGAAACAGGTAGGAGGACACGGTCAGGATGACCAGACGCTGCTCCTTGATCTCGCTGCTGTCGTCCAGTGGCACGACTTCTATACGGTCATCAGACGATGAGGCCAACGCGGCCTTCAAGGCATTGCTGACGTAGAACTCGAATCCGGCCTTGGCTTGGTGGCTGATCATGATGCTCAGACCGACTCGGAGGTCAGAATGGTTCGGGCCTTGCCGTTGAGCGCCTGCAATTCGGTGACCGCCCCGATGATCATCTTGCCGCCCGCCTGCAAATCCTGGAAGGTGGTCGTGGTGATGAGATCGTTCTTGTGCAGGTTGTCGCTGTAGTCCTTGGACAGGGCCTCGGCACGGTTGGCCAGGCTGCGCACCTCGTTGGCAACCACGGCAAAGCCCTTGCCCATTTCACCGGCACGAGCGGCCTCGATGGACGCATTGAGCGCCACGATGATCACTTGCCGCACGATAGAGGCGAACTCGTCGTTGCGATCGTGCATTTCGCGGTTATGCGAAATCAAGACGTTCATGTCTGCGTGCCAGCGCTCAAAGGTCTTGATCAGACCCAGGAGTTTGTCGATGGCATCGGCGAGGTGATTGCATGCTGCCAACGCCTGTTCGCGCGACAGGGCGTTGCCGCTTTGAACTCGCTGCAACTGCTCCTCCAAGCCGGCACGCATGTGAGCCAGTTGCGCCTGGGCTTGGAGATCTTGTTGCTGCAAGGAGTTTTCCTGATCCTGCAACTGCGCCTGCAGTTCGGCAACACGGGTCTGCCACGCCTGTTGCTGCGCGAGCACATCGGCCTGGGGTACCAGCACGCCGCAAGCCAACCATGCGCGCCTCTGGTACCACCAGGTTGCCCCTGCACCGAGGAGACAACCCAAGATTCCGATACCCACATCAAGCCACATGTTCAAACCTCTGCATGCCATCACTGAAGTCGCGCGACTGCGCCGCCACAGCCTGGTTCCATCGGACCCCCACCTTTCACCCGAGACAGGTTTGAGGGATTTACTGACAGAACAAACTCAGGTTACAGGACAGGCCCGAAAGATCTACTTGGGGAAAGTCGGCATCGATATCTGAAAACAACAGGCAACGCGCCTTAATTCACGTTACAACTTGTAAACAACTCAAACGGACCAAGGGATAACCCCAGGCAGCATCAGATGCACGCAAAAAACCCCGCAGATGCGGGGTTTTTTATGCGGGGAGAAGTCGTGCTCAGACGCAAACGGCGCGCAGTTTCCTGGAGAAATCCTGCAATGCGGCAACGCCACTGCTCTCTGCACGCTGACACCAAGCCTGCAGGTCATGGACCAATTGTTCGGCCGAGACATTGGTGCGCGTCCACAGCGCCCGCAACTCTTCACGCATGGCGAGCAACTGATCCAGTTGGGGGACGCTGGCGCACACCTGTTGCACCTGTTGCGCCATGCCCAGCGGCATCTGCGTCTCGTCACGGTGGACCCAGCGGCGCACACGCTTGAGCTGCATGGCAGCAGTCTCTTGTCCGCTTGCCTTCAAACGGGTCATTTCGCTGGCGCAAGTGCGCCGCACCTCGCGGGCGTAGCCTGCCATCAACTCATAGCGGTTGGCCACGATGGCCTCCAGCGTCTTTGCGTCAGCGACGGGCTTCACGTCACCGAGTGTCAAGCGCGGCGGTGTTTTGCGTACCTTGGCCAGGCCCAGCAATTCCAGCCCACGGATGTAGCCCCAGGCGATATCGAACTCATAGGGTTTGACCGAGAGTTTGGCTGAGGTCGGATAGGTGTGGTGGTTGTTGTGCAACTCCTCACCGCCGATGATGATGCCCCAGGGCGAGATGTTGGTGGAGGCGTCCGGTGCCTCGAAATTGCGATAACCCCACCAGTGGCCCAGACCGTTGATGATGCCTGCGGCCGTGATGGGAATCCAGGCCATCTGCACCGCCCAGACGGTGATGCCGATGACGCCGAACAAGGCCAGGTTGATCATCAGCATGAGGATGGGCCCCCAGTTGTTGCGCGGGGTGTAGAGGCGACGCTCGAGCCAGTCATCCGGGGTGCCGTGACCGAATTTCTTGAGCGTTTCGGCCTTCATGGCCTCATCACGATAGAGTTCACGCCCTTGTAGGAGCACCGTCTTGATGCCGTGCGTGACCGGGCTGTGTGGATCCTCTGCGGTTTCACACTTGGCGTGGTGTTTGCGGTGCACGGCCACCCATTGCTTGGTGACGGTGCTGGTGGTCAGCCACAGCCAGAAACGGAAGAAGTGCGCGGGGATGGCATGCAGTTCCAGCGCACGGTGCGCCTGGGAACGGTGCAGGAAAATGGTCGTGGACGCGATGGTGATGTGCGTCACGATGAGGGTGAAGGCCAGAATCTGCCAGCCATTGGCAGACGTCCAGCCGTCCATGGCCCACTGCACAGCGGCGTCATGCAAGGTGGTCCAAGAGAGAGTGTCAAACATTCAATACCTTTCAAATCACGGCGCATTGTAGGGGGGCCTTCATTGCACCGGCTACAGCGCTGGAATGTCCCAGCAAAGCGCCGGGCTCTTGGTCAACGGGCTCCCTGAACCTGCCGTTTCAACCCGGCAGTGCCGCCGCGATCTGGTTTTGCAACAAAACGGCCAGCGCACGTCGATCCGCATGTTTCACCGCCTGCAATGGCAAAACCTCGACATGCACCTGCAGACCGTGCGCCGACACCACCCACCACAGCGACTGCAGCAGGCTGGTCTCCCCCACATAAGCAGCCAGCGGACTGATGTCGTGAACGGGGTCGGCATAACGCAATGCCACTGGCTGCACAGGCACCTCGGCATCAATGGCAGACTGCAACAGATTGGCGTGAAAGTGCAGCACGCCATGCCCCGTGCCCGTGGTGCCCTCCGGAAACACGGCCACCGTGTGACCTTCACGCAGACCTTTGGCCATGAGACCCAACACGCGCATGGCGTCGCGACGGCGTTCTCGGGCGAGGTACAGCGTACCCGCCTGGGTCACCATGCGCCCGACCACCGGCCACCTCGCCACCTCGGCCTTGGAGACGAAGCGCGAAGGCACCACCGCATTGATGGCCACAATGTCCAGCCAGGAAACATGATTGGCCACCACCAGTTTGGCGCCAGGGCGCGCTTGGCCCTGTACCACCAGCTTGATTCCCAGCACCTGCAACAGCTGGCGGCACCATAGGCCACACGCCATGTCGCGGTCTTTCTGTTTGAGCCGTGGCAGCACCAGCCAGGCACGGAAGTAGCCCTGCACCACCAGAACCAGCAAGCGGCTGAGGCGCCACGCAACGCGAGGCAGCGCCAACCACCCGGCGCTGGTCACGGTCGACGCCGTCGCTGAAGGCTCAGACGGGGCCAGGCTCATGCCCCGGTGCGGTCCTGGGCGTCGTGAGCCACCTGCCCTGCCACCAAGGTCAGTCGCACACGGCCAGCGAGCTCGAAACCGGTGGCGTCGAAGGCAAACGGGGTGTGCTTGCCCTGGCTCACCAAGGCAGACGGCTGCACCTGCCAGCGCGCGGCCGGATCGAACATCACGATGTCGGCCACCCCGCCTTCGACCAGGCGACCCGCGCTGTGGGTCAGGGAGCCCAGCGCATCGCCCAGCACCTTGACTGGGCCTTGCGTGACCACCGACAGCGCCTGACGCAATTTATCGGCAGCAGGCTGGTCCTGCTGATCGGCCCCCGACCACTTCATGGCCAGGCTCAGCAACAGTTCCACACCGGTGGCGCCGGGGGTGGCTTCCCCGAAGGGCAGCATTTTCTCGTCCTCGCTGACCGGGTTGTGGTCGGACACCAGGGCGTCGAGCGTGCCATCAAGCAGTGCCGCGCGCAGCGCGTCTCGATCACGGCCCTGGCGCAGTGGTGGGGTCACGCGCATCGAGGAATTGAAGTAGCCGATGTCAACATCGGTCAACATCAGCGAGTTGATGCTGACGTCGGCCGTGATAGGCAGGCCCTGGGCCTTGGCCTGGCGCACCAGCTCCACACCCGCAGCGCTGGAGATACGGCACAGGTGCACGCGTGCGCCAGTGACCTTGACCAGCTCGACGATCGTGTGGATGGCGATGGTTTCGGCACTGACCGGCACGCCGGACAGGCCCAGGCGGGTCGCCACGGCACCGCTGGCCGCCACGCCCTTGCCCAACCACGGGTCGAGCGGGCGCAGCCACACGGTGTAGCCAAAGGTGGAGGCGTACTGCATGGCACGCTGCAGCACCTGGGTGTCCTTGATGGGCGATTCGGCTTGCGAATAGCCCACGCAGCCTGCTTCTTGCAGCTCGGCCATCTCGGTCAGGTTCTCGCCCTTGAGGCCACGGGTCAAAGCGCCCAAGGGGAACAGGCGGCAGCGGCTGAGCTTGCGCGCACGCAGCTTGAGCATCTCGACCAGACCGGGCTCGTCCAGCGCCGGGTCGGTGTCGGGCAGGCAGACCACGCTGGTCACGCCACCGGCAGCGGCAGCTGCCAATTCAGACTCCAGCATGCCTTCGTGCTCGTGGCCAGGTTCACGCAGGCGCACGGCCAAGTCCACCAAGCCGGGGGCCACGATGAGGCCGGTCGCGTCGATGACGCGGTCGGGTTCGAAATCGGCGCTGACGTTGCCGAGTGCCGTGATGCGGCTGGCCGTGATGGCCAGGTCACCGACCTGGTCGAGGCCGGAAGCAGGGTCGACCAGTCGGCCGTTCTTGATCAGGATCTTCATGATGGGATCAGGCCTCATTACCAGCCAGGATGGACATCACGGCCATGCGCACGGCGATGCCGAACGTGACCTGGGGCAGGATGACGCTTTGCTTGCCGTCGGCAACGGCGGAGTCGATTTCCACACCTCGGTTGATGGGGCCGGGGTGCATGACGATGGCATCGGGCTTGGCCAGCGCCAGCTTGGCCTCGGTCAGGCCGAACTCTTTGAAGAACTCGCCCGCACTGGGCAGCATGCCGCCGTTCATGCGCTCGTTTTGCAGGCGCAGCATGATGACCACATCGGCATCCTTGATGCCTTCGGCCATGTCATGGCACACGCGCACGCCCATCTCGCGCAGGTCGCCCGGCACCAGGGTGCGGGGGCCCACCACGCGCACCTCGGGCACGCCCAGGGTGGTCAGTGCGTGGATGTTGGAGCGAGCCACGCGCGAGTGCACGATGTCGCCCACGATGGCCACGGTCAGGTTGGTGAAGTCCTTCTTGTAGTGCCGGATCGTGTACATGTCCAGCAGGGCCTGCGTCGGGTGCGCGTGGCGGCCGTCACCGGCGTTGACCACGTGCACATGCGGCGCCACGTGCTGAGCGATCAGGTAGGGGGCACCCGACTCCGAATGGCGCACCACGAACATGTCGGCGCTCATGGCCGACAGGTTGGCGATGGTGTCGAGCAGGCTTTCGCCCTTGGACGCTGACGAGCGCGCAATGTCGAGGTTGATCACGTCGGCGCTCAAGCGCTTGGCCGCGATCTCGAAGGTGGTGCGGGTGCGGGTGCTGTTCTCGAAGAACAGGTTGAACACGCTCT
>CAYOJR010000091.1:0-8542 GCA_964404335.1 uncultured Aquabacterium sp.
TATTACTCGGCCCCCAAATCGCTGCAAGATGGCCCCAAGAGCTTGGCTGAGGTTGATCCCAAGTTGCTGGAAACCTATGAGAAGCTCAACGTGCCTCTGCACGAGCGTGCCCGGCTGGCCGGCGTGGCAGTGGACGCCGTGTTCGATTCGGTTTCGGTCGGCACCACCTTCCGCGAGCAGCTTGCCGAAGTGGGCGTGATCTTTTGCTCTTTCTCGCATGCGGTGGAGCATCACCCCGAGTTGATCGAGCGCTATCTCGGCTCGGTCGTTCCGGTAGGCGACAACTTCTATGCCGCGCTGAACTCGGCGGTGTTCTCGGATGGCTCCTTTGTCTACATCCCGAAGGGCGTGCGTTGCCCGATGGAGCTGTCGTCCTACTTCCGCATCAACGCGCGCAATACCGGCCAGTTCGAGCGCACGCTCATCATTGCCGAAGCGGGCAGCCATGTCAGCTATCTTGAAGGCTGCACGGCACCGCAGCGCGATGAACACCAACTGCACGCGGCAGTGGTGGAGTTGATTGCGCACGACGATGCCCGCATCCAGTACTCCACGGTACAGAACTGGTATCCCGGCGACGAGCAGGGGCGCGGTGGGATCTACAACTTCGTGACCAAGCGCGGCCTGTGCGCGGGCCAACGATCGCACATCGCGTGGACGCAGGTCGAGACCGGCTCCGCCATCACCTGGAAGTACCCCAGCGTGGTCTTGCGCGGCGATGACTCCAGCGGCGAGTTCCATTCCATTGCGGTCACCAACCACTTCCAGCAGGCCGATACCGGCACGAAGATGATCCACATCGGTCGCAACACACGCAGCCGCATCGTCTCCAAAGGCATCAGCTCGGGTCAGGCCCACAACAGCTATCGCGGGCTGGTGAAGATGTTGCCCACAGCCGTTGGCGCGCGCAACCACACGCAATGCGACTCACTGCTGATCGGTGATCACTGCGGCGCGCACACCTTCCCGTATGTGGATGCCGCGCGTGACGACGCGGTCGTCGAACACGAAGCCACGACCACCCGGATCTCAGAAGAGCGCTTGTTCTATTGCCAGCAACGTGGCCTGGATCCGCAAGCTGCGACGGCGCTCATTGTGGGCGGATTCTGCCAATCGGTGCTGGACCTGCTGCCCATGGAATTCGCCCTGGAAGCGCGCTCGCTGCTGGCCGTGTCGCTCGAAGGCGCGGTGGGTTGAGCGCCACGAAATGAAAGGACACCTCACCATGCAACACACCTCGACTTTATTGGATGTCCGCAACCTGCATGTGGACGTGGCCGAACGCCATGTGCTCAAGTCCCTGTCGCTCAAGGTTGCGCCGGGCGAGTTGTTGGTGCTGATGGGAGCCAACGGCAGCGGCAAGAGCACGCTGGGCCTCACCCTTGCGGGCCATCCCCGCTACCAGGTGAAGGGCGGGCAGGCACGCTGGGACAATGAAGATCTGCTGGCGATGACGCCGGAGGGCAGGGCGCGTGCAGGCTTGTTCGTTTCATTTCAAGCCCCACCCGACGTCCCGGGCGTCAAGAACAGCTTGTTCATCCGCAGCGCGATCAATGCGGTGCGCGAGTCGCGCGGTCAGGCGCCGCTGGATGCCTACGATTTTCTGGGTGATGCGCGCACGATCGCCGCCACACTGGGCCTGCCTGACGCGCTCTTGGGGCGAGCGGTGAACGATGGTTTCTCGGGTGGTGAGCGCAAGCGCAATGAGTTGTTGCAGTTGGCCCTGCTGCAACCGCGCCTGGCGGTGCTCGATGAAATCGACTCTGGCCTGGATGTGGATGGCGTGAAAAGCATGGTTCAGTTGGTCCAGGCTTTGCGAGCCAAAGGCACGGCTTTCATTGTCGTGTCGCACTATCTTCAATTGATCGAGACATTGGCCCCGGATGCAGTGCTGCGACTCGATCAGGGCTGTATCGCAGAGACGGGCTCGCTGGAGTTGGCACGTGCCATCGCCCGTGACGGCTTCGCACGCAGCAGCGAAGCAGAGAGGGTATGACGCCATGAATCGCGCCCGTGCCGACGCACTCGCCGCTCGCCATCAATTGCTCAGGCAAGGGTGGATTTCAGCGCGCGATGAATCCTTCCGCCATTTGCCGCCCCCGGCTCTGGCCGCGTGGTTGCCAGACGAGACCGCCGACGAACCGCCCCGGTGCGATGCGACCGCGCTGGCCGGCTCAGGCTGGACGCTGCATCCCATCGGGGATGCAAGCCGAGGGTGCGTCGATGCACGCTGGCTCGATGCCACCGATTCGGCGCAACGCGCAGAACTGTTCGCCGGTGTGGCGTGGCCCAACGACGGCAGCGCAGCGTCCTTCGCCTTGGCGCATCGCGCCGCTTGCCGCCAGGGTTTGCGTCTGCGCATCGGTGGCACCTCCGGCCCCGAAGCCGGCGCGGCAGAGGCGGTGTGGTTGCATCTGCGTCACCAGCCTCGTAGCACCGTGGAGTCGCCCACCTTGGTGATCGAGTTGCTGCCCGGCGAGCACGGCGTCTTGCTGGAGTCTCATGAGCGAGACAGCCATGCCCCCGATCACTGTGGCTGCGCATGTGCCGTCACGCAGAACCTGCATGTTCACATCCGCCTGGGTGCAGGGGCCACGTTGCGTCATGTGCGTGTGATCACACCGGGTGCGGACGATTGCCTGGCGCATGGGGTTCACGCCCAGCTCGACGCGGGGGCGCGCTACGACCAGGTCTCGTTGCTGGCGGGCAGTCGCTACCACTTGCAACGTACCGACATCGACTTGCACGGCCCGCGTGCGGAAGTGCGAACGGCTGCGGCCATGCTCATTCACAACCTGGCGCTGGAGCAGCAAGTGCGGGTGTCGCACACCGCCGCGCACACGCGCAGTTCGGTTGAGGCGCAGGCATTGGCCAGTGGCTCTGCGCATGCGGTGCTTCATGCACACACGCGCATGGCTCCCGGCTGCGATGAGGCCGTGGCCCGTCAACGCCTGAGCGCCACGCCCACGGGTGGTCAGCCCAAGCTGGTTTTGCGCCCGCACATGGAGATCCATCACGACCACGTACAGGCCACGCATGGCGCCACATGGGGGGCACTGCCCGAGGACGCGCTGTTCTACGCTCGTCAGCGGGGGCTCAGCGAAGTGGCGGCACGGGCCTTGATCGTCAAGGGCTGGCTGGCGGACATGTTTGAGCGTTGCGTGGACGCCCCTGACCTGTTGTCGCAATTGGCGGTGGATACCGCTCTGAACCGCGCGGTCGAACGCCATCTGTCTGGCGCTCCTGTCAATGGCGCGACTGACACGCAAGAGGTCACGTCAAAACCGGAGGTGCCTCATGCGTAACCCGATGACCGCCCGCCAACAAGATCTGCTCGATCTGCGCGCCGAGTTTCCGGTGCTGGCGCAGTCCATCCATGGTGTGTCGCTGGCCTATCTCGACAACGCGGCCACCACGCAAATGCCACGCGCGGTGCTGGCCGAGATGCAGCAATTCGAGCTGAATGATCGGGCCAACATTCATCGGGGTGTGCATACCCTGAGTCAGCGTGCCACCGATGCCTTCGAGCGCGCGCGCCACGATCTCAAGCGCTTCATTGGTGCCGGCCCGACGCACGAATTGGTGTTCACCTCGGGCACCACCGAAGCACTCAACCTGGTGGCCTTGGGCTTGTCCGATCCCGCTGGCAGCGCGCCCTGGCTGCGCGCGGGCGACGAGATCATTGTCAGCGGACTGGAGCACCACGCCAACTTGATCCCCTGGCAACAAGCGGCCCGACGCAGCGGCGCGGTGTTGCGCATCTTGAAGCCCGATGCGCAAGGGCGCGTGCACCCGGCCGATCTGGACCGCCTGCTCACCCCACGCACGCGCGTGTTCGCACTCACCGCTTGTGCCAACGCCACCGGCTACCGGCCACAGGTGGAGGTGCTGCTGGCGCAAGCAGGGCAGGTCGGAGCACTGACGGTGCTGGACGCGGCACAAGCCGTCGGACACGGTGGCGTGGACATCGCCGCCTTGGGCGCTGATTTCCTGGCCTTCTCGGGGCACAAGATGTACGGCCCGATGGGCGTGGGGGCGCTGGCAGGGCGGCGCGCGGCACTGGAGCGTTTGAGCCCACTGCGTCTGGGAGGAGACATGGTTCAGTGGGTTCAATGGACTGACGCGACCTTCGCCGAATTGCCGGCGCGGCTGGAAGGCGGCACGCCGAACGTGGGTGGCGCCCTGGGCATGGCCGCTGCGGCGCGATTCATCGAACAAGCGGGCCACCAATCGATTGCCCAACATCTGGCCGCGCTGCGCGAACAGACGGTCGCCGGCTTGATGCGTCTGGATGGGATCACGGTGCTGTCGCCCGACGCGCACGACTCTGCCATCGTCTCGTTTGTCGCAGCCGGGGTGCATCCGCACGACATCGGCACCTTGCTGGACGAGCGAGGCATTGCCGTTCGCACGGGCCACCACTGCGCCCAGCCTTTGCTGGATCACCTTGGCCTTGGCCCGACCACACGCGCGTCCTTCGCCCTGTACAACACGCACGATGAGGTCGAGCGTTTGCTGACCGGCGTCGCACAGGCCTTGCGGGTGCTGCGATGAGCGCGCAAGACGATCTCTACCAAGAACTGGTGCTGGAGCACAAGCGTGCCCCGCGCCACTTTGGCGAGTTGCGCGATGCCACACACCATGCGCGAGGCCAGAACCCGACATGCGGCGACGACATCAGCGTCGCGCTGCGGGTGGCGGATGGGCGCATTCAAGACATCCGCTTCAACGGACAGGGGTGTGCCATTTGCATGGCTTCGGCATCGATGATGACCGAAGCGGTGCTGGGCGGCAGCACCGACGCTGCACTGCAATTGCAGCAAAGGTTTCGCGATGTCCTGATGGGGCAACAGGCGCCAGAGGGTGCGTACTTGGGCAAGCTCATCAGCCTGGCGGGTGTGCGGCATTACCCCAACCGCATCAAGTGTGCCTTGCTCGGCTGGCATGCATTGGCGCATGCCCTGACGCCCACGCCAGATGCCGATCAACAAGACGGAGGGCAAAGTGAATCCATCTCGTGAGACCGTTCGCGTGCTGCGCCCGGTGACAGTTGAACGCATTCCAAGCGGCGTGCGAATGGAGCTGGCTGCCGGCGCGCTGGCCGAGATCACGCAGGCCCTGGGCACCACCTTCACGCTCTACGTGGACGGCCAGTTGGTGCGCTTGCAGGGTGCCGACGCCGATGCCATCGGCAAGCCTGTGCCGGTGTCCCCCGTGCAGGCCAGCGACACCATCAACCTGCAAGAGGCGCGAGATCTGGTGTGGCAAACCTTGAAGACCTGCTACGACCCGGAGATCCCGCTCGACATCGTTGAGCTGGGTTTGGTTTACCGGTGCGACGTACAAACCAACCCCAGCGGCCGCTTCAACGTGACCATCGAGATGACATTGACCGCACCCGGGTGCGGTATGGGCGAGAGCCTGGTCAACGAAGTGGCGGACAAGTTACTGGCGCTGCCATGCATCGAACAGGTCAAGGTCGATATGGTCTTTGACCCGCCGTGGGGGCGCACCATGATGTCCGATGCCGCGCTGCTGACACTGGGTCTTTGAACCTCAAGATGAACCGCCAGCCACCCCTCTCTTTGCCAACCAGGAAGCCCGCATCATGAGCCTCAAGGTCTTACTCCTCGAAGACGTGCACGCCAGCGCCACGCCCGTCTTGCAAGCATTGCCGAACGTTGAAATTGTTCGGCTGCAGCACGCACCGGATGCCGCAGAACTGCACAAGCTGTTGCCTGGCGTGCATGTGCTGGGCTTGCGCTCGCGCACGCAATTGACGCCTGAAGCGCTGAGCCACGCACCCGACTTGATGGCCGTTGGCGCCTACTGCACGGGTACCAACAACATCGCACTGCAAGCCGCCTCGGAGCATGGCGTGGCGGTGTTCAATGGCCCGTTCTCGAACACGCGATCGGTGGCCGAGCTGGTGCTCGGGCATGCCATCCATTTGCTGCGTCGTGTTCCTGAACGCCACGCTGCCGCCAAGCGCGGCCAATGGCTGAAAGACGCACGCGGCTCCAACGAGATTCGGGGCAAGACACTGGGCATCATCGGCTACGGCAAGATCGGCATGCAAACGGGTTTGTTGGCCGAGGCCATCGGCATGCGCGTGCTCTACCACGACATCGAAGCGCGGCTCCCCCTGGGCAATGCCAAACCAGCTGCCTCGCTCGACACCTTGCTGGCCGAGGCCGACGTGGTGAGCCTGCACGTGCCGCAAACCGAACGCACACGCCGCATGATCGACGCCAGTCGCCTGGCGCAAATGAAACCCGATGCCGTGTTGATCAACCTGGCGCGGGGCCATGCCGTGGATCTCGATGCCCTGCATGCGGCCTTGAACCAGGGCTTGCTGCGCGGTGCGGCCATTGATGTGTTCCCGGACGAGCCGGGATCGGCGCATGAGGTGTTTGAGTCGCCCCTGCGCGCGCTCGACAACGTGATCCTGACGCCGCATGTGGGCGGATCGACGCAGGAAGCGCAAAGCAACCTGGGCATCGAGGTGTCGGAGAAGCTGCGCGACTACCTCTTGCTGGGCGCCATCCACGGCAGTGTGAACCTGCCCGAGTTGCCCGCTGGCCCACTGCGACTGCCTGAGCGCCTGATCCACATCCACCGCGATCAACCCGGCGTGATGTCTCGCATCAACGGGGCCTTGGCAGCGGCCGGCTTCAACGTGTCGCATCTGCATCTGGAAACACAAGCCGGGATGGGGGTTGCCGTGTTTGACCTGAATGCGCCGCTGGACCCGGCAACACGCGACGCGGTGGCCTGTGTCGAGGGAACTGTGCGCGTGTTCACCGCACTGGGTGCGGCAGGCAGCTCTGCGACCATCCAGCCGTGATGAGGTGAACCGTGCCCGTGACCGCTGACACCTTGATGGCGCTGGCCCGCATCGTGGGGCCACAGCATCTGCGCACCGACAGCGACAGTCTCCAACACTGGGGTGGTGACCGAACCCGGGAGTACAGCCCGGCACCAGCGGCCATCGTGTTTCCGACCTGCATCAGCGAAGTACGCGACATCGTGCAACTGGCCAACCAGGATCGCTTCGCACTCGTGCCCTCCGGCGGGCGCACCGGTTTGTCAGGCGGGGCGGTGGCCGCACACGGCGAAGTCGTGGTCAGTTTCGACCGCATGAACCGTGTGCTGGCCTTCGTGCCAGAGGATCGCATGGTGCGCGTTCAGGCTGGCGTGGTCACCGCGCAGCTGCACAGCTTTGCGCAGGAGCAAGGGCTTTATTACCCAGTGGATTTCGCCAGCGCGGGTTCGTCGCAGATCGGCGGCAACATCAGCACCAATGCGGGCGGCATCAAGGTCATTCGCTATGGCCTGACCCGCAACTGGGTACAAGGCTTGACGGTGGTGACCGGCCGAGGCGACGTCATGGAACTCAACAAAGACATGACCAAGAACGCCACCGGCTACGACTTGCGCCACCTCTTCATTGGCGCCGAAGGCACGCTGGGCTTGGTGGTGGAGGCCACCCTGAGGCTGGAGCGTCGGCCACGCGATTTGCGCGTGATGGTGCTGGGTACGCCCGATTTCAATGCCGTGATGCAGGTGCTGAGCGTGTTTCGTCAGCACATCGACTTGTGCGCGTTCGAGTTCTTCTCCGAACTGGCCATGCAACTGGTCACCGCACACCAAGGCCTCGCGCGCCCCTTTGCAGCCGCCACGCCGTTTTACGTGTTGCTCGAATTTGAGGCCACCAGTGAGGCGCTGGTGGACGAGGCCTTGCGGGTATTTGAATCCTGTGTGAGCCAAGGTTGGGCGATCGATGGCGTGATGAGCCAGAGTGACACGCAGGCGCGCCAGTTGTGGCGGCTGCGCGAAGACATCTCGGAAACCCTCTCGCGCTACACGCCATACAAGAACGACCTCTCGGTGATCATCGCCCGCGTGCCCGCTTTCATCCGGGACATCGACGCCATCGTGACCGCGCAGTACCCTGACTTTCGCGTGGTCTGGTATGGCCACATTGGCGACGGCAATGTGCATCTCAACATCCTCAAGCCCGATGCCATGTCTGAGGAGGAATTCTTTGCCCGGTGCCAGGCGGTGAACAAGGCCATCTTCGAGACCGTGGCCCAACACCATGGCTCGGTGTCGGCGGAGCATGGCGTGGGTTTGCTCAAGAAGCCGTATCTGGGCTACACCCGCTCGCCGCAAGAGATGGCTTATCTGCGGGCGATCAAGCAGGTGTTCGACCCGAACCAGGTGATGAATCCCGGCAAGCTTCTGGACGAAAGCTGACTCAATCCTGCCGGTTTCTTACATCGCCCTGTTGGACTTCAGGCGCATTCAGTCGATTTGTCCCGTTCCAGACCCACACCAGTCCTTCTGGACTGTCGGCAGAAAAGCGGCAATCGTTGCAGAGCTGCTCTACGCTGAGAGCCGTCGTCCGTATTTCGCCAATCGACGGTCTGAGTTAGGCCGGCACGCCGAGGATCACGCTGGAGGCTTTGAACAGCGCAGAGGCCTGTTGCCCCACGGTGAGCCCCAGGCTGGTCACGCTGTCGTGGGTCACGACGGCCGC
>CAYOJR010000092.1:0-8461 GCA_964404335.1 uncultured Aquabacterium sp.
GCCAGGTGATGGGCTCGATGTAGGTGACGTCGGCCGTGGCCGGGTCGGTCATGATGGTCGCAGGGTTGCTGTTGACCAGGATGACCTTGTAGCCCTCTTCGCGCAGGGCCTTGCAGGCCTGGGCGCCGGAGTAGTCGAATTCGCAGGCCTGACCGATGATGATCGGGCCGGCGCCGATGATGAGGATGCTCTTGATGTCTGTGCGCTTAGGCATTCTTCTTCTCCATCAATGCCACGAAGCGGTCGAACAGATAGCCGATGTCATGCGGTCCGGGCGAGGCTTCCGGGTGCCCCTGGAAGCTGAAAGCGGGTTTGTCGGTGAAGGCAAGGCCTTGCAGCGTGCCGTCAAACAGCGAGATGTGCGTGGCGCGCAGGTTGGTCGGCAGCGACTCGATGTCAGCCGCGAAACCGTGGTTCTGGCTGGTGATGCTGACGCGACCGGTGTCCAGATCCTTCACGGGGTGGTTGCCGCCGTGGTGACCGTGGTTCATCTTGAAGGTCTTGGCGCCGGCAGCCAGGGCCATGATCTGGTGACCCAGGCAGATCCCGAAGGTGGGAATGCCGGTGTCGACCAGTTCCTTGACCGCCGCAATGGCGTAGTCGCAGGCACCCGGGTCGCCAGGGCCGTTGGACAGGAAGATGCCGTCCGGGTTGTACTTCAGGGCCTCGGCAGCGGGTGTTTGCGCGGGCAGCACGGTGACCTTGCAGCCACGCTCGGCCAGCATGCGCAGGATGTTGCGCTTGACGCCGAAGTCGTAGGCGACCACGTGGAACTTGGGGGCCGTCTGCTTGCCGAAACCGGGCTTGCCACCCAGTTGCGGGTTGGAGAGCTTCCACTCGGTTTCGTCCCACACGGTCACGCTGGTCTGGCTGACCACCTTGGCCAGGTCCAGGCCGTTCATGCTCGGGGCAGCCTGTGCCTTGGCGACGGCGTCGGCAACGACCGCATCGGTGACGGCCTGGCCCACAGGCAGAGCCACGATGGCGCCGTTCTGTGCCCCCTTGGCGCGCAGGATGCGAGTCAGCTTGCGGGTGTCGATGTTGGCGATCCCAACGGTACCCTGCTCTTGCAGGTACTGCGACAGCGTCTGAGTCTGGCGGAAGTTGGAGGCGCGGATGGGCAGGTCTTTGATGATCAGACCAGCGGCATGGACTTTCGAGGCTTCGATGTCTTCACCGTTGACGCCGTAGTTGCCGATGTGCGGATACGTCAGGGTGACGATCTGGCGGCAGTAGCTGGGGTCGGTGAGGATTTCCTGGTAGCCGGTGATGGAGGTGTTGAACACCACTTCACCAACTGTGTGACCGGCAGCGCCGATCGAAGTGCCTAGAAAGACCGTGCCGTCTGCGAGGGCCAGAAGAGCTTGGGGCAGTACGGGCAGCACGGGTTCATTCTCCGTTTGTTGTGCGCGCCCAGCTCAGCCCTTGTGACTTCTGCGCGGCTTTCGCCGCCTGGTACAGACGTGACAAAACGAGTCCGGTGAGGGAAACGAAGGGGGTTTCGCTAGGCGGGGATGGTTGCGGGTAAACCTTAGGAGTATAACCGATCCGAGCAGAAGACAGGCGACACACACCCTCCTCTACCATTGCCAAGGGCATTTGCGACACAATCTGCCCCCCATCGTCATCCGGCTCCCGGAGCACAGAAAGGCACATCATGAAGGGCGACCCCAAGGTCATCGAATTTCTCAATGCGCAACTGAAGAACGAGCTGACGGCCACCAACCAGTACTTTTTGCACTACCGCATGCTCAAGCACTGGGGTTTCGACAAGCTGGCAAAGAAAGAGTACGAAGAGTCGATTGGCGAAATGAAGCACGCCGACATGCTGATGGAGCGCATCTTCACGCTCGATGGTCTGCCCAACCTGCAAGATCTGGGCAAGATCCTCATCGGCGAGGACGTTCCGGAAATCCTGTCTTGCGACCACAAGCTGGAGACTTTGGCCCAGGGCACCGTCAAGGACGGCATCGCATATTGCGAATCCGTGCGCGACTACGTCTCTCGCGATCTCCTGCAGAGGATCCTTGACGATACTGAAGAGCACATCGACTTTCTGGAGACTCAGATGGAGTTGATCGACAAGGTCGGCTTGCCGAACTACCTGCAGTCCATCATGGGCGATGTGACTGGCTGAAGCCCTGAACTCGACAGGGTGACAAAGCAAACACTTGCATGCAAATCATTCTCATTTAGAATGACCGCATCAACGCTGCCGAGTCACCCACATGATCGTTTGTGCCTGCAATCGGATTTCCGACCGCGAAATCAACCGCCGCGTCCAACAAGGCTGCACCTCGTTTGACGAACTGCAAATGGACACGGGCGTGGCGACCTGCTGTGGTTGCTGCGAGTCGTGCGCACGCGAGGTGTTTCACGACGCCCGCAGCCAGGCATACCGCAGTGAAGTCACGCGACTGTCGAATCTGGCCATGCCCGTGCTGGCCTGACACGTCCGAGTTGCACAAGTTTTCCATTTTTGCGCCAACTAGTGCCCAAACCCGCTCCACCAGAGCGCACCGTCACGCCTCAACTCCGTTAGCCTGTCAGGGAAGTTGGAGAACTCCCTCTCCGGTCGGAAGTGTGAGGACAAGATGGCGTTCTTTCTGTACCCCCATACTCGCTCTGCAACACAGACTACCCAGACTGCGCAACCGGTCAGTATGAGCATTGGACGCAGCGAAGTGGCGCCCCCTGCTCGGTTTGCCGCGCCCCCCCCGGCACCGATGCGCTGGGTAGCCAGTATCTGGCGCTGGCTTTGGGATCTGGAGGCCCCTGCCCCCAAGCCCGCACCCCTCGGCGAAATCCGGCAGATCAGAGCTGCGTTTCACGCCGCCTTGATGGACATGCAGTCCGCCAAGGCCTACCAGGTCAGATACCAGATCGAGGCGTGCCGCTCTTTGCGTGAGCTCTGGCATTTGCGGGCGGACGTGTTTGAGATCGTGGCCGAAAACCGTGGTGAGGGCGAAGCAAAGAACCGTGTCGCCGGCTTGAATCGACACTTTCCCGAAGGCCCGGCGCGGCACAGTCGAGACACGGCACGATCTGCCAAAGTCACCACATGGTAACGTTCTTTTCATCATGATCCGCAATTGCAACGGCATGCTCGTTGCAAAATGGGTGGTCGGACTGCACACCACCCCATGAACATCATCATTCTGGACGACTATCAGGACGCCGTCCGCAAGCTGCATTGCGCATCCAAGCTGGACGGCCTCTCGGCCAAGGTTTTCACCAACACCGTCAAGGGTGTGGGGCAACTGGCGGTGCGTCTGCGCGATGCAGAAGCACTGGTTCTGATTCGCGAACGCACCCACTTCCCCAAGGCCTTGTTGGAGAAGTTACCCAAGCTGCGCTTGATCTGCCAGACGGGCCCCGTCGGACCGCACATTGACCTGGAGGCCTGCAACAGACTGGGGATTGCCGTGACCGAGACCCCCACCGAACCGGTTGCCACGGCGGAGTTGACCTGGGCACTCATCATGGCTGCCATGCGGCGCCTGCCCCAGTACATCGGCAATCTCAAGCATGGCGCGTGGCAACAGTCGGGGTTGAAAGCGGCGTCCATGCCTACGAACTTTGGTTTAGGCATGTCCTTGAAGGGCAAGACCCTGGGCATCTGGGGCTACGGGCGCGTGGGTCGCATGGTTGCAGGTTATGGTGAGGCGTTTGGCATGCACGTCACCGTGTGGGGCAGCAACGAAGCACGCGCACGCGCCGTCGCCGATGGCTACATTCCGGCTCCCAGTTGCGAAGCTTTTTTTACCGCCAGCGATGTCTTGAGCCTGCATCTGCGCCTGTGTGAATCCACGCGCGGGGTGGTGAGCGCCGAACATCTGGCCCACATGAAACCTACCGCTCTGTTGGTCAACACCGCCAGAGCCGAGCTGATTCAGGAGGGGGCGTTGGTGCCTGCTCTGAACCGAGGGCGGCCTGGCATGGCGGCGGTGGATGTGTTCGAGACGGAACCCATCTTGCAGGGCCACCCTTTGTTGCGTATCGAAAACGCCATTTGTTCACCCCACATCGGGTTTGTCGAGCAAGGCAATTACGAGCAACAGTTCAGCGCGGCATTTGACAATTTGCTGAACTTCATGGCGGGCCATCCCACGAACATCGTCAACCCGGAAGCCTTGCGCGTTCCACACTGAAACTGAGCTGTCGTAGTGGAACTGGAACGCGCCTTGCCTCGCAAGGCCATGAGCAAGGCCTTGTGGGCTTTGCTGTTTGGCAATTTCATCATCGGCTGCGGTGTGATGTCGGTCGGGGGCGCTCTCAATGATCTCACCCGTGACCTGAGCATTTCGGTCAGCAAGGGCGGCGAGTTGATCGCCATCGGTGCGGTCATGATGGGTGTCGGTGCGCCATTGCTGGCAGCTTTGGTCACCAAGGTTGACAGACGACGTCTGCTGAGTTGGGCCATGGCATGGTACGCGCTGGGTTTTGCACTGTGCGCACTGGCTCCCTCTTACGAATGGCTATGGCCAATCAGGGCCCTCACGGTCCTGTCTGCAGCGGTATTCACGCCTCAGGCTGCGGCTGTGATGGGCTTCATGAGCACGCCGGCGCACCGTGGCCGACACATCACCTTTGTGTTCATGGGGTGGTCGGTTGCCTCGGTCGCCGGCATGCCGCTGGCGGCCTGGATTGGGGAGCGGGCGGGCTGGCGTGTGGTGATGCTGCTGGTGGCATTGGGTGCATTGGTGGCAGCCTGGATGGTGCATCGAGCCTTGCCCAAAGGCATTCGCCCGCCCGCCTTGTCATGGCGCGCCTGGCGCAAAGTATTCAAGTCCCCCTTGTTGATGGCCGTGGTGATGGTCACGGCCACGCAAAGTGCCGGTCAATTCACTGTGCTGGCTTACGCAGCACCCTATTACAGGCACGATTTTGGCGCGAGCCCCGAGCAGATCAGCTTGATGTTTGCCTGGTTCGGAACCCTGGCGCTGGCTGGCAATCTGGTCCTGAACCAGACTGTGGACCGCATTGGCGCCGCGCCAGCCGTGACCCTGACGCTGAGCATGATGGCCGTCAGTCTACTGATCTGGCCTTTGGCGACATCGCTGAGCGGGCTGGCACTGGTACTGATTCCGTGGGCCTTGAGTGGTTTCGCCACCAACTCGGGTCAGCAGGCACGTCTGGGAGGTTTGTCACCCCGACTGGCGCCGGCTCTGATGGCATTGAACACCTCGGCCATTTACCTGGGTCATGCAGTGGGCGCCTCCGGTGGCGGCTGGGTTCTGACACACCACAGTTACAGCCAGTTGCACTGGCTGGGTCTGGCGTGGATGCTGGCAGCCTGGGCTTTGAGCGCCTGGGCCCAGCGTGCACAACGCCGCCGGGACGAAGCGCACTTTCGGGGTGTTGACTGAAGTCAGCCCAGACGCTGACGGCGTGCTTCGTAGAGGCAGACGCCACTGGCCACCGACACGTTGAGGCTGTCGACCGAGCCCATCATGGGGATGCTGACCAGGGCATCACAATTCTTGCGGGTGAGCTGGCGCATGCCCTCGCCTTCGGCGCCCAGGACCAGGGCGGTGGATCCGCGCAGGTCGGTCTGGTAAAGGCTGGCAGGCGCGTCGTCAGACGTGCCAATGATCCAGATGTCGCGCTCCTTGAGCTCGGCCAGCGTGCGCGCCAAGTTGGTCACCATGAAATAAGGTACGGTCTCGGCCGCACCGCTGGCCACCTTGGCCACCGTGGCATTGATGCCGACTGCGTGGTCCTTCGGAGCGATGACGGCATGCACACCGGCACCATCGGCCACGCGCAGGCAGGCACCCAGGTTGTGTGGGTCAGTGATGCCGTCGAGCACCAGCAGGAGTGCCGGTTCGGTCAGACTGTCGAGCAGGTCGTCCAGCGAGTTGCTCTTCTGGATCACTTCGACGCGGGCCACCACGCCTTGGTGACGATGGGTGCCGCACATCTTCTGCAGCTTCTCGTCATCGCTTTCGATGACCTTCAGGCCCGCCTCTTCGACCTTGGCGAGAAACTGCTTCATGCGCTGGTCACGACGGGTCGCGTCAACGTGCAATTCACGGATGGATTTGGGCGCCACCTTCAGGCGCACGGTCACGGCATGGAAGCCAAATAGCAGTTTCAGACTCATGCCGGCATCCTAACCGCTCAGGCGCCCCGCACTGATGCGTATGCGCTGCTGGCAGCGCTCGGCCACCTGGTTGTCGTGGGTCACCAGGATCAAGGTGGTGCCAGACTCGCTGTTGAGCGCAAACATGAGTTCCATGATGGCCTGACCTGTGGCGTGATCGAGGCTGCCGGTGGGCTCGTCCGCCATGAGGATGTCGGGTTGCATGACAAAGGCGCGTGCCAGCGCCACGCGCTGCTGCTCGCCGCCAGACAGGGTTGCCGGTTTGTGTTGCACGCGCTCGCCCAGGCCAACACGCTGCAACATCGTGATGGCCTTGCTTCGAGCCTGTCGGTCGCCCCGCAGCTCCAGAGGCAACATGACGTTTTCCAGTGCGGTCAGATGGCCAATGAGCTGAAAGCTCTGGAACACAAAGCCGACGTGGCGAGCCCGGTGCGCCGCGCGCTGGTCTTCGTCCAAATCAAACAGCGATTGACCTGACAGCCAGACTTGCCCCGTGCTGGGCACATCCAGCCCGGCCAGCAAAGACAGCAAGGTGCTTTTGCCTGACCCCGAAGCACCCACGATGGCCAGGGAGGCCCCACTCGGCACATCCAGGTCGATGTTGTGCAAAATGGTCAACGGCCCGGAGGAGTCGTGGACCGTTTTGCTCAGTCCCCGCACTTGAATGGCCAAGGACGCCTTCGGGTTGGGTCTGTCTGTGGACTCGTTCATGAATGAAAGGTTGTAGCTGAATGCACATCCACTGTAAGCGACGCATGCTGATGCTTGCAGGCCTGGGGGCATGTCTCCCGGTCGTGCATGCTGCCAAGCCCGCCCCGCCCGTGATCCTGGTTCTCGGTGACAGCCTGTCGGCTGAGTATGGCCTGCGACGCGGCAGTGGCTGGGTGGCCTTGCTGACGCAGCGTTTGCAGCGCGAACACCTGAACGCACGCGTGGTGAACGCGAGCATCAGCGGTGAAACCACTGCCGGTGGTCGCACACGGTTGGCCGCCCTGCTCCAGCAGCATCGCCCTCGCTTTGTGGTGATTGAACTGGGCGCGAACGATGCGCTGCGTGGTCTGCCACTGCGGGGCACCCGTGACAACCTGAGCGCCATGGTGTCGACCTCTCAGGCACAAGGGGCTCAGGTGGTGTTGGTGGGCATGCAGATGCCGCCCAATTTCGGCAAACGCTATGCCGACGACTTTGCACAGCTGTTCGAGGAGGTGGCCCGGACTCGGCGTTGCGCACTGGTGCCGTTTTTCCTCAAAGGTGTGGCCGACCGGCCCGACGCGAACAACTGGTTCCAGCACGACGGGATCCACCCGACGGAGAAGGCTCACCCCATCATGCTGGACAACGTCTGGACCGCCCTGAAGCCTTTACTTCTTGGGCGTCAGGCCCGCACCTAGGTTGCCCATCAAGGTTTCTGCCTGCTTGCCCATCTGCTCCTGCATCTGGGCGAACATCTGGCGGGACTGCTCGATGTAGCCCCCCATGAAGTTCTGCATCAGGGGGTTTTGCAAGCTTTTGACCGAGTTCTCTGTGAGCCGCGTTTGCAGGTCGATGAAGGACTGGATGTTCTTTTCGAGGTAGTTGCCCATCAGCCCCTGCATGGTGTTGCCATAGAGCCGAATGATCTGAGCCAATGCCTGTGTCGAGAACATCGGCATGCCCGCCGACTCCTCTTCCAGAATGATCTGGAGCAGGATGCTGCGT
Source organism: uncultured Aquabacterium sp. (assembly GCA_964404335.1). GTDB lineage: Bacteria > Pseudomonadota > Gammaproteobacteria > Burkholderiales > Burkholderiaceae_C > Aquabacterium. The sequence goes on from CAYOJR010000092.1 coordinate 7,805, forward strand.
GTCAGGTCTTCGCCGGTTTTGGCATCGACGATGACGAACTGCTCGCAGGCCATCACCATTTCCTTCACTTCGGACAGCGTGATATAGCTGCTGGTCTGGGTGTCGTACAGGCGGCGATTGGGGTACTTCTTGATCGTGCGCACACCAGCCCCCACACCTGGGGATGCTGCGGCCTGTTCACTCGCCTCATGAGGCTGAGAGTTGGCTTCTGCTTCGGTTCGTTTGTTTCTGGGGGCTGCGCTCATGTCCGACTCCTGTTGGATCGGCCCATTGTAGAAGCACAAAACCCTCTCGCAGCACCCGCTGAATCAATCCGACTGCGTCAAGATCGTCAGCAACAAAATGGCCTGTGCGGTGGCGTGTAAATCCATCTTTCGGGTTTTGAACCCGACTCAGTCACGGCGCAGATACGACAATCGAATCGCAAAAAACAAAAAGCCAGACTGATGCACATCGGCAAAAGTCTGGCTTGGTGGCTACCAAATCTGGTAGGCGCGATTGGATTCGAACCAACGACCCCCACCATGTCAAGGTGGTGCTCTAACCAACTGAGCTACGCGCCTGAAGTCGTTTGCTGTTTGCTGCTGCCACGCCGTATAGCGTGGTAGGCGCGATTGGATTCGAACCAACGACCCCCACCATGTCAAGGTGGTGCTC
>CAYOJR010000093.1:0-8351 GCA_964404335.1 uncultured Aquabacterium sp.
ACCTTGAGCCTGTTGCTGGCGCGCGGCGCGGCGCACACGATGCGGTTGTTGCTGGGTGGTGTGGTGGTGGGCGTGGTGCTGGGTGCCTTGACCCAGTTGCTGATGGTGTGGTCGGCGCCTGCCTGGCGCGTGATGCAGGCCTTCATGCTGGGCCATACGGCCCTGCTAGGCTGGTCCGCATGTGGTTTGATGGCCGCCGTGCTGGTGTTGACGCTCCCGGTGGCCCTCGTGCTGTCAAGAGTCCTGGATGCCTTGAGCCTCGGTGAGGATGCCGCACGCACCCTGGGTATCCCACTGGGCATGATGCGTGCCGTGCTGGTGGCCGTGCTCGCCTTGAGCACCGGTGCCGCAGTGGCCCAAGCTGGCCTGGTGGCGTTTGTCGGCTTGGTGGCGCCGCATCTGGTGCGTGCGCGCGCCGGGGCCAGGCACACCAGCTTGCTGTGTCTGTCCACCCTGATGGGGGCCGTGCTGTTGGGCGCAGCCGATGTGATGTCGCGGGTGCTGCTGGCGCCTCAGGAGTTGCCCGTCGGCGTGCTGACCGCTGTCCTGGGTGGGGGTTACTTGCTGTGGCTGTTGCACCGGAGGCCCACATGAGCCAGGTGCTGCAAGCGCAGGGCGTGAAGGTCAGTTACGGCTCGCGCGTGGTGCTCGATCAGGCCGGCCTGAGCGTCAGGCCTGGCTCGTGGGTGGCCTTGGTGGGGCCCAATGGCGCCGGCAAGTCCACCTTCATGCGTTGCCTGGCAGGTTTGTTGAAGCCATCGGCCGGCGAGATCTTGTTGCAGGGCCGCCCGCTTGCGCACTGGTCCACGCGGCAGCGTGCGCGCATGCTGGCCTGGATGGGCCAGGAAGTGGTGGCCGATGCCGAGATGAGCGTGCGTGATGCGGTGTCCTTGGGACGTTTGCCTCACCAGGGCTGGTTGGGCATGGGGGCCGAGCAGGCCGCCGATCGGCATGCCATCGATCAGGCCCTGTGCGACACCGACATGGTGTGGGCAGCAACGCAAAACTGGGGCGAACTCTCGGGCGGAGAGCGTCAGCGCGTCGCTCTGGCACGTACGCTGGCAGTGCAGGCGTCGGTCTTGCTGCTCGATGAGCCGGTTGCCCACCTCGACGCGCAGCACCAGCGCCTGCTGGCCGAGGTGCTGCGGCGCGAAACCCGCTCAGGGCGCAGCGTCATCAGTGTGTTGCACGAAGTCTCCCTGGCCTTGCAGGCCGACGAGTTGCTTGTCATGCGAGAGGGCCGTGTCTTGCTGCAGGGCTCTCGCGATGACCCACTGGTGCACCGTGCGCTGGAATCCGTTTTCGACCACGCAGTGGCCGTGACCCGCATGAATGATCGCTGGGTTGTGGTGCCGCAGTATTGATTCACTTTGAGGCTCTCTTTCATGGACATCCAGAATCCCCCCACCGAAGCCCCCCAGCAACGCGAAAGTGCCGAGCGTCGCGGCTTGCTCATCGTCAACACCGGCGACGGCAAGGGCAAGAGCACGGCCGCCTTCGGTCTGGCCCTGCGCGCTTTTGGCCGAGGCAAAGCGGTGCGCATCTTCCAGTTCATGAAGGTGCCGTCGGCCCGCTTTGGCGAGCACCGCGCCTTCGAGCAACTGGGCATTCCCATTGAAGGTCTGGGCGATGGCTTCAGCTGGAAGAGCAAGGACCTGGAGCGATCTGCCCAACTGGCACGTGAAGGCTGGCAGCGCGCGGCCGCCGCCATCACCAGTGGCGAGCATTTCCTGGTCGTCCTCGACGAGCTGACCTATCCGCTCATCTACGGTTGGGTGCCGCTCGACGAGGTCGTGCAGACCCTCAAGCATCGCCCATCCCATGTCCATGTCGTTCTGACTGGTCGTGACTGTCCACCCGAGATCATCGAGATTGCCGACACGGTCAGTGAGGTCAGGAAAATCAAGCATGCCTATGAGGCCGGCATCCCCGCGCAACGCGGCATTGAAGACTGACGTGGCCCCATCATGAACCTGGACCTGCCCCTGATCACCGATCTGCGCGACGCACCCCTGGCGCAACGCCTGCAGCATCTCATTGACCACAAGACCAAGCCTTTGGGCGCCCTGGGGCAACTCGAGAGCCTGGCGCACCAGATCGGACTCATCCTGCGCAGTGAGCAGCCGCAGTTGCAGCAAGCGCAGATGGTGGTGTTCGCCGCAGACCACGGTCTGGCGGCACGCGGCGTGTCGGCCTACCCCAGTGACGTCACCTGGCAGATGGTGGAGAACTTTCTGGCCGGTGGCGCGGCGGTCAGTGTGCTGGCGCGTCAGCATGGGCTGGCGCTCACGGTGGTCGATGCGGGCGTGGCCCGTGATCTGACGCCTCGCCCGGCACTGCAGATACGCAAGCTGGCGCACGGCACCGCCGATTGCTCGACCCAGCCGGCCATGACCGAAACGCAGTGCCTGCAGGCGATCCAGCACGGGCGTGAGGTGGTGCAGGGCTTGCCTGGCAACGCCCTGTTGCTGGGCGAGATGGGCATTGGCAACACCTCCAGTGCCGCCTTGTTGATGGCGCGCCTGACCGGGGAGCCCATCGAGGTGTGCACGGGGCGGGGCACAGGTCTGGACGATGCGGGATTGGCTCGCAAGCTCGATGTGCTGCGAGCGGCCTTGGCGCACCACGAACAGGCACGTCAACCGCTGGCAGCGCTGGCTGCGCTGGGAGGTTTCGAGATCGCCGAGATGGTGGGTGCCGTGCTGCAAGCCGCCGCCGAGAACCGCGTCATCGTGGTCGATGGCTTCATCACCACCAGTGCCGTGCTGGTGGCAGCACGCCTGCAACCGCTGGTGCTGCAGCGCTGTGTGTTTGCGCACCAGTCCGTCGAATCCGGCCATGCGCGCCTGTTGGCGCATCTGGGCGTGCGGGCCTTGCTGCAACTGAACCTGCGCCTGGGTGAAGGCTCCGGCGCTGCACTGGCTTGGCCGCTGCTGGTGTCAGCTTGTGCCATCCTGCGCGACATGGCCAGCTTCGAGGCGGCGGGCGTTTCGTCCTCCGATGAAGACGCTGGGCAGTCCCGCGCAGCTTGAGCAAGTCAGGCAAGATGCCCCCATGCGTTTCCTGATCCACGAAGTTCGGCTGTTCTTCATCGCCCTGCAGTTTTTCACGCGGGTGCCGGTGCCCGCCTGGGTGGGCTACCACCCCGACTGGCTGCAGGCCTGCCAACGCTACTTCCCGCTGGTCGGGGCACTGGTCGGTTGCGCTGGGGCCTTGATGCTGGCTTTGAGCGCCAACTGGTGGCCCCCCTTGGTGGCGGTCATCCTCTCCATGGCCTTCACTGTCTGGCTCACTGGCGGTTTTCACGAAGACGGCTGGGCCGACACCTGCGATGCCCTGGGCGGCAGTGTCAGCCGTGAGCGTGCGCTGGAGATCATGAAGGACTCGCGCATCGGGTCCTATGGCTCGCTGGGCCTGATTCTGTTGCTGGGACTCAAGGCGGCCACACTGAGTGCGCTGGCCACCCCGCTTGTGGCTGAGTTGCACAGCGCACAGAGCAGTCACATCCACCAGGTGCTGCTGGCGTGGACCATGATGGCGCTCATCTGGTGCCACACCGGCTCACGCCTTGTGGCCGTGTGGATGATCCGCTTGCTGCCTTATGGGGGTGACCTTGAACATGCCAAGGCCAAACCTTTGGGTCTGCAGGCCACCTGGGGGCAGGTGATGGTGGCCACGGGCTGGACGGCGATCGTGGCCGCCTGCATGTGGCTGTGGCTGGCCCACTTCGGCTGGCCCACCGGGACCTTGATGATGGCGCTGGGGCGCGCAGCCCTGGCGATGCTGATTGGCGGGATCGTGTGCTGGCGCTGGTTCAAGCACCGCCTGGGTGGCTTCACCGGTGACGCCCTGGGTGCCACTCAGCAGCTCACCGAAGTGCTGGGCCTGCTCGCCTGGCTCACCGTCATCCACCCGGTCGATTGAGGCGAGCGGCAAGCCCAGGCATGAGCACCGTGTCCAACGCCCATCCCGTCATCGTCTGGCGCCACCCACGGCCCATCGGTGCCGAGGGGCGTTGCATCGGTCGCACGGATCTGGCCGTTGATCGACGCAAGGTCAAGCGCCTGGCGCACCGCATCCGCCAGGCTGCGCGTCGCCACCGCTGGCCTCGCGTGGTACACAGCTCGTCGCTGCAACGCTGCGCCGCTGTGGGGCGCCAACTGCGTCGCTGGGGCTGGCGTCACCACATCGACGACAGCCTGCTGGAAATGGACTTTGGCGCTTGGGACGGGCTGAGCTGGCCGCAGATTCCCCATGCCGAGGTGGAAGCCTGGTGCGAGAACTTCGCGCAGCACGCCCCCGGTGGCGGTGAAAACCTGGATGCCATGCTGCGCCGCGTGGCCCACAGCCTGGGCAAGCTGTCAGGCCAACACGACTCCCAACGCCTGCATCGAGCGCCCTCCTTGGTCATTGGGCATGCAGGCTGGATGCTGTCCGCAGCATGGGTGACGCAGCATCCCATTGCCCCGACTCACCCTGCGCAGTGGCCTCGCGCGCCGAGGTACGGTCAATGCTGTCGACTGAACGCGGCGCCACTGCCTCAATACCGTCCGGTTGAGCCTGCCAGCCTCAGGTAAGTTTTGGCCAGGAACGCCACCACGGCGCGGCGCGCACGGGTCTGCCAACGACGGTCGTTCAGTGTGCTGGGGGGTCGCGCCTCCCGGCTCTGCGCAAAGTCGGCCTGCAACGAATCAGACAGGGTTTTCACAAACCCCTGGTCACGCACAATCAGGTTGCCTTCCAGGTTCAGCACCAACGACAAGGGATCGAGGTTTGACGAGCCGACCGTGGCCCACTCTTCGTCCACACACAGCACCTTGGCGTGCAAAAACGCCGGTTGGTACTCGAAGATGCGCACGCCGACCTGCTGCAGTTCGTCGTACAGCACCTTGGCGGCAATGCCGGCAATGCGATAGTCCAGTTTGCCCTGCAGCAACAGCCGCACGGTGACGCCACGCTCGGCTGCGGCGCGCAGTGCCCGACGCATCGCCCGGCGCGGATAGAAGTAGGGCGTCACGATGTCGATGCGGTGGCGCGCCTGCACGATGGCACGCAAGGCGGCACGCTCGATGGTGCGACGCTGTCTCAGGTTGTCTCGCAGCACAAAGGCGCAGCGCATGGGCTGTACGGCCTCGGCATCGTCGAGCAGTTGTGCCTGTTCCTGAGGGCTCAGCCGCAACAAGGCGCGCTGCCACATCTCTTTCAGGCGCTGCAAACGGCGTGGGTCCTGTGCCCACGGGATGAGGTCGTCGCGCCAGTCGCGCCCGAACTGAGCGCGCGTCCACATGGCGCGGATGGTGTGCAGAACCGGCATCACCACCGGTCCTTGCACCGAGACTGCGTAGTCCAGTCGTGGGTTCTCCGACCATCCATGGCTCAGATCGTAGTGGTCATCGATCAGGTTGATGCCACCAATGAAGCCGATCTGATGGTCAACCACACACAGTTTCAAATGCATGCGTCGCCACTGGCCGGCATCCATCAAGCCCCACAGCCAATGCAGCGGCTTGTAAACCACCAAACGCACACCGGCCTCTTCCAGCGTGCGCCACAGGCTGGCAGGGACATTGCGTGACCCCACGCCATCCACCACCATCGACACCTTCACCCCGCGCCGCGCCGCGCGCCTCAGAGATTGCAGCACGGTGCTGCTTTGCCCCAGCGGGGAGACGATGTACAGCGCAATCCAGACCGAGTCATGCGCGCTGTCAATGGCTTCGCACAAAGCTGGAAACAGGTCACGCCCCCCTTGCAGCAGGCGCGCCTCGTTGCCACCGGTGAACATGGGCTTGCGCTGGGTGTACCAGGCCAACGCTGCCAGCCAGCCCTGCGGGGGCGTGTCACTGTGCTCAATGATGCCGGCGTGGCCGGGATCCTTGACGGGTGGTGGATTCATGGGGTCATCCGGTGTTCAGATCGAGCTCTGCCACCAGGGGCAGGTGATCGGACAAGCGGGCCCAGGCGCTGCCACGCGGCACCATGATGGACCTGCACTGCAACCCTCGGGTGTAGACGCGGTCCAGAGACAGCACGGGAATGAGCGACGGATAAGTCGCCACCTTGGCTTCCTTGTCCAGCATGGCGCGACTCAGGCTGGCACTTTCGAGGATGCGGTCGAGCTTCTCGTTCCAGTCGTTGAAGTCGCCGGCCACGACGACCGGGGCCTCAGGCGGGATGTCACTCAATACCAACTCGGCCAGGCGCTCGGCCTGTCGAACCCGGCTGGCATGGATCAGACCCAGGTGCACCACGACCACATGCACCTCCATCCCGCGCCAGTGCACCGGCACATGCAGCAGGCCGCGTTGCTCGAAGCGGTGGTCCGAGACGTTGTGATGACCGATCGCGCCAATCGGCCAGCGCGCCAGCAAGGCATTGCCGTGCTCACCATGCCGGGTCACGGCATTGGTACGGTAGGCCACTTCATAACCGTCCGGGGCCAGATATTCGGCCTGTGGTGTGCTTGGCCATGCGTCCGGTCCGAACTGCGTGTGGGAAAAGCGCCGCGCTTCGGCATGGTTGAACTGCCTGACCTCCTGCAGACACACGATGTCGGCGTCCAGCGCAGCGACCGCGTCACTCAGGTTGTGGATCTCCAGGCGCTTGGTGGGCCCCATGCCGCGCACACCCTTGTGGATGTTGTACGTGGCCACGCGCAAATGCGTTGCATTGCGTTGAGCGGGCGGGAGCAGGGAAGACTGAAGCAGTTTGAGCACGGGTGCATTCCTGCGGCAAAGCGTGCCGCGATGGCGGCACCATGTTCTCTACGATAGCAGGTGCGTGGGGTCTGTGGCACGCTGGCTCAGTTGCAATATTGCCTCGGCATTCGACGGCGAAAAGCAGCGGTCAGCGGCCTCTTGCCATGGCAGCCACACATGGGCCATGTGCTCCTGAGGGGCCAGGGTGATCGGTGTGTCGCGCGGCACGCACAGACCGAAGACATGCTCGGTGTTGTGCGTCACGCCCGGTGCATACCGTTGCCGCCACACGGGGTAGATCTCGTACACGTTCTCCAGACCCCAGTCCTGCAGTGCTGCGTGCGGCACGCAAGCGGAGCCCACCTCGATGCCGGTTTCCTCGCGAACCTCGCGAATGGCGGTTTCGGTCCACGACTCCTCCAACCAGTCCTTCGAACCGGTCACGCTCTGCCAAAACCCCGGCTGCTTGGTCCGTTCGAGCAGCAACACCTCACGCTCGGGTGTGTAGATCACCACCAGCACCGACAACGGAATCTTGTGAGACGCTTGTTCGTTCATGGCACACAGTGTGGCATGGTGGCACTGCGGTGGTGGCTGGGCACCATGAAAAAGCCACCCCGCAGGGTGGCCTCATGAGTGATCGTTGGCCCACCGGCCCGTGCCGAGATCAGCCTTGTGCGGGTGCGGCGCCAGCGGCGTTGCGCAGACGGATGTGCAACTCGCGCAACTGCTTCTCGTCCACGTTCGACGGCGCGCCGGTCAGCAGACACTGAGCCCGTTGCGTCTTCGGGAAGGCGATCACGTCGCGGATCGACTCGGCCTTGGTCATCAGCGTGACCAGACGGTCCAGGCCGAAGGCCAGCCCACCGTGCGGGGGCGCACCGTACTGCAGCGCGTCCAGCAGGAAGCCGAACTTCACGGCGGCGTCTTCCTTGCTGATGTTCAGGGCGCTGAACACCTTGGACTGCACGTCGGCGCGGTGGATACGGATCGAACCGCCACCCAGCTCCCAACCGTTCAGGACCATGTCGTAGGCCTTGGCGATGCAGGCACCCGGATCGGTGTCCATCAGGTCCTCGTGGCCATCCTTCGGGGCGGTGAAGGGATGGTGCACGGCGTTCCAGCGCTCCGACTCGTCGTCGTACTCGAACATCGGGAAGTCCACCACCCACAGCGGCGCCCAGCGGTCTTCGAACAGACCGGCCTTCTTGCCGAAGTCGGAGTGGCCGACCTTCAGACGCAGCGCGCCGATGGCGTCGTTGACGATCTTTTCCTTGTCGGCGCCGAAGAAGATCAGGTCGCCGTCCTTGGCGCCAGTGCGCTCCAGGATCTTGGCAATGGCGGCATCGTGCAGGTTCTTCACGATGGGCGACTGCAGACCGTCACGGCCCTTGGCCACTTCGTTGACCTTGATCCAGGCCAGGCCCTTGGCGCCGTAGATCTTGACGAACTCGGTGTAGGCGTCGATCTCGCCGCGCGACATCGCGCCGCCACCGGGGATGCACAGACCGACCACGCGGCCGCCCTTGGTCGTGGCGGGGGTCGAGAAGACCTTGAAGTCCACGTCGGCCATCACGTCGGTCAGCTCGGTGAACTCCAGCTTGACGCGCAGGTCGGGCTTGTCCGAACCAAAGCGGAAGGCCGCGTCTTGGT
>CAYOJR010000094.1:0-3374 GCA_964404335.1 uncultured Aquabacterium sp.
CCAAACGATCTCTGTCCTTGCGTTCTTGCTCGGGCAGACAGAAAGACAAATCCGCCTGGTGGTGAATGCAGCGAACCGTCAGGCGGTTGAGTGCTGTTTGAGGTCTGTTCAGACCATTCGCTCCAGCACGCGCAGCGAGAAGTCCACGGCCTTGACGTCCTTGGTCAGCTTGCCCACGGAGATTCGATCCACGCCAGTGGCGGCAATGTCGCGCAACTGATCCATGGTCACCCCGCCCGAGACCTCAAGCAGGGCGACTCCCTCGGTCAATTCGTGGTTGATGCGCACAGCTTCGCGCATCATCTCGTTGCTGAAGTTGTCCAGCAGCACGCTGACGGCACCGGCTGCCAGGGCTTCACGCAACTGGTCGAGTGTTTCCACTTCCACCTGGATCGTGATCTGCTCACGCAGCGGCGAAGCTTGCGCGGCCACCAGGGCCTGGGCGTTTTTCAACGCGGCGGTGACGCTGCCGGCGGCGGCAATGTGGTTTTCCTTGATCAGGATGCCGTCGTACAAGGCCAGGCGTTGGTTGGCACCACCGCCCACGCGCACGGCGTACTTCTGCGCCAGACGCAGGCCGGGCAGGGTCTTGCGGGTGTCGAGCACCACGCAGCCGCGCGGGTTGGGCGAGGCGCCCTCGATCGCCTTCATGTGGCGGTGGGTGAGGGTGGCCACAGCTGACAGGGTCTGCAGGAAATTGATGCCGGGGCGCTCGGCCGTCAGCATGGCGCGGGCATCGGCTTCGATCAGGCAGACCTCGGTGTTGGTGGCCATCAAGGCGCCTTCGGCGTAGGCCCATTGAATGCGGGCGTTGGTGTCGAGTTGCAGGAGGCAGGCCTCAAACCAGTCACGGCCGCACAGCACGGCTTCTTCGCGCACCAGCAGGCGGGCTTTCACGCGTTGGTTGGCGGGCACCAGTTGTGCGGTCCAGTCGCACACGCCCACGTCTTCGAACAGGGCGTCGCGCACATTGCGCTCACGGGCTTCTTGCAGGGTTTCGTTGTGGTCGAACATGGGGTGATCGCAATGGGTTCGGTCAGGCTGCACCGATGTTGGGGACAAAGCCCTGGGCAGGTTGGGTGATGGCAGCGGGGTTGCGGGCCACGAAGTCGAGCATGCGGTCAATGCAGCCGTGGGCCTTGACGCGGATGTCCTCGGGCACGGTGATCTCGCCGGTACCTTGCTCCAGACAGTCGAGCACGCCTTGCAGTGAGTTCATGGCCATCCAGGGGCAGTGGGCGCAGCTCTTGCAGGTGGCGCTGTTGCCAGCGGTGGGGGCTTCGATCAAGGTCTTCTCGGGTGCGAGCTGACGCATGCGGTGCAGGATGCCGTTGTCGGTGGCCACGATGAAGGTCTGCACATCCGAATCGACCACAGCCTTGAGCAGTTGCGAGGTGGAGCCCACCACATCAGCCTGTGCGACCACGCTGTCGGGCGACTCGGGGTGCACCAACACCATCGCATCGGGGTGCTCTTTCTTGACGAGGTGGAGCTCGACCCCCTTGAACTCGTCATGCACGATGCAGGCACCGTTCCACATCAGCATGTCTGCGCCAGTCTGCTTCTGGATGTAGCGACCCAGGTGACGGTCGGGCGCCCAGAGGATCTTTTCGCCTTGGTCCTTGAGGTGCTGGACGATGGACAAGGCGCACGAACTGGTCACCATCCAGTCGGCGCGCGCTTTGACGGCGGCGCTGGTGTTGGCATACACCACCACCTTGCGGTCGGGGTGGGCATCGCAGAACTTGATGAAGTCCTCTGCCGGGCAACCCAGGTCGAGTGAGCAGGTGGCATCTAGGTCGGGCATCAGCACGCGCTTGCCAGGACTGAGGATCTTGGACGATTCACCCATGAACTTCACGCCGGCAACAATCAGGGTCTGTGCCGAATGATCACGGCCGAAGCGGGCCATCTCCAGCGAATCCGACACGCAACCACCGGTCTCGAGCGCGAGGTCCTGCAGATCACCATCGACGTAGTAGTGGGCCACCAGCACGGCATTCCTGGCCTTGAGCAAGGCCTTGATGCGCGCCTTGACCTGCTCCTTCTCTTGCGGGGCGAGGGGGGCGGGTACCTTGGCCCAGGCGTGGGCCGTGCAGGTGGCGCCGCTGGCGTCCTGCAGGTCGTAGTCGTAGGAAACGGAGTCGGTGGTGTTCATGGTCGGTAGCGTCTCGTGAACGGTGTGGACGAGAAAGGGCGGGACCCCAGTAAGGTCGAGCACAAGGGGGCTCAAGTGTGTCGGCTGCGTCGTCGTTTGTCGAGCCAAGCGACGATTTCACATGACAGCCACACGGTGAAGAACGCAAAGAGGATGTCACTGAAAAAGTGTCCTCCCTGGAGAATGCGCCCCAAGCCCACCACGCCACCCGTCACGATGCCGATGAGCAGCCAGCGGCGGCGCCACAGCGGTCCGCAGGTCAGCCCCAGGCTCATCAGCCAGAAACCGGCGGCTGCGTGGCTGCTGACGAAGCTGCGGTTGCGCTCAGGCGTGGCTCCTTGCACAAAGGGGCCTTGGTAGGTGTCGGTGCCCCCAAATTCGACCACCTGCACGGGGCGAGGTCGTCCCATGTGATTCTTGAAGATGCCTTCGATGATGAGGCCGGGGCCCAGCAGGCCACAGACCACGGCCATGGTTGCCAGATGACGCCAGGAGCCTCGTGCGCGCCGGGCCAGGCTGTGTTCCCCTTGTCGTTGAAAGTGGCGCGCCAGCAGGGGGGCAACCAGGGCGTACACCGCCAGGGCAATCACCAGGCCGCGACCGATCCAAGGTGTCCAGTCATACAGCGCGACCACCACAGGGTGGTTGCGGTGAACGAAGCCCAATTCCGGATCGTAGTAGCGTGCCGAGATCAGCAGGTCCAGGCCCGGCAGTTTGGCAAACAGGGCCAGGGCAAAAAAGAACAAAGCCCAGAGCAGGTGCGTCAGGCGCAGCAGGCTCACCTCGTCTGCTGCCTCCTTGCCTTCGGTTTCGTGGTGACGGAGTTCTGTCATCTTGCGGTAGATGGGGCTTCGTCCTGGTTCAAACCGTAACCGAGAAAGCCACGCAGGAAGAAGGCGTACAGCTCTACCTTGCGGTCTGGTCCCACAGGCACACTGGTCGAGCCCATCATGCGGGCTGTTGCAAAGCGGCTGATGATGCGTGAGGGATTGCGCTTGCTGGTGATCAGCACCACGTCCGCTCCCATCTGATCAGGCAGGCTGTGCGTCATTTCGTAATGGTTGTTGCGCGTGCCTTTGGGGTTCCAGTACAGCGTGCGAACACCCTGGTCACGCCAGTGGTAGGCCGCATGGGTGATGAGCAGGCGCTGGTCGGTCAGCACAGGTAGGCCCACGGTGGTGGGGGCCTGTATGGTCGGGGTGAGCTGCTGGAAGGC
>CAYOJR010000094.1:3474-8239 GCA_964404335.1 uncultured Aquabacterium sp.
CAGGTAGGCCCACGGTGGTGGGGGCCTGTATGGTCGGGGTGAGCTGCTGGAAGGCGGTGTTCCATCCCCGCATGCGCACCAGCACATCGAACTTGGAGGGCAGGGTCGGGCCGACCATGTTGCGCAGGTGCAGCGCGGTGGAGGTCAACACGATGTTGCTCAACAACACCGCCACCAGCCATCCAGTGGGGCGCGGATCGGCCAGACGCAGCAGGGGGGGACTCAGCCGGGCCGCAATCAACATCGTGAAGCCCACCATCGACGGGGCCGCCCAGTTGACATGTGCGTCGGCGTGGAACGCCTGCACCAGCGCAATCAGTTGCAGTGGCACACTGAGAGCCCACAGGAAACGGAAGCTGGACTCGGACGCCAGGTAGTAGGGTGAATTGCGCGCAGCCACCTTGCGGGGTGTCGCCACCTCATCGGGCATCACCGCAGGACGGGTGGCGTCCAGCACGCTGGTGGCGGCCCACTGGCTGGCGGGCACGGACACCATCTGGCTGTCGGTGGGCTGCGCCTGACCACGACGACGGCGCAACCACCAACCGGCCAGCACGGCAACAGGGCCCAGCATCATGATCTGCCCCACCACGAACACCAGCACGGGTTCGAGGCCGCCTCCACGGGAAGACTGCGTGGTGATCTCGGCCGTGTGCTGCAGGGTCGGAAAGCCGTTTTGCGCGTTCCACCACAGGTTGGGTGACAGCAAGGCCAGGGCGATGGCCAGCGTCACCCAGGGACCCAGCCTGAACAAGCCTCGGCGTGGACCGTGGATGCCCCACAAGGCCCAGATGGCGGTGATCGCGAAAGCGGCCATCGTGTACTTGCTCATCAAACCAAGGCCACAGACCACGCCAAGGGCCGCCCAGTAGCGGATGCGGTCGGTGACCTGGGCACGCCACAGCATCCAGCCGGCCAGCGTCCAGCACAGGATGAGGGGGGCGTCGGTGCTGGCGAACATGCCCAGCAGGCCCACGGTGGGGATCGTGGCAAACAACGCGGCAGCGACCACGCCGGTGCGCACACCACCGCTGGTGGGCCACAGTGCGCGCGCAAAGCCGATCATGGCCAAGGCGGTCAGCGGGTACAGCAGCATCACCACCAGCTTCACGCCCAGTACGCCGTTGCCAAACAGCTGGGTGCTCAACCAGATCAGGCCGGCGATCATCGGAGGCTTGGAGTAGTAGCCCCAGTCAAGGTCTTGCGCCCAGTCCCAATACTGGGCCTCGTCAAAGAACAGCGAAATGCCTGAGAACTGCACCACCCACATGCGGTAGATGAACAGTGCTGCAAGGAAGGCCAGCAACAACGCCGTGGATGCACCCCACAGGCTGGGCCAGCGTGAGGCGTTGCGGGCTGACGGACGGCGTGCCGTGATGGTATTGCTTGGGCTCATGGGCGTCCATTCTGGTGATGCCAGGCCTGGTCAGCATCCTGGGGGGCCGTGTGGCTGGTGTGATACGGGGCAATCTCGCCACGGTTGTAATAAATGCGGATCAACAACTCGGCGATCACGCCGGTGGTGAGGAACTGCAAACCGCCGAGCACACAGAAAAAACCCAGCCACAACAGCGGGCGACCACCGATGTCTTCACCACTGAATTTGAGGGCAGCCAGATATGCGAGGATCAGGCCCCCAACGAGCGAGACGCCCAGTCCGACACCACCAAAGAAGTGGCCGGGTCGTCCCGCAAAGCGCAGGAAGAAGTTGACGGAGAGCAAGTCAAGGATCACGCGCAGCGTGCGCGAGATGCCGTATTTGGATTCGCCACGCGTGCGTGCATGGTGGCTGACCGGCTCTTCGGCCATGCGTGCCGGGGAGGTGACGGTGGCCATCCAGGCAGGGATGAAGCGGTGCATCTCGCCGTACAGGCTCACGCGCTTGAGCACGCTGGCGCGGTAGGCCTTGAGACTGCAGCCCAGGTCCTTGAACTCCAGTTGCGTGATCTTGCGGATGATGCGGTTGGCGATCTTGGAGGGCACCTTGCGCAGCCACAGGCCGTCCTGGCGGTTCTGACGCCAGCCGGCCACCAGATCGAGGTCTTCCTTGAGCAGACGGGCCACCAGCTTGGGGATGTCTTGCGGGTCGTTTTGCAGGTCGCCGTCCAAGGTGACGATGACGTCACCGCGTGCTGCGTCTATGCCTGCCTGCATGGCTGCCGTCTGGCGGAAGTTGCGCCACAGGTGAATCGGTCTCACGTGTGGCCCACGCAACTGAGCTTGTTCATCCAGCTTCTGACGGGTGCCGTCGCGGCTGCCGTCGTTGACGATCAGCAGTTCCCATTCGAAGGGGTAGTTGCCCAGCGCCTCATGCACGGCGGTGACGAAGGGCTCGACGTTGTCCACTTCGTTGTACATCGGCACAACGATGGAGAGGCGGTGCGGTGGGACGTCGGTCAGGACGTCGCCCGACGGGGCAGTGAAGGTGGTCATGGTGCGATTTTCCAGCATATGGGGTGCGTCGGCTCAAGGGGTCGCGCGAGGCGGGTGTTCACGCTGAGGCGAGGGCGTAGAGGGGAGTCGGCTGAGCAGCCAGGCCAGGGCGCCGGCAAAGACGGCGCACAGCAGAAAACAGACGTGTAGCGCGAGGGCGGCACTCACGGCCAAGGCCAGTGCAGGCGACGTGGCGCTCAGGTGCGCGGCCATGCCGGCCCAGACGCCGGCCTCGTAGGTGCCAAAACCGGCCGGACCTTGCAAGGGCACGACCGCGGCCAGTTCGCCACCGAGGGCGCCCGACCAGGCGGTGCCCCAGTTGCTGCCGCTGATGGCCGACAGCAGGCAGGCGCCCGCAGCCAGCTTCACGCTCCAGTTGGCCAGCGTCAGCAACCAGGCCATGGGGCGGTGGTGGGCAGGCTCCAGCAGGGCGTGGCGCAGGCGCTGCAGCAGCTGGCTCACTTTGCCGACCGGGGCCGTTTGAGTGCTGGGCGTCGTGTCGGGCGATTCCGGGTGCTGGCCATACCAGCGGCGCATGCCCCAGCTGACGATCCACCAGCCCAGCACCATGGCGGCCAGGGCCGCCGCACGCCACGTCCATGGCACACCCGGCCACAGCAACACACCCAGCGTCACCAGCACGATCAGGTCCTGCACCCGCATCCACAGCAGGCAGGCCACAGCGCGTGGCAGCGGCAGGCTCAGTTCACGCGAGGCCAACCAGGGAAAGCTCAGCTCACCGGCGCGCATGGGCAGCAGGTTGACGGCGGCGTTGTGCATCAGGATGACGCGCAGCGAGTCGGTGCGCAGGCCCAGCCAACGCCGGGGTGCACGGGTGTGGTCGTCGAGAGCCAGCACCACCTGTAGGCGTGCGGCGCGCAGACCATAGCTCAACAGCAGGCCGCCCAGGGTCAGCGTCCAGATCCCGATGCTGGGCCGTGTGATGGCCTCGCGCACCTCGGAGAACGGGGTATGACTCAGCAGCCAGGCGAGCAGCGCCAAGCCCACGGTCCAGGCCACGATCATCTTGATGCGGGCTTTGGTTGTGGCCGTGGGGCTCTGTGGCGGTGGCGGGCTCTGAGGCAGCACGTGGGCGAGGTGGGTTCAGATTAACCCTCTATTGTCTCGCATCTCCGCATAGCCTGTGGGGTGGCAGTGGGGCGACTGCACTCAGAATGTGCGCGGGTGCAGGCGCCGGAGGTCAAGTGCGGCGGGCGTCGCAGATCGAGCCCCAACTGGGTGGACAATTTCGGCTCAGAATTTCGATTCACCTTCATTTCGAGGATGCCTGAGCATGACGACCAACTTTGCAACCTGCGACCTGTGCGACGACCACAAGAATGACACCGACGGCGCCTTCCGCGTGCTGCCCCCGGTATTCAAGGATTACGGCAAGCGCATCAAGTTCAGCGGCCCGGTCAGCACAGTGAAGTGCTTTGAGGACAACACCCTGGTCAAGGCTGCGGTGGACTCTGCGGGCAACGGCCGCGTACTGGTGGTCGATGGCGGTGCCTCGGTGCGCCGCGCACTGGTGGGTGGCAACCTGGGCAAGGCTGCGGCCAAGAATGGCTGGGCCGGTGTGATCGTGGACGGCTGCGTGCGCGACTCGGCCGAGCTGGCCGAGTGCGATGTGGGCATCCGTGCCCTGGGTCTGATGCCCTTACCCACCGAAAAGCGCAACGAAGGCCAGACCGATGTCGCCGTTCAGATCCAGGGCGTGTGGGTTCGCCCCGGCGACTGGCTGTATGCCGACGAAGACGGCATTGTCATCATGGACAAGCCCAAGGCCTGATCTAGGGGCAGACCTCTCAGGCCATCAACGCCAGCACGCGGTCCAGACCGCCCTCGTTGATGGCCGCCATGGCCTGCTCGCGCACCTTGGGTTTGGCGTGATAGGCCACGCTCAGCCCTGCCACGCCCATCATCAACAGGTCGTTGGCGCCATCGCCCACGGCGATCGACTGGCTGGGGTCGCAACCGATGCGTGCACACAGGTTCAGCAGGTGCTGTTTCTTGGCTTCACCGTCCACGATGTCGCCCAGCACACGGCCGGTCAGCAGGCCACCTTCGATCTCCAGCGTGTTGGAGTGCGCTTCGTGCATGCCCAGTCGTTCGCGCACGCGGTCGGCAAAGAAGGTGAAGCCGCCCGACACCAGCAGCGTTTGCAAGCCGGCCGCCTTGGCCGCGTTGATCAGCTCGGGCGCACCGGGGTTGATCTTCAGACGCTGGTCATAGACCTCCTGCAGGGACTCGGCAGGCACGCCCTTGAGCAGGGCGACGCGGCGGCGCAGGCTGTCCTTGAAGTCGGTGATCTCGCCGCGCATGGCCGCCT
>CAYOJR010000095.1:0-8121 GCA_964404335.1 uncultured Aquabacterium sp.
GAAGACGGCTGGTTCGACCCCATCGTGCCGATGATCGAAGACGACGACGGCAAGCAGGTTGAAGGCAAGGCCGCGCTGGAAGGCATCGGCTACTGGGCTGCCGGCTTTGAGTGGGCTCTGGCCAACTTCCCGCAACTGGAAGAAGCCGCGCTGTCGGGCGTGCCCGACCTGCTGGACTCGATCTGGCGCCACCTGCCCGATCAGGACGAGACCCAACAGGCCATGACCAAGGCCCTGGACGAAGAGCACCCGCTCAAGAACCTCGACGAGGCCATCGAGGCCCTGGTGTTCGACGTGGTGGACCTGGCCCAGATCGGCCTGGCCGAGAGCCACAAGGTCGAGACCGTGGTGCGCGAGCACCCCAAGCTCGGTCGCAACGACCCCTGCCACTGCGGCAGCGGCAAGAAGTACAAGAACTGCCACGGGGCCAACTGATTGCGCTCGGGCGGTTCTGACGGTCGTTTGACGATCCAGGTGCTGTCGGATTTGCACCTGGAGACCGAGGACTTCACGCCCACGCCAGCCCCTGGGGCCGACCTGCTGGTGCTGGCCGGTGACGTGGACAGCAGCTGGCAAGGCCTGTCGCGCTTTGCGGGCTGGCCGGTGCCGGTGCTCTTTGTGCCGGGCAACCACGAGTTCGATCGCCGTGATGTGGACGAGGCCCTCGCCGGCCTGCGTGGGCGCGCGGCGCAGCTCGGCTTGACCTTGCTCGAGCGTGAAACCGCCTTTGTCACCGCGCCCGATGGCCGGGTGATCCGTTTTCTGGGCACCACGCGCTGGTGCGATTTCGACCTGTTCGGCGAGGCCCAGCGGCCCAAGGCCATGCGGGCGGCCAGCTACTTCGTCAACGTGATGCGGTCCACCCGCCACGGCCAGCCCTTCGACCCGGCGGCGGTGCGCGCCGAAGCTCTGTTGTGCCGCGAATGGCTGGCCGCTGAACTGGCCCGCAAGCCAAGCAGCGATCAACCCTGGGACGCCACCGTGGTCATCACCCACTTTGGCCCCAGCCTGCGCAGCGCCGACCCGCGCTACGGCCGCCAGCCCGGCACCGCCAGCTTCTGCAATGCCGACGACGCGCTCATGCCGGGCGTGGCCCTGTGGCTGCACGGTCATCTGCATTGTCGGCACGACTACCTGGTCCCGCACGATTGCGGTGTCACCCGCGTCGTCAGCAATGCACGCGGTCATGGTCACAAAAACGAGTCAGCCGGATACGATGGCAGGTGCTGCGTTCGGGTCTAGACTGATCGCTGTGCTTGCACGACAAGCTTTTCCGTCAACACAACCGAGGAACCCCATGAAGATCTTGCTCCCCGTGGATGGCAGCTCATTCACCAAGCGCATGCTGGCCTGGCTGACCACACACGACGAATGGCTGACGGGCCAGCACGAATACACCGTGCTGACGGTGGTGCCGCAAATTCCGCCGCACGCCGCCGCACTGTTCCCCGCCGATCAGCTCAAGTCCTACTACGACGACACGGCCGAGGCCATTTTCAAGCCCATCCGCAGGTTCACGGCCAAGCACGACATGGCCACGTCCTACGTGGGCAAAATCGGTCACGCCCCCGACGTCATCGCCAAGATGGCCGACAAGGGCAAGTTCGACCTGATCATCATGGGCTCGCACGGTCACGGCAATCTGATGAACCTCGTGGTGGGTTCGGTGACCAACAAGGTCATGGCGTCGTGCAAGACGCCCGTGCTGCTGGTGCGCTGACACCGCTCCAAGCCAGCCCCGGCCTGATTCAGGGTCAGGCCACCACACTGCGGTGGCGACCGGCTGACTTGGCCTCGTAGAGGGCCTCGTCGGCGCGGTGCACGGCCTGCTCGGTGCTCTCCCCTGGCCGGTAAGCCGTGATGCCGGCCGAGAAGGTGATCCGCAAGTCAGGCTCGGTTTCACTGACACGCACGCCGGCGAACGCCTCGCGCAGGCGCTCAACCAGCAGCCTCGCGCCATCGGCCGAGGTGTCCGGCATCACGATCAGGAACTCTTCACCGCCCCAGCGCGCCACGATGTCGGCGTCGCGCGTGATCTGACTGGCTTGCAGCGCAAAGGTCTGCAACACCCTGTCACCCATGGCGTGACCATACTGGTCGTTGACCTGCTTGAAATGGTCCAGGTCGATCAAGGCAATGGCCAGTTCGCGGCCGCTGCGGCCTCTCACATGAACATGGTGGTCGGCCATCTCCTGCGCGTGACGACGGTTGTACAGGCCCGTGAGGCTGTCGCGATTGGCCAGCTCCTGAATGCGCCCCAAGGCCTCCTCCAGTTCACGTTTGCGGGTGCGCAAACGTCGACGCATCTCACCGAACTGCGCGCCCAGCAAGGCCGCCATGACCTGCAGGGTGACGAGGATCATGAAGTGCACCGCTTCCACCTGCGGAGGGAAATTCACCGGGTCGCGCGAGCTCATCCACAGCATGCCAATGCCCATGGAGACCAAGGCGTACAGACCTGTGGCCCACTGACGATTGCGAGACAGGCTGAACATCCCGAAGGACGCGACCGCAATGCCCAGGGCGATGAGGGCCCCTCTAAACTCGTGCAACATGACATAGGCCACCACACCCATGGTCTGCCCCACCAGCATCTGCGTGGTGGTCATGGCCGGATCTTTGAGGTGGCGTGTCCAGCCCCAGCGCACCATGGCGTAGCTGACGAGACCGGCCATCAGCGCGGCAGCCTGAAACACCCGTGCCGGCCCCTGGTCCGCCACGCCAATCGACAGGGCCACCTCGGCAATCACCACACCCAGCAGGTAGCTGATGGCCGCCAGCAGGGTACGGAGCACATAGCCCCGTTGCCTGGCCTCACGTCCCAACAGCAGATCCAACACGAATCGCAAATCACACTCCCGAACAGAGCTTGATTATCTCAAGCCCCTTGACGAAGGTTTGTCGTCCATTCATTTGCCCCCCGGACAGTCGTGACTTTCTGGCGTCTCTAGAATGTTTGCGCGCTCTCGCCGCAACCCTTCTGGTTGCGGTTGACCCTTAGAAGGTGACCCATGTCCGATATCCGCATCCGAGGTGCCCGCCAGCACAACCTCAAGAACCTCGACCTCGACATCCACACGGGTGAGCTGACGGTCGTGACGGGGCCGAGCGGCTCGGGCAAATCCTCGCTGGTGTTCGACACCTTGTATGCGGAAGGCCAGCGCCGCTATGTGGAAACCTTCAGCGCCTACGCGCGCCAGTTCCTCGACCGCATGGACCGCCCCGCCGTAGACCGCGTGGAGGGCGTGCCGCCGGCCATTGCGATCGACCAGAGCAACCCGGTGCGCACCTCGCGCTCGACCGTGGGGACGATGACCGAGCTGAACGACCACCTCAAGCTGCTGTTCGCACGCGGGGCGCAGTTGTTCGACCAGGACACGGGCCAGCTGGTGCGCGAAGACACGCCCCAGTCGGTGTTTGCCGAGCTGCTGCGGCGCTGTGCAGCCACACCGGGCGGACGCCGCGTGGTGGTCACCTTTGGTGCGGTGCTGCCGGCCCACACCACGCCAGCGCAGATGGAGGAATGGCTGTCAGTCAGCGGTTTCTCGCGCATCCAGGCACAGCGCGTGGAGAAGGCGCGTGACCTGCCCTCGGCGGCGTTGACCAGTGCGCAGGTGGCGGCCTCGCTGGACGAGGAAGGCGCCCCCGCCAAGAAGAAGCCTGCGGCAAAGAAGACCAGCAAGAAAACGAAGGATGCCGCCAGCACCGAGCTGGAGGACGACGAGCGCCTGGTGCTCGATGTGGTGGCCGACCGCTTCCGCATCGGTGCCGATCCGAGTGGAGCCGATCTGGATCGCCCCCGCGTGATGGAGGCGCTGGAAGTGGCGTTCAAACGCGGCAGCGGCCACATCACGGTCTATGCCCTGCCTGAAGGTGGAGACGAACCCGAGCTGTGGCGCTTCTCCGCTGGCCTGCACTGCCCGGACAGCCGCCGCCGCTACAGCGCCCCCACACCGGGCATGTTCTCGTTCAACTCGGCGGCCGGTGCCTGCCCGACCTGCCGGGGCTTTGGCCGCGTCATCGGCGTGGACTGGGGCCTCGTCATCCCCGACGCCAAGAAGACGCTGCGCGGTGGCGCGATCAAGACGATTCAGACCCCCGCCTGGGCCGAGTGCCAGGAAGAGCTGATCAAGTACGCGGGCGAAGCCGGTGTGCCGCGCGACCTGGCCTGGTCGCAGATGACGCCCGAGCACAAAGCCTGGGTGCTCGACGGTGACCCGAACTGGAAGGGTCAGTGGCAAAAGCAGTGGTACGGCATCAAGCGCTTCTTCGAGTACCTGGAAAGCAAGGCCTACAAGATGCACATCCGCGTGCTCTTGTCGAAGTACCGCAGCTACACGCCCTGCCCCACCTGCGAAGGCGCGCGCCTGCAAACCGAGTCGCTGCTGTGGCGCCTGGGCTCGCGCGAAGACGCCGATGCGGTGCTGGCCCCGGCCAAGCGCTTCAAACCCCACGGTGCCGCCCTGCCTCGTGAGGTGCTCGAAGCCCTGCCCGGCCTGAACCTGCACGACGTGATGCTGCTGCCGATCTCGCAGCTGCAGCGCTTTTTCTCCTTCGTCACGCTGGCCCATCAGGAGGATGCCGAGGCCCTGCAACTGCTGCTCGACGAGATCCGCACCCGCCTGAAGTATCTGGTGGACGTGGGCCTGGGCTACCTGACACTGGACCGGCAAAGCCGCACCCTGTCGGGCGGCGAGGTGCAGCGCATCAACCTGACGACCGCGCTGGGCACCTCGCTGGTCAACACCCTGTTCGTGCTGGACGAGCCCTCCATCGGCCTGCACCCGCGCGACATGGACCGCATCAACGTGGCCATGCAGCGCCTGGTCGATGCCGGCAACACGCTGGTGGTGGTCGAGCACGACCCCGCTGTGATGCTGGCGGCCGACCGTGTCATCGACATGGGCCCTGGCCCCGGTCACCAGGGCGGTCGCATCGTCTTCGATGGCTCGCCCGATGAGCTCAAGCGGGCCGAAACGCTGACCGGCGCCTACCTGGGCGCCCGCCGCACCATCGGCCTGGGACTGCGCCGCCCGGTACAGGACAACACCCCACGCCTGATCCTGCAGGGCGCGCGTCAGCACAACCTGAAGAACCTGAACATCGAGTTCCCGCTGCAGCGCCTGGTAGGTGTGACCGGCGTGAGCGGCTCGGGCAAATCGACGCTGATCCAGGACATCCTGCACCCCGCGCTGCTGCGCCACTTTGGCCTGGCCACCGACTCGCCCGGCGAACACGACGAGCTGCTGGGTGCCGACTGGCTGAGCGCGGTCAACTTCGTCGACCAGTCGCCGATTGGCAAGACCGCCCGCTCCAACCCCGCCAGCTATGTGGGCGCGTTCGATGCGGTGCGCACACTGTTTGCGGTGACGCCGCTGGCGCGCGAGCGCAAGTACACCGCTGGCACCTTCAGCTTCAACGCGGGCACGGGCCGCTGCGCCACCTGTGGTGGCTCGGGCTTCGAGCACGTCGAGATGCAGTTCCTGTCCGACGTGTACCTGCGCTGCCCGGACTGCGATGGCACGCGCTTCCGCGCCGAGGTGCGCGAGGTCACCATCGAGCGCCTGAACAAGAAGCTCAGCATTTCCGACGTGCTGGAGCTGACCGTGGCCGAAGCCGTGCGCCTGTTCGCGCAGGACGTGGACGTGGTGCGCGCGCTGCAGCCGCTGGCCGATGTGGGCCTGGACTATGTGAAGCTGGGGCAGCCCGTACCGACGCTGTCCGGTGGGGAGGCGCAGCGTCTGAAGCTGGCCGGCCACCTGGTCGAGACCGCGCAGCAGGCCAGCAAATCGCGCCAGAAGCTCGCCCGCAAGGGCACGCTCTTCATGTTCGACGAACCCACCACGGGCCTGCACTTCGACGACATCGCCAAGCTGATGCGCGCCTTTGCGAAGCTGCTGGACGCGGGTCATTCCATCATCCTGATCGAGCACAATCTCGATGTGATCCGCGCGTGCGACTGGCTGATCGAACTCGGTCCTGAAGGCGGCGACGCAGGTGGCCAGCTGGTGGCCTACGGACCGCCGGAGCAGCTGCGTCTGGGCCAGACCCACACCGCCATCGCCTTGCGCGAGTACGAACAGGCGCTGGGCCTGGCTGTGCCCGCATTGCCCGAACCTCCCGCCTCGGCCGACCGAGGCGAGGCCGCCAACGCCGCGCAGGTCTTGCAGGTCGCTGAAAAAGCCCCCGCCTACCACCTGGGCCGCGACACCACCGAAGACGGTCCTTCGCTGCAAGCCCTCATCAAGGCCCGCCGCGACGAGCGCCGCGCCCGCGCCGCCACCGCGCCGGGCCACGACAGCATCGAGGTCGTCAACGCCCACGAGAACAACCTGCAGGGCCTGAGCGTCCACATCCCGCGCGGCAAGTTCAACGTCATCACCGGCGTGTCGGGTTCGGGCAAGTCCACGCTGGCGTTTGACATCCTGTTCAACGAAGGCCAGCGTCGCTATCTGGAGTCGCTCAACGCCTACGCGCGCTCGCTGGTGCAGCCGGCCGGTCGCCCCGAAGTGGATGCGGTCTATGGCATCCCGCCGACCGTGGCCATCGAGCAGCGCCTGTCGCGCGGCGGCCGCAAGTCCACCGTCGGCACCACCACCGAGGTGCACCACTTCCTGCGCCTGCTGTTCATGAAGCTGGGCACGCAGCACTGCACCACCTGCGTCGACGAAGACGGTCACCCCATCCCCGTGCTGCCCCAAACGCCCGAGGCCATTGCAGCGCAATGGGTGCGCGACTACCGCGGCCAGCACATCGGTCTGATGGCGCCACTGGTCGTCAACCGCAAGGGCCTCTACACCGAGCTGGCCAAGTGGGCATCGAGCAAGGGCTTCGACCACCTGCGCGTGGACGGCGAGTTCCTGCCCACGGCCGGCTGGGGCACCGCCAAGGGGCCCAAGCTCGACCGCTACCGCGAACACACCATCGAGCTGCCCGTGGGCGACGTGGTGGTCACCCCCGAGAACGAGCCGCGCCTGCGCGAGCTGCTGGCTCAGGCGCTGGAGCACGGCAAGGGTGTGGTCCACCTCATCACCGGACTGGAAGGCCTGGCCGAGGCGCTGGCCACCGGCAAGTCCACGCTGCGCATGGGCCGCGTCAAGGTGTTCTCCACCGAGCGCGCCTGCCCGAGCTGTGGCACCAGCTACCCCGAGCTGGACCCGCGCCTGTTCAGCTACAACAGCAAGCATGGCTGGTGCCCCGACTGCGTGGGCACGGGCCTGGCCCTGACGCGCGAACAGCGCAAGGTGATGGACGACTCGCAGCCCGACGACAAGAAAGGCCGCGAATCGGGCCGCGAGCAGACCTTTGCCGAACCCGATGTGGAAGACGTGACCGACGCCGAATGCGGCACCTGCCACGGCGCGCGCCTCAACCCCGTCGCCTTGGCCGTGCAGTTGCGCGGCCAGTCGATTGCCGAGCTGTCGGCCCTGGCCGTCAAGGACGCCCGCAAGTGGGCCGACAAGCTCAAGCTCGATGGCCGCGAAGCGACCATCGCGCGTGACATCGTCAGCGAGATCAAATCGCGTCTGGCCTTCATGGAACAGGTGGGCCTGGGCTACCTCAGTCTGGACCGCGCGGCGCCCACGTTGTCGGGTGGCGAGGCCCAACGTATTCGCCTGGCCGCGCAGCTCGGCAGCAACCTGCAGGGCGTCTGCTATGTGCTCGATGAGCCCACCATCGGCCTGCACCCGCGCGACAACCAGCTGCTGCTCGACGCCCTGCACACCCTGGGCGCCGAGGGCAACACCCTGGTCGTGGTCGAACACGATGAAGACACCATCCGCCGCGCCGAACACGTCATCGACATCGGCCCGGGTGCCGGCGTGCGCGGCGGCACGGTGATCGCGCAGGGCAGCGTGCAAGACATCATGAACGCGCCCGACTCGGTCACGGGCCGCTGCCTGCGCGCCCCCATGCAGCACCCCTTGCGGGTCGATGCCGACGGCCAGGCCATCGGCCGCCGAGCGGTGGACGCCGGCACGCCCCAGTTGCACCTCAAAGGCGCCCGCCTGCACAACCTGCAGGGCGTGGACGTGCAAGTGCCGCTGCAACGCCTGGTCGCCGTCACCGGCGTGTCCGGCTCCGGCAAGTCCACGCTGGCGCGCGACGTGCTGCTCGCCA
>CAYOJR010000096.1:0-4689 GCA_964404335.1 uncultured Aquabacterium sp.
CGAGGCCTTCACGTTGTTGAACGCGGTTTCGGTGTCCTGCTCGATGGCGTCCAGCTTGTTGATGGCGAACACGATGTTCGGCACGCGCAGCAGGTTGGCCAGCAGGCTGTGGCGACGGGTCTGCGCCAGCAGCGGCACGGGCGACGCCTTCCAGTCGATCTTGGTGATGTCCACCAGCACCACGGCGGCGTCCGAGCCGGCGGCAGCCGTCACCATGTTGCGGGTGTACTGCTCGTGGCCAGGAGCGTCAGCAATGATGAACTTGCGGGTCTTGGTCGCAAAGTAGCGATAGGCCACGTCGATGGTGATGCCTTGCTCGCGCTCGGCTTCCAGGCCGTCGGTCAGCAGCGACAGGTCGATCGGGGCGCCGGCAGCGCGCTTTTCCAGCGCGTCGAGCTGGTCGGCCAGGATGGCGCGGCTGTCAAACAGCAGGCGGCCGATCAGGGTGCTCTTGCCATCGTCCACGCTGCCAGCGGTCAGGAAGCGCAGGGCCTTGTGAGCCAGCTCTTCGCTGGCTTCGTTGTGAATCACGGTGCTCATCAGAAATAACCTTCCTTCTTGCGGCGCTCCATCGAGGCCTCGGACGTGCGGTCGTCCATGCGGGTGGCGCCACGCTCGCTCACGGTCACGTGCAGGGTTTCAGCGACGATGTCTGCCGGGTTGGCGGCATCGCTCTCAACAGGGCAGGTGCAGGTCATGTCACCCACGGTGCGGAAGCGCACGTCCACCGTTTCAATGGTTTCGCCTTCCAGCGCCGGTGTCACATCGGTCAGCGGCACCAGCAGGCCCTTGCGGCGCATCACCTGGCGCGGGTGCTTGAAGTAAATGCCGGGCAGCGGGATGTTCTCGCGGGCGATGTAGAGCCACACGTCCAGCTCGGTCCAGTTCGAGATGGGGAAGGCGCGGAAGTGTTCGCCCGGCTTGATGCGGGTGTTGAACAGGTTCCACAGCTCGGGGCGTTGCTCCTTGGGCTGCCATTGGCCGAAGCTGTCGCGGTGCGAGAAGATGCGCTCCTTGGCGCGGGCCTTCTCTTCGTCGCGACGGGCACCGCCGATCAGGCAGTCAAAGCGGTTGTCTTCGATGGCTTCCAGCAGGGTCACCGTCTGGTGGCCGTTGCGCGATTCCAGCGGGTGCGCCAGGCGCACGGTGCCACGCTTGATGGAGTCTTCCATGTGCGCCACGATCAGGCGCTCACCGATCTCGGCCACGCGTTGCTCGCGAAACTCGATCACTTCCGGGAAGTTGTGGCCGGTGTCCACATGGACCAGCGGGAAGGGCAGCTTGCCTTCAAGCTTGCCCGTTTCCGGGTTCTTCATCTTGAAGGCCTTCTCGGCCAGGTGCAGCACCACGCACGAGTCCTTGCCGCTGGAGAACAGCAGGCCCGGACGCTCGAAGCTGGCAGCCACTTCACGCAGGATGAAGATGGCCTCTTCTTCCAGCGCGTCGAGGTGGCGGTGGTCCACATCCGCCAGCAGTTGGTTCACATTCAAAGGGGCGTTCATTGTTTTCTCACTCTTGAATCTTCAGGCTGACGTTCACTTGTGAACGTGCAGGCCACATTCCTTGGCCTTCTCGTCTTCCCACCACCAGCGGCCGGCGCGGAAGTCTTCACCCACCGCGATGGCACGTGTGCACGGTGCGCAGCCAATGCTGGGCATGAACTGGTCATGCAGCGGGTTGTAGGGGACGTTGAAGGTTTTGACGTAATGCCACACCTCGCCCCACGTCCAGTCGATCATCGGGTTGAATTTTGCGCGCCCCTTGTCATCCAGTTCGCGGGCGAGCATGCCGCCCCGGTTGTTGCTTTGTTCCCGACGCAGGCCAGTGATCCAGGCCGTACGACCCTCCAGCATGCGTGAAAGCGGTTCGAGCTTGCGCAGACCGCAGCAGGCCTTGCGCAGGTCGATGCTTTCGTACATCGCCTTCTCGCCGTTCTGGCGCACGAACTCGATCACGGCATCGGCCACGGGTTTGTAGACCTCGACCTTGATGCCCTGCGGCGCATAGTGCTGCTCAATCGTGCTGATCAAGGCTACCGTTTCAGGATGCAGCGCGCCGGTGTCGAGGGTGCCGATGGCCATGTCGATGCCATGGCGGGCAAGCAGGTCGGTGATGACCATGTCTTCCACGCCCAGGCTGGTGGCTTGCACAACCTTGCCAGGGTGCTCGGCAGCAGCGGCCTTGAGCAGCGCCACTGTATCGGCCAGTCTCGCGTCAAACTCGGGGCTGGCCTTGGCGTACAGACCGATGGCCGAGCCCGCTGGAGCGGGGCCGCCCAGCGGTGAGGACAGGTCAATCGAAGAAGAGTCGCTCATGGAGAAATCCTTGGGTCTGGCGACAAGAGGCCTCAGGCCGTGCGTGCGAAGTGCGGTTGAGGCTCGCTCACATCGCCCTGGTAGTGGCCCACATGGGCGAAGAGCTTCAGGGCTCGTTCGGCAACCTCGCGGCTTTGATCGGCGCGCAGCACCACCGAGCTGAAACCGGTGCGGGCCAGCATCGGCATCATGTCGGCCACCACATCACCCGAGGCGCGCACTTCTCCTGTGAAGCGGTAGCGCGCTCTCAGCAAGTGCGCCTGGCTGTAGGCTCGGCCATCTGTCCATTTCGGAAACTGCAGTTCCACCAGCGCCAGTCTGGGCAGATCTTCGGCCAGTTCTTCGATGCCGTGGTCGTGCGGAAAGCTCACCCCCACCGCCAGCTCAGACGGCCAGGTCTGGCGCACGGCATGCCACTGAGCCAGGGTCAGCAGCAGATGCTGGGCAGGTTTCGGGTGCGAGATCGGGCCGTCTTCGCCTTCCAGCTTGCGCCAGGGATCGGTACGCGGCACGACAAATTCAAGCGTGGGTTGAGACATGATGAAATCTGAATTCGGGTGGAATGAGTGAGTGGGGCTCAGGCCGCTTTGGAGGTGCTGCGGCGCACGGCGTTGGCGGCCACCTTGAATGGGTCAATGCCCACGCGTCGAACTGTTTCCAGGAACTTTTCGTTGCTGGCCCGGATGCTGCTGTACGTTTCGAGCACGGCTTCCACCACGTCGACCACTTCGTCGGCCGCAAACGATGGCCCGATCACCTTGCCCTGTACGGCGTTGGGCGATCCGCTGGAGCCATCGGCGCCGCCCAGCGTCACCTGATACCACTCGCTGCCATCCTTGTCCACGCCCAGGATGCCGATGTGGCCGCTGTGGTGGTGTCCGCAGGAATTGATGCAACCACTGATGTGCAAGTCGATCTCGCCCAGATCCTCCAGCTCGTCGATGTCTTGATAACGCTCGATCAGGGCGTTGGCAATCGGGATCGAACGGGCATTGGCGAGCGCGCAGAAATCGCCGCCAGGGCAGGCAATCATGTCGCTCAGCAGGCCGATGTTGGGCGTGGCAAACGAGGCCGCCTTGGCGGCCTGCCAGACGTCCAGCAGGTTGGATTCACGCACCCATGGCAGCACGAGGTTCTGGTCGTACTTCACACGCAACTCGCCGCAACTGAAGCGGTCCGCCAGATCGGCGGCGGCATCCATTTGCTCTGCGGTGACATCGCCGGGCGCCTGTCCCACACGCTTGAGAGACAGGTTGACAACCCGATAGCCCTTGACGCGGTGTGCCACCGTGTTGCGTTCCAGCCATTTCAGAAAGCCGGCTGGCGCATCGGCGGGCGGCGTCCACACCGGGCCTTCCACGGCTTGCACGCTGCTGGGGTAGGTGAAGCATGCCGCGACCCGATCAAACTCCGCCTGCGGAATCAGGTGGTTGGTGCCACCCAGATCGCGATGGAGGATGGCGTCAAACTCGGCTTCGACTTCCTTGGCGAACTGCTCGCCCAGTGCCTTGACCAGAATCTTGATGCGGGCCTTGAACGAGTTGTCGCGACGACCGTGGCGGTTGTAAACCCGCATGATCGCTTCGATGTAGACCAGAATCTGCTGCCAAGGCAGGAACTCGCGCACCAGCGTGCCGATGATGGGTGTACGGCCCATGCCGCCGCCCACAAACACGCGAAACCCCACCTCTCCGGCTTCGTTCTTGAGCATGTGCAGGCCGATGTCATACCAGCCCGAGGCCACACGGTCGTCGGTGGCACCGGTCACGGCAATCTTGAACTTGCGTGGCAGGAAAGCAAACTCCGGGTGCAGACTCGACCACTGGCGAATCACCTCGCAATACGGACGTGGGTCAACGATCTCGTCGGAGGCGATCCCAGCGAGGTAATCGGTCGAGATGTTGCGGATGCAGTTGCCCGACGTCTGGATGCCGTGCATGTCCACATCGGCCAGGAGGTCCATCACATCAGCGGCGCGCTCCAGCGGAATCCAGTTGTACTGGCAGTTGTGGCGTGTGGTGAAGTGTGCGTAGCCCTTGTCGAACTCGCGCGCAATGCGCGCAAGCTGACGCATCTGGCGGGTGGACAACTCGCCGTAGGGCACGGCCACACGGGTCATGGGTGCGTGCCGCTGGATGTACCAGCCGTTTTGCAGACGCAGCGCACGAAACTCTTCGTCACCCAGTTTGCCATCCAGATTGCGCTCCAGCTGGTCGCGGAACTGCGCAGCGCGTTGTCGCACAAATTGCTTGTCGAAATCGGTGTACTGGTACATGGTCGATGAAATAAAAAAGGGCTGATCCACAGAGGCTGTCAAGCCTCAGTAGAGCGCCCGATACAAATTGTAGGTACTGATCAGGGCGATCACGCTGCC
>CAYOJR010000096.1:4789-6730 GCA_964404335.1 uncultured Aquabacterium sp.
ATGGTGCGGAAAATCTTGCTGACGATGTAGAGCCCCATCAGGAACAGGTACACCGAAATGAAGGGCTTGATGATGGTGGCGTCAACCGAGGACACCGTCCAGGCGCCCAAGGAGGCACCCAGCATGCCGGGAATCAGCAAGCGCAGGAACAGGCTGCGGTTGACATTGCCCAGCTTGACATGCGAGATGCCCGATACACCGGTGGTGAAAACCTCGGCAATGTGAACGCTGGCACTGGCCACCGCCGGTGTGGATCCGGTGGCCAGCAGGAAACTGCTGGAAGTGATGCCATAGGCCATGCCCAGGGCGCCGTCAACGGTCTGAGCCAGCAAGCCGACAGCCACGGCTTTCCAGAACGCGTCTCCGGTCAAGGTCTCGGTGATCAACGCCCCAGCTGTGAGTTGGTGCGTGCCATTGAACAGGCGTGTTGCCAGGAATGCCACCACACCCATCAGCAGGAAAACCACGGCCCACACCGCCACGCGCATCACCGGGTGGCGCGATGGATGGCTGATGTCGTCCTCGACCGGCGGCAGGCCCAACGCCTGGTGTTCGGCGTTGATGACGTTGTCGCTCAGGTCAAGGTTGCGGATCTTCATGGAGCAGGGCGGATGAGAAGGCGCCACAATTGGCAGGGTCGGATCCTATCCACCGTTTATATATATGAGAAGGACTTTTTTGAAAGTTACTTATTTCAAAAATGCATATAAGACCCTTTGGCCGAAGATTGTCGGCCTGGGCTTGCTCTCGCTTTTGTCCGCGTGTGGCCATTTGCTGCCAGGACAGGCGCCCGCACCCGTGCCAACCCCGGTTGTTCCGGTGGTGCAACCCAAGCCTGCACCCAAGCCGCCACGCATCGGCCTTGCGCTCGGGGGTGGTGCGGCGCGTGGCTTCGCGCACATCGGCGTGCTGCAGGTGCTGGAGGAGAACGGCATCAAGCCTGATGTCATCGTCGGGACATCGGCGGGCAGCGTGGTGGCCGCGCTGTACGCCTCGGGCAAGACGCCCACCGAGTTGGGGAACATGGCCATGACCCTCGATGAGTCCGTCATCACCGACTGGGTGTTTCCGGGGCGCTCCTTGCTCAAAGGCGAGGCGCTGGCTCGGTTCATGCGCAGCAGCACGGGCGGGCGCGCCATTGAAACGATGCGTCCTCCTTTGGGCATCGTCGCCACCGACCTCCAAAGCGGTCAGCCTATCCTGTTTCGGCGTGGTGATGTGGGGGCCGCCGTGCGCGCGTCCAGCGCCGTGCCCGCAGTGTTTGCGCCCGTCAAGATCGGTGGGCGCGAGTACATTGATGGGGGAGCGGTCTCTCCGGTGCCTGTGCGCTACGCCCGTCAGATGGGCGCAGACGTGATCATCGCCGTCGACATCTCCGCCATTCCGGAAGGCCAGTCAACCAAGGGTGCTGTTGACATCCTGCTGCAGACATTCAGCATCATGGGACATGCCATCAGCCAGTGGGAGATGGCTGAAGCCGATGTGGTGATGCGCCCCAAGTTGCAGGGTGTGGGAAGCGCCGACTTTGGTGCACGGCGACTGTCCATCATGGCTGGGCGTGAAGCTGCCCTCACCATGCTGCCCAGGCTGCGCGAGCGCATCCAGGCCAAAACTCAATGACAGCAGAAGCTGTGGTGGTGGGGCTCAGCGCGGTGTGCCGAAAGGTTCGCCGCGCAACCGACTGCCGGCTTGAATGCCGCGTTTGGTGAACCAGCCGGTGTTCATCTCCAGCACAAAGCGCACGGGCCGGGTGGAGCAGTGACTGTCCAGGCTCTTCGGTGTCATCTCGGCCAGGTTCACCACGGTCCCATCGTCGGCCACGAAGGCAATTTGCAGAGGAATCAGCGTGTTCTTCATCCAGAAACATTGTTGACCTGGGCGATCAAACACGAACAGCATGCCTTCGTTGGTCGCCATCTGCGTGCGGTGCATCAAGCCGAT
>CAYOJR010000096.1:6830-8079 GCA_964404335.1 uncultured Aquabacterium sp.
TTTTGATTCGGTTTAGAGTCTCGGTTTGACCATTTCAGGCCATACCCGGGTCTTTGAGTCCCCGCAGAGGGGAGCTCACCCGCCGTCACTGTAGCAGCGAGCGCATGAACCACGCCGTCACCGAACTCAGCGGCGCCACTGCCGACAAGCTCACACCTGCCCAGCAAGCGGGGCTTGATGACCCTGACTTGCTGCAGCAATGCGTGGTGGAAATACCGCTTGGGAGCAGCCAGCGCCGCATTGGCCTGGGGTTGTCGGGCATGTACTGCGCGGCTTGCGCCATCACCATTGAAGATGCGCTGCGCAAGGTGCCCGGGGTGTCCGAGGTTCAGGTCCAGTCTGCATCGCAGCGTGCGCGCATCCTGGTTGATCCGGCGCGTGTCAAGCTCTCCGAGTTGGTCACGGCTGTGCAGCAGGTGGGTTACCGCGCCTGGCCTGATGCAGCGGCGCGTGCCGGCCACGAGCGCTTGCGTGAACGTCGGGTCCTGCTCTGGCGCCTGTCCGTGGCTGCGTTCTGCATGATGCAGGTCATGATGATCACCTGGCCGCAGTACGTCGCCGGGCAGGACGTCATCCCCCCCGATCTCTGGAATCTCATGAACTGGGCCTGCTGGGTGCTCAGTCTGCCCGTCATGCTGTTTTCATGCGGGCCATTCCTCCAGGGGGCATGGCGTGCGGCATGGCAGGGCAGGGTGTCGATGGATACCCCGGTCTCCCTCGGGATCCTGGGCACGTTCGTTGTCAGCACAGGCGTCACCTTTGGCAGCCAGGATCTGTTCGGACACGAGGCCTACTTCGATTCCCTCACCATGTTTGTCACCTTTTTGCTGGCCGGGCGTTGGCTGGAGTCGCGTGCGCGCGAACGCGTCACCCAGTCTCTGGAGAGCATGTGTGTGCGCCTGCCGGAGGCGGTGGAGCGGGCCGTCAACGCCGACGAAGACCTCTCGAGTGTGGCCACCGAGTCCACCCCCTTGTCATCTCTGCGGCACGGCGACCGCGTGCGGATTGCAGTCGGGCAGGCCTTTCCGGCCGATGGGCAGATTCTCATGGGTGAAACCGATGTGGACGAGTCCCTTCTGACAGGAGAGTCGCGCGCCGTTGCGAGGCAAGCCGGGCAAATGGTGGTGGCGGGAAGTCTGAACATGGGTGCCCCTGTGTGGA
Organism: uncultured Aquabacterium sp.; assembly: GCA_964404335.1. Classification (GTDB taxonomy): domain Bacteria; phylum Pseudomonadota; class Gammaproteobacteria; order Burkholderiales; family Burkholderiaceae_C; genus Aquabacterium. The sequence goes on from CAYOJR010000096.1 coordinate 7,992, forward strand.
TGGCCATTGAGCGGCTGGGCCTCGATACCCGCTATCAGCAGATTGTTTCGCTGGTTCACCAGGCCATGACCGAGAAGCCGGGTTGGAT
>CAYOJR010000097.1:0-8044 GCA_964404335.1 uncultured Aquabacterium sp.
ATGCTGGACATCAAGATGGTGCCCGAGCGTCACAACACCGTGAAGGTGCTGTTGCTGATGGACGTGGGCGGCTCGATGGACGACCACATTCACCGGGTGGAGGAGTTGTTCTCGGCGGCCAAGTCCGAGTTCAAGCATCTGGAGTTCTATTACTTCCACAACTGCGTCTATGACTTCATGTGGAAGAACAACCACCGTCGTTTCACCGAGAAGATCCCGACCTGGGACATCATCCGCAAGTACAACAAGGACTACAAGCTCATCTTTGTGGGCGATGCCACGATGAGTCCGTATGAGATCTTGCAGCCCGGCGGCAGTGTGGAATACAACAACGAAGAGCCCGGGGCCGAATGGATCGGGCGGTTGACGAACGCCTTTCCCAACCATGTCTGGATCAATCCGGAGCCGCAAGGGGTGTGGAACTACCGCCAGAGCGTGTCGATCATGCACCAGCTCATGGGCGGGCGCATGTTCCCCATGAGCCTGCAGGGCCTGGAAAGTGCCATGCGCTTGCTGAGCAAATGAGACCAGACGCGGTGCGCGTGCGCAGTCGCTGGCCCAGCCTGGTGCTGGTCTGGGCCTGCTTGCCGGGATGGGTCTTGGCCCAGGGCGTGGGGCCGGCGCCATCGGCAATGCCCGATACGCCGCCTGCCGGTGTCCCGGCTGAAGGGGGCGAGGCCGCGCCGCTGTCACCTGGCGTCACGACGACGCCTGCCTCGGCGGGGGGCGCGACGGCGGCGCGTCGTCGTTTTCCGGCGCTGGTCTGGCAGTTGAAGGTGGATGCGCCTGCGCCGCTCGATGAGTTGCTCACCGAGTACCTGGAGTTGGCGCGCTTTCAGCGTGAACTGGCCGACAACGACAAACTGCGCATCAGCCGCAACGAGTTGCGGCGTCTGGTCATTTCGGCACCCGATGAGGCCCGCAGCCTGTTGGAGGCGGAGGGCTATTTCGGGGCACAGATCACCACCCGCGTTGACGACGAGGTGGAGGGCCAGCCCGTCGTGGTCACCCTCAAGGTGGACCCCGGCCAACGCACTCGCGTCAGCAAGGTGCAGATGATCTACGAAGGTGCTTTCGATGTGGCGCTGAGCGATGGAGATGCGCGGGCAAAAGCGTTGGCCGATGATCTGATGCGCGACTGGGGCCTGCCTGTGGGCGAAGTGTTTCGTCAGGGTGTGTGGTCATCGGCGAAGAATGCGGCGCTGGCCCAACTGCGGGCGAAGGGCTATCCCACGGCTTCATGGAGCGGTACTTCGGTGACGGTGGATGCGACCGATCGCACCGCCAAGGCCTTTCTGGTGGCCGACTCCGGGCCGGCTTTTGCGTTTGGCGACATCCGGGTGGAAGGGTTGAGCCGCCAGCCGGCCTCGGCGGTGCTGAACCTGGCGCCGTTCAAGAAGGGTGATCCTTACGAAGAGAAGCTGGTGCTCGATTGGCAGGAGCGCATTCAAAAGCTCAATTTGTTCGAGAACATCTTTGTCGCCACCGACTTCGACCCCTCACAGGCCGACGCCACGCCAGTCGTCGTGCAGTTGCGCGAGATGCCTTTGCAGGCTGCCACGGTGGGTGTGGGTGTGAGTAGTGACACCGGCCCACGTGTGTCGGGCGAGCATTTGCACCGCAATCTGTGGGGCTTGGGCTGGCAGGCCAAGGCGGCCTTGCAGATCGGTAAGCGGGAGTCGCGCGGTCAGGTGGACCTGACTTCACACCCTCGACCGGGGCGCGTGCGGGGCTTGCTCTCCGGACAGGCCTCAAGGCTGCTTGACAGCGATGATGCCCGGACCACCAGTCAACGTGTCCGCGTGGGGCGCCTGCAAGAGGGGGAAGTGCGGGAGCGGACCCAGTACCTGGAGTACCAGCACGCCCGGGTGACGTCTGAAAGTGGCGTGGTGGTGTCCAACGCTTCGGCCCTGAGCGGCACGGGGCAATGGATTTGGCGCCATGTGGACAACCAGTTGCTGCCGACCCGTGGCTACACCGGGCTCGCCGAGCTGTCGGTGGGGCAAACCTATTCGGCGCTGGACAACACAGGCACCTTCGTGCGTGCTTACGGGCGGGTCACGGCCTATCGCCCTTTGCCCTTGAATTGGCATCTGACGGCACGTGCCGAGGCAGGGCAGGTGTCTGCGGGTGACGACGTGAGCGTGCCCGACACGCTGTTGTTCCGCGCAGGCGGCGATGATTCGGTGCGTGGCTATGCCTACCGATCTCTGGGTGTGACGCGCGAGGGGGTCACCATCGGTGGCCGCGCCATGGTGACGGGCAGCGTGGAGCTGGCCCACCCAATCCTGCCGCGCATGCCGAGCCTGCTGGGGGCCGTGTTTGTCGATGCGGGTGATGCGGCAGAGCGCATGGGAGAGCTGCGTCCGAAAGCTGGCTATGGGTTCGGGGTGCGGTGGCGCAGTCCGGTGGGCATGCTGCGTCTGGATCTGGCGCGCGGCGCCGACACGGGCAAGTGGCGCATGCACTTCAGCGTGGGGATCAGCCTGTGAGCGAGTTGCAGCCCCAAGGTTCGACGCCCAGTTCGGTCTCTGCCGAGAGGGAGCAGCCCTGCGCATCGCCGGTGGTTGGGGCCTCGTCCTCGACCGGGCGGTTTGGGTGGCGTTGGTTGCGGAGGGGGATGTGGGCGATCACGGTCTTGCTGGGGGCGTTGCTGCTGGCACTGGCGAGCGTGTGGGGGCTGGCACATACCGAGTGGGCAACCCAGAGGGTGTTGGGAGCCTTGGCGGACCTGGGGGTGCGGGTCACAGCGCCACAGGGGGCTTTGCTGGGTGATTTCCACGCCGAGCGGGTGGAGGTGGGCCTGCCGCGTGGCGGCGCGCTGCTTCTGGAGGCGCCTGCCTGGCAGGGCTTGACCTTGGTGCCCGACATGGAAGTGGCATGGTGGGTGGGTGTGCGAGCGCGAGGCCTGCAGGCCCGGCGTGTGCAACTGAACTGGGTTGCGGGGCCGGCATCGCCTGCCCCTGTGGTCGCGCCGCGTGATCTGAGCTTGCCGGTGTCGGTGCACCTGGGCCGCGTGCAGGTGGGCGAGTTCGCCAGCAATCTGGTCGGGGCTTTGCCTTTGAAGGGGTTGGATGCCACGCTTGCTCTGCATGATGGTTTGCTGCCGACACGTCACCACCTGCGCCTGAAGCACCTGAGTTGGGGCGACTGGCAGGTGCAAGGGCGGGTCGACGTGGGTGTACGTGGCGGCATGAAGGTGAACGCGGCCCTGAAGGCGTCGGGGGCCGTCTCGGCCGATCTGAGGGCCGAGACCGATGTGCGTTTGAGCGGTGCACTGATCGACTTGGGCGTGACAGCGCAAGCCCGTTTGCAGCGTGGCGAGCAGGCCGCACAGTCTCTGCTCGCCGAGGCACAGGTGCAGGCATTTGCGCCCTGGCCGGTGTCTCGCCTGAAGGCGCAGTTCGATGGCCTGAACCTTGCCGATATTCAGCCGAGCCTGCCTCGCACCGCGTTGCATGGGAGCGTGGACATGGCGCCGCAAGGCAAGGGCCGTGCCGATCTGCATGGCCGCGTGGACTTGCAGAACCGCCAGAGCGGTGCCTGGGACCATGGGCGTGTGCCGGTGCGTGCGTGGCAAGGAACATGGCAAGTGGCGCGGGCCATGGAGGCCCGGTCGGTAGATGACGTCTTGGCGGCCGTGCAACTGGACTGGCAGCTGAGTTTGCCCCGTGTGCAGGGCGGCGATCCGACACAATTGACCCTCAAGGGCGGGTGGGGGCAGGGTCGCAGCCTTCGCCTGGCTGTGTCGCAACTGGAGCCGCAGGCCTTGCACAGCCTGGCTCCGGCGCTGCGTTTGCGGGGCGATGTGACCTTGTCTCCCCTGCCCACGCCTGAGGGTCAGACGCCTGCCTGGCGCGACACCGCCGCTGCCCTGGTGGGCCGCTTGGAGGGCGACTACGGCCCGGCCAACGCGCAGCCTGAGCGTGCCCGCAGCATGGCCGTGGGCCAGCGCCCGGTCGAAGCCCGTCTGGATGCACGCTATGCGCCCGGTGTGGTGAACGTGACGCGTCTGCTGCTGGCATCGGCAGGGGCGAGCGCAGAGCTGCGCGATGCCCAGTGGCAGTGGCCACATGCGCAGGCACCGATGCCGAAGTCCACACAAACATCGGCGCCCAAGCCGACACCGGTGCCTGCACTGGCATGGCAGGCCAGGGGGCAGTTGACGGTGCGCGATTTTGATCCACAACTGTGGCTGCCTTGGCCTGTGGAAGCGGCTGGACGCAATGCGCTGTCAGCGCAGGCACGGTTTGAGGTGGATGCCGCCTGGCGCGGACAGTTGGATGCCACCTTGGCGCCCAGTTGGCTGGCGGGCGTGCCGCTCAAGGGTGCGGTGCTGTGGCAGTCGCCACGGCAAAAGCAGCTCATGAGCCTGGAGGTGAACCTCGATGCAGCGGGCAATCTGGCGCAGGCCCGCATGCAGTTGCCTTGGCAGCCCGATGCTGCCGGGCGCCCCAAGTTCGCCGCTTCAGCGCAGTGGCAGGCGCAGGTGAACGCTGGCGCTTTGCAGGCCTTGCAGCCGCTGGTGGCGCTGGCCGGGGCGCGCCAGATCACGGGTCAGGTGAGCCTGACCGCGCAGGGACAAGGCTTGTGGCCCCGCGTGAGCAGCGAAGGTCAGGTGCGTGTGGCAGACCTACACTGGCTGCCGAAGGAGGGGGATGGGGTTTCGGTCGCCTCGGTACAGGCCGAGTGGGGTGTGGATGCGCGCACCCCGGCCTCGCCGGTGAAAGCACTGGTGAATGTTCGGCAGGTGCGGGCCCCGAGCGTGGAACTGGTGGACGCCAGTGTGCGCGTGAGCGGATCGGTGCAGGCACACGAAGCTCACGTTCGGGCCACCTTGACCCGGCAGGCACCGACTTCCTCCACGCCATCAGATCCCGACGCTGAACCAGGCAAGGCTCAGGCCGAGCGTCTGAACGCTGATCTGGCCCTGCAGGGAGGCCTGCACTGGAGCGAGGGGGCGCACGATTGGCAGGGCCGCATTCAGGATCTGGTGGTCAGGCTTGGCGAGGCGCCCGGTCGCGAGGCCTTGCGCTTGCAGCCCACCCCTGTGCGGTGGCAGCAGCGTGATCGCACCGAGAGTGTGACCGTGGGCGCCACCCATTTGAACCTGATGGGCGCTATGTTGCATCTGCGTGCGGCGGACTGGATCTGGGCCGACCGTGAACGTGATCCGGTGGGCGTGGCCAGGTTGGAAGTGACCCTGGAGGCGTTCAACCTGCCCGAACTGCTCACACGGTGGCAGCCCAAAGCCGGCTGGGGCGGCGATCTCATCCTCGAAGGCGGCTTGAAGCTCACGCACCAGCGCAGCGCCCCTTGGGTGGTGGACGCCAGCGTGCACCGCAAGTCGGGCGACATCAGCCTGTCCGAACCCACCATCGAAGGCAACAGTGCGCAGCGCCTGGGCATTCGCGACGCCCGTGTGACGCTGCAAGCTCGCCAGGGCACCTGGACCATGACGCAGGCTTTCGAAGGCCGAGCCTTGGGCAAGCTGGCGGGGCGGCAGGTGGTGCAAGCGGCCGACCCCATGGCCGGTCCCAAGGGCACAGACCCCTTGCAAGGCGAGCTGGACCTGAGCATCGGCAACCTGCGGCCGTGGGGCACCTGGATTCCGGCGGGCTGGCGCATCAGTGGCCAGGTCCAGGCCAAGGCCGCGTTGGCGGGCACCTTGGGTGCACCACGCTACAGCGGTCAGGTGGTGGGCGACAACCTGGGGGCCGGACAGGCTCTGATGGGGGTCAACCTGAGCGATGGCAAGTTGCGCATGTCTCTGATGGGGGACCTGGTGGTGTTGGAGCACTTCGAGGCGCGAGGCGGCTCGGCGGGTGGTCTGATCACAGCGCAGGGACAGGCCACGTTCGGTGACCTGCCTCAAGCGCGCCTGAGTCTCACGGCCGACCGTTTCCCGCTGCTGCAGCGGGTGGACCGCCGGGTGGTCATCAGCGGGGTGGTCAATGCGGCCTTGGGCACCGAGACCATGGAGGCAGAAGGCCGCGTGCGCGTGGACGAGGGCCTGATCGACATCAGCAAGTCTTCCGCGCCCACCGTGGGCGATGACGTGATGGTGGTGAATCGTCCGGCAAACGCGCGTCCGCTGGGGGAGGTCAACGGCGATGGCGCGAACGGGGCCCGACAGCGTGAGCCTCAGCGCAAGCTCATCGCCAATCTGGATGTGGACCTGGGCAAGAACCTGCGCATCAGAGGCATGGGCCTGGATGCCTTGCTGACGGGCAACGTGAAGGTGACCACGCCGTCCAACCGACCGACCTTGAACGGCACCATCCGTGTGGAGAGCGGCACTTTTGCGGCCTATGGGCAAAAGCTGGTTGTGAACCGGGGAACCTTGGCCTTCACGGGGCCGATCGAGAATCCGCGTCTGGACATTCTGGCCATGCGTGCCCAGTCGCCTACGGCCAGCAACAGCGATGTGAAGGTGGGGGTGGCGATCACAGGCACCGCGCAAGATCCGCGCATCCGCCTGTATTCAGAGCCGGCGATGTCCGAAACCGAGAAGCTGTCATGGCTGGTGCTCGGGCGCGCGCCCACGGGGTTGGGTGGCGCTGACATCGGCCTGCTGCAGACCGCCGCCGTGGCCTTGCTGTCCGGTGAGGGCGCGTCTCCGTCGGACAACCTGATCGGCATGCTGGGTCTGGACGAGTTCTCGGTGCGTCAGACCGATGGCGCGGTGCGCGAAACCGTGGTCAACGTGGGCAAGCAGGTGTCGCGCTACTGGTATGTGGGCTACGAGCGCAACCTCAACGCCACCGGTGGCAACTGGCAGCTGATCTACACCCTGGCACGTCGCTTCACGTTGCGGCTGCAGGCGGGGGTGGACAACGCGGCCGACCTGATCTGGTCCTGGCGCTGGGATTGAAGACAGTTGCCGCGAGCGGGTCGTGTGGGACCGAGCTCAGAGGCCGTCTCTGTGGGTCAGCTTCTTGTGGATCTGCCGGGTGCCCCACCATACGCCCGCCAGCACCAGCGGAATCAGCGCGCCGGCCAGCATCTCGGGGTTGAGTGGCAGGCCGGCGGCCTTGCCCGCCTTGCCCACGTACAGAATCAGGCTCACCACATAGTAGGCAATGGCCGCGATCGACAGGCCTTCCACGGTCGATTGCAGGCGCAGTTGCAACTCTTGCCCCTTGGTGAGCTTTTCCAGCAGCATCTGGTTTTGCGACTCGGTGGCGATGTCCACCCGCGTGCGCAACAAGGCGCTGGCGCGTTCGACCCGCTGCGACAGGGAGCTGAGCCGTTGCGAGGTGGCCTGCACCGTGGCGATGGCAGGTGACAGACGGCGCAGCATGAACTCACCCACGGTTTGCGTGCCGGGGATGGGCGTTTCATGCAGTTGCTCGATGCGTTGCACGACCAGGCTGTGGTACGCCATGGTGGCCGAGAACCGGTACATGTGCGTGGCCGTGGCCCTTTCGATGCGTGCCGCCAGACCAATGAGGGTGTTGAGCAACTCCTGGTCCGAGGCGTCGGCGCTTTCCATGCGTGCCATGATCTCGGCCAGTTGGGATTCGGCGCGTGTGAGCACGGGCCCCAGCTCCTTGGCCACCGGCAGGCCGCGCAGGGCCATGAGGCGATAGGTTTCCAGCTCCAGCAGGCGTTGCGAGATGCGACCCACGCGCAGCTCGGTGGTGCCCGGCGGCGAGATCACCAGCAGGTGTTCGAAGCCGCTGTCTCGCAGCCGGAAGTCGGTCATGACGCAGGAGCGACGCAGACCCAGCAGCGAGGCCATGGTCTCCCGACCTTCGATCCACGATGCACCGGTCTGACGCATGCCTTCGACGTCATCCACATCACCCTCGATCATGGCCATCATGATGGCGGCCACGGTGCGCCCAGGGATGCTCGCCAGCCACTGCGGGTCCACCACCAGCGATTGGATCAGGGTGTCGTCATCACCATGGGTCAGGGCGTCTTCGGGCAGGGCCTGCACCAGGGAGTAACGGGTGAATTCGGTGTGTCGCTCCCACTTGATGGTGTGGTTGGCAAAGCGCAGCCGCTGGAAGTTGCCCGACAGGTGTTCGAGCGTGAG